>DAHVSZ010000139.1 GCA_027328625.1 Candidatus Paracaedibacteraceae bacterium | reverse complement strand
AACGCCAAGGTTGTTTCCACAAAGCAAATCAAAGACCACCCAAAATAGTCAATGTCAAAAAAAGAGGATGAGGTGTTGATATCAAAATAGCTGCTCCTGGCAAAGATGCTACCATTGAAGCCACTTTGATCAGTAATCCGATCCCAAAAGCCCAAGTTTGAAATACCCATTCCTGCAATAATCCATCAAATTGATTAAAAAGCAGAGAAAACATGCTCAGAAGAGCCATAGGCATAATCCAAAAACTCGTCAATGGAATCGCTAAAAGGTTTCCTAAGATTGCCTGCATTGTGAAACGATTGAACGTAGAAATAATAAGCGGTGTTGTTGCTGCAGTCGCAACCAATGTCGTGATAGTTATGCCTAAAAAGTTTACAATTATTTTCTTCCACCAGCCTCCTTGTGCTACCCAGTTTCTCAAAAATAGAGAATTGTTTTCATATGCTGAAATCAAGGCGATGACGGCTGCAAATGAAAGTTGAAAACTAACAGATAAAATGCTCTCCGGAAAACAAATCAAAATAAATGTAGCTGCCATAGCAAGTGAACGCAAAGATACTGGGCTTCGGTCAAGACAAATGCCAAGCATCGCAAGGGTTATCATAATAAAAGCTCGTTGACCAGGAAAACCAAACCCAGAAATAGCTAAATAACCCCCAGTTGCAAAAATAGAGAAAACAGCAGCCCACTTTTTAATCAATAATCGCTCAGCAAAATATGGAACAAAAGAAAATACTCTCCTGATAATGCAAAAAACAAGACCTGCAACCAAACTTATATGCAAACCAGATATCGCTAAGATATGAGCGATCCCAGCATCTGTAAAATTTTGACGGATATCTTTTGGGATTCCTGAGCGATCACCTGTTACCAAAGCTGCAGCAACTTCTCCTTTAGAACCTGGCATTTTACGGCGAAGTGTTTGTGTAAGTTGATAACGCCATTGCATTAAAGTTCCAAGTTCAGCTGATTTCAAATGACGACACTTTCCTTTGATTCGCCCAACCGCTCCTATTCCAGAAAAATAGGATTGAATTTGTGAATCATACCCTTGAAGACTTATCGGAGATGGCACAGGTAAGATACTGGCTGAACACTGAATTGTATCACCAGGTTCTGCTTGTATCGCTCCATTATTTGCATTTAAACGAACAATTTTTGGAAAACCCGGCTCTGAGAATTTCTCACGCTCTTGCAGTTCTAAAGTAATTCTACTCCTGCTTCTTTCTCCACGGTGGATATGTTCAATATCTTTAATCACCCCTGTTAATTGTATATTTTTGAGTGACTCTTTTAACATTGGTGTTGACAGGTAATTTGTTCTTATTTTAGCCAATGCAAACCCCATAATCACACAAACAATGCCATATAAGAAAAATCGAAAAGAAGATTCATAAAATGGATGTCTGGTAATCAAGCCGTAAAGCCATACTCCTATTGCAAAAAATAAAGCCAATAAAATTGGAAAAAGTGATGGTTCAAAGGAGGTCTCAAAATACGCTAAAATTCCTATTCCCATTCCAACTGGCCACCAAGAAAACCAGCGAGTATGCTCTGCACTTAAATTATCAAAAAAAGACATTACAGAACCAATAATAATTTATATTATCATATATATTGCAATATCTAATTTATTTTTGAAATTTAATATTAATCTAGACAATAAAACTTCTTAAAACATCCAATGCAATAACACTTAGAAAATCTAGATTCTCTAAAATGGAGAAGATGGTAAGGTAAAGTGGATGGTACTTCCACTATCCTCATTAGAAATAATCCAAATTTTTCCGCCGCTCATCTCTATGATCTTTTGGCATAAAGACAAGCCAATTCCAGACCCCTGATAATTTTGTCGACTATGAAGACGTTTAAAGACAACGAACACATCGTCAAAATATTTTTCTTCAATACCAATCCCATTGTCTTTAATCAAAAAATGCCAAAATCCATCATCAGAAATCTCTGATGTAATAAAAATTTCAGGAACATCTTTTGATCGGAATTTTATTGCGTTTTCTATTATATTTTGAAACACTTGAATAATTTGTTCTCTATTTCCCCAAACATATTGAGGTATAAAGCCTTCTTTTATGACAACTTTATGTTCAAGAAATTGGATAGCATAAATACTTTTTACTTCATTTAGAATTTCTCGGATTGAGACATTCTCTTGAGCAAATTCTTTTATACCAGCTTTGGAGTAAACAAGAATATCTTGAATTAATCGCTGTAATCGATTTGCACCATTTATAATATATTGCAAATATTCTTGAGTTGTTTCATCAAGGCTTCCTGCATTATGTTTAATAATCAGATGGGCCATACAGGCCATGCCACGAAGAGGCTCTTTCATATCATGGTAACATCCATAAGTAAATCTTTCTAATTCATAATTCGATCTTGAAAGATCTGCTACCATCTTTTTCATTTTAGCTTCTAAGACTTTATTCTCTGTTATGTCTTCAATAAATATAATAACTCCGCCAGCAGATCCTTTTTCACTGTACCAAGGATGAGCTTCCCATTTCATCCACATTACTGAGCCATCTGAAAGAACAACGTTATCCACATTATTTTTAACAATTTTACCTTGTAAACACCCCCTAAGTAGATCAAAAATTTTTTGTGAAACATGATTCCCACTGACTTGTGCTAATGGAGTCCCAATTGGATTTTTATCTTGTAAGTTGAATAATCTTAGCCAAGCCTCACTTGCAGCTAAATAGCAGAAATTTATATCAATCATTGTAACTGCTAGAGGTGTATACCTAATAAATAGCTTTAATAAATTCTGTTCATTAACAACATCTAATTTCTGATGATCAGTCTGCATTAAATTCGTAAGTGCATCTATTGTTGGTTGAATCAACTTAGCAATTGTTAACTTGTCGTAACCCTCTAAACGATTTGCAATTCCAATAATTTTAATTAATTTATAGCCAACATAAATTGGTATTATCATGTAACATTTTAGAACTTCTGGATCATCAATTCCTGGGAAATCAAAAGGTTCCTTAAAAGGATTATTACAAATAAAAGGTTTATTAGATTGAAACAAAACAGATAAATGACTTGAAAGATTACGTGGCACTTCATTTTCACTAATCAAAACGCCAGATATCCTAGATCCACAAAATTTTATGTTATAAAATTTTTCACTCCCCTTACTCACAACACTCCCGATAAAACCAAACTCACTCTCTGTTAAACGCAAAATCGTTTTTAACACATGAGTAAAATAATTCTCTTTAACTTTATCAACTTCATTACTCATATCGAACGAACCTACAGTTTCATCAATCAATTCGATAGTGTCTGTGACCAAGTTAAAATCACTTTGAAAAGTGATATCGGTCTTAATACCAGAAATAATCTCAGGTTCGGTTGAATTCTTCCAAGAAGTTACACAACCTTTATCAAGAACTCGTTTCCAACTCCCCGTGTTATCACGAACTCTATAGTTAACTTCAAAAGAAGCTTCAGTCCCTCTAATACAAGAATAAATTTGAATTTTAAAACCAGACAAATCATCTGGATGAATCCTATCCATCCATTCATCACTCTTAAAACCGATACTCTCTTCAAAACCAAGAACTTTTAACATGTTGGGTGAAAAATAAATCAAATCGCGACCAATATCCCACTCCCACGTCCCCAAAATCTCTTTATTAAAAATTAATGGTGATGATTTAGAATCAAAATCTGTTTTTATAGGACTAACTTGACTAATAATTATCTACCTTTCTGTAATTTTTAATGCAAAATTAGTTAAAAATTATCGCAAAATCAATAATACAATTACTTAATAGATCTTATATTTCAAGTCTACACATACAGAAATGACTAAATCAACAATATTATGTGACATCTTATTAAGTTTATAGATAGTTTTTTATCTGTATGTTATAAATTCATTGGGATAACTAAAAAAAATTCATAAACTGGTTTTTAGGCTGTAGGTATATACTGCGACAACCGTGTAATTAATCATCACGTGAGGCTTTGGAGTCAATTATGAATCGATAACCCAAATTTTTCAATACTTGTTCAGAGTTTCAATCTAATTATCCT
>DAHVSZ010000138.1 GCA_027328625.1 Candidatus Paracaedibacteraceae bacterium | reverse complement strand
AGTCTCTGAAAAAAAAGGACATCTTTGTTGTTTCCTATTAAAAATTTAACAACAAAAATCTGACACATTCCCTCCTTTAAAAAAAGATGCAGTTCTTTTGACGGTTACATTGTTACGCTTTAATCTTGAATATGGTTCAGTTCTTATCAGTTAAGACCACAAGCTTTAAACTGATAAACTCCTCAAAAATTTTTCAATTTTTGTCAGTGAATTACTTGACCTTACAGATGTTATTCCAAAATTACAGCATTAATGATGGAGTGAATCAATGACAGCTTTCATACTCTGAAATCCGCTTTCAGATTTTGGTTGCGTATAGCTCTCAACTTTATCATCAAAAGTATTTGTGACACTTAAAGGTTTGTATCTTAAGGTATTCTCAAACCAAACTCTGACTTTCTCTGCTTTGATAGCAAAGTCATCTTCAGATGTTGCCAAAATTTGGATTTTTGCAAGATTACTCCATATTCCTAAAACAGATTCTGCTCTGTCTCCTACTTTCATTAGTACCTCGTAATTTGTGCAAAAATCAAATGGACAAATAGGTTCTATGTATTCAATGGTCTGATTTACTCGAACTGGGAAGAGAAGCCACCCTGGTATGTACTCAGGTTCTTCCTTATATCCAGCTTCAAAACGATGCTCAATCCCACATTGAGCATCATAGTAGAATTGTTCAAGATCAATCCCAAGCCCTTGTTTCCAGTTATTATTAATGTGACCTCCAACTCGAGAAGCAATCTCACAAAAAATAATATCTTGAGAATTTTCAGTTATAAAGACTTCTAAATGAAAAGGAGTTTGTGGTGGGATAGGAAACAATGGAATTAGACCTTCTGCGTATCGTTTTAATCGCTGTGTAAGCGGGTTTGTTTTCGATAATAAGTGACTTCCAAGCATCTTACGATCTACAGCCATCTCCAAACATGAATTGATATATCGCGAAGGCCAAGAAACAATTAGATCATTTTGGCAAACTCCATCTACATGGTAAACTTCACCTTGTATAAACGATTCAACCATTAAATTTGAAAAAGCCTCGCAATTATAATTTGCCTTTAAAAATTCTCTTAGTTCTCCTTCATTTGTTAGAACGGTTGTTTTAACAGACCCTAGTCCATTCCGGGGCTTTACAATAACAGGAAATCCATGTTTGTCTATGAATCTTATTAAATCAAGCCCAGTATTTGTAGAATTAAATCCGGGTACAGAAAACCTATGCTCTTCCACAAGCTGCTTCATCACAACCTTGTCTCTAAAAGCAAGCGCACTTTTAGAATTTTGACCTTCAATCCTTAAATATTCTCTTAAGTCTGCTGCGCGCATAATATCAAATTCTTCTGTAGCTTCTGTTAAAATTCTTTTTATAGGGGATTTTTTATGGAGACTTACAATAATTTCTTCAACGGCAGCGGAAAGATAATAATTTTCAACCAAAATAACTTCTGAAAAGATAGTTTTTACATTCTTTTCTGCTTCAGCAGATAAGTTTTTACGAGTAATTAATACTCGATTTTTGAAGGGAATTTTAGAAAGATATTTCCGATAAGGTTCGCCACTGCTCTCTTCTAGTGCATCTAAAATAACATACTGAGAGGCATGGGTAATATTTACTTGCTCCCCTCCCACCGAAAAATCTTTAGGGTCATCTGTGAAACTGGTTTTCATGAAAATATCCTAAGATTTTCTGTTTCTAGAAATGGCTCCAATACCGTTTTGCCAACCTCAAGGAGAGGATGGATAGTTGTTTCTAATAAAAAACCACAAAAATATACTGTATGACTTTTTTCATGTAATTTATCCTAAATTTATTATTCTTTTTTAGAATTTTATATAAACAATTTCAACATAGCCAACACACCATCAGTTGCAATTTTCATATTAAATTAAGGAAAGTCCGATCTCGAATGTAAAAAGATAGGGATTTGTTGCAAAGTTTTTTATTAACAATCTACTCATATTTCAAATTCTTATCCATCGAGTCAAATGTTAATATACAAGATATGCTTTGTCACTTGTAAATCCATTGAATTTGCTTGTCAATGATATAGAATATGCGCCCAAATCTGACAATAAGATCCAATCTCCTTCTTGAATATTTTTTGGTAAACAGAATTGATATTTTAGTGCATCATATGAATCACATGTTGGACCAAATATCTTGTATCTTTGTAAGTCTGTAGTTAAACGATTCTTTAGACTAATAGCTCTTACTTCTGGGTTGATTTTTGCATAGTCTATTTCACCCATAGATCCATAAAGACCATCATTTAGATAAAGCTTATCCTCTTTTCTTCCAATAACTTGTGTGATGAGAGTTCCAGAGTTATACACTAAGCTACGACCGGGTTCACATAATAATGGCGGTAATTTAAAAAAATCAGAACATTCCTTTATAAGATTAAAGTATACTGTCAATGGAGGAATGATTCTTTGAGGATAATAACCAGGAAATCCTCCACCAATATTTAAATATTCTAAGTTCACTTCACTTTCTTCAATTACTTTTTTACATAAACTTAACGCCCATTTGTAAGCTTCAGGATTTTCACATTGTGAGCCTACATGAAAAGATAAAGCTAGTTTTGTTTTGCTGCCTTTTAATAGTTTTAACAGGTTCACAACTTCATCAGTATTCATTCCAAACTTATTACTAAAATCATAAGATGTTGAACCTGTTTTTGTATTAAGTCTTATTTGCAATGTAATTTGACTTATATCTATGATACTTGCGATTTTATCTAACTCGTTTGAACTATCTATTACAAAATCCCTGATTCCAAACTGACTAAAAGCTAACTCAATTTCTTTTTTCTTTTTGATTGGATGATTAAAATAGCATTTTGCAGTTGGATTGATTGATTTTATTAATTTAATTTCCTCTAAAGAGGCAGTATCAAAATGATTGATTCCCAACTTAGATAAACTTTTGATTATTAAAGAGTGTGGTGCGCATTTAACAGCATATAATGTGAGCCCAGGAAATAATTCTAAGAACGTTTCGGCAGAATCTTTTAGTGAGTTTTTACTAATACAAAGAATAGGTTCATCTGGCTGTAACGTTCTAATTACATCTTCTGCAGACTCAAAATCTTGATCTTCTTCAATTAAAGCTTTTCTGGCCATAACTTTAGATCAAGTTTACTGAGAGTTCTGAAAACTTCCATTTATAAGGGTTGGCTAAATAGTCGGAAGATCTATGATGCTCCCAATCAGCTGAATATCCTTCGCATATTCCAAGATACGGAGAGGCAATATCTAAAGCTCTTTTAAAGTCAACTTGTTCTGGTTCAACTAATCCTAAATTAGGATTTTCATAAATCCATATGATGCCAGCTAATACTCCCGCTGCAACTTGTAAAGAAGTGGCATTATTGTTTGGAGAAAGATTTCTCGCCTGATCAATGTCAAGACGTGAACCATACCAATAAACATCAGAAGTATCCTCTCTTAGGATTAAAGCACCTAATTCATCCATACCTCCAATAATATCATCAAATAATAAACGCTTTTTAAAATCTTTATTTGTCTGTACTAAGGAATCATGCATGCTAAGTAAAGCATCATTACAAGGTTGATACACAAAATGTACTGTTGGATGATATATAAACCCTGTCTCATCTTTATAACTGAATAACTCTGCGATTGAAAAGGCTTCTGGATGAGGAATTAAAAATCCATGAAAACTTCCAAAACTAGGCACCCAACTTATCATTTTAATTAAGGCACCTGCTTTATTAAGCTCGATCATATTAACTTTGTTAGTAGCCAGACGTCTTTTTATAAAATGATCTGGGATTTCTTCTTCATGAGATCCCCAAGCAAAAACAGCATTTTCAGCACTTTCTTCTAAAAACCCTTCTATAGACCATGTATTAATATACTCGTTAAGTTGACGTGGCATATTGCTAAATTGCGTGTCTCTTTCAGAGATATGGATAGCTCTAATAGAATTTTGTTTAGCTAATAATCCCCATCCTTCATCATTGTAAGAAACATGTTGCGAACAGCTTCCATTTGCTATATCTAAAAGAGCTTGCTTTGTAAAATGTGTAACTAGCCCTGGGTTTGCTCCATGGCATATTAAAGCAGTTGGGCCCTTATTAAATTGATTTTTGTAAGATAATAACTTTTCTCTCCTATCAAAAGTAGTTAATGGTTCATTATTAGCTGTTTGACTAGGCCAAG
>DAHVSZ010000137.1 GCA_027328625.1 Candidatus Paracaedibacteraceae bacterium | reverse complement strand
GAAACGCTACACGCATTTAAAAGCTGAAAACCTTGTTGAAAAAATGGGCTAATGGAGAATATATGATAGATTATCATGGGAAGTTAATAGAGTCAGAAGCTGATAGAAATAAACGGGTTAAGCTATTTTCAGAAGGTCTTAAAGAAGTTTTTGACAGCTTTGATAATGCAAATGAGATAAATCAGAGCAAAATTTCGAGAGGTATGCATCAAATGATGAAAACACTTCAAAATAACACGGAAGAAGAGTATAAAATTCTTAGATTTTTTATCAAAAATAAAAAATTATCATGTGCCATTGTTATCGGGTTAATGTCTAGCGATTATTTTCAGCAAGCTTTAAAAAATAAAAAAGAAGTGGATGATTTATACAAAATAGGATCAGAAATAATGGGCGAGATATCTGATAAGATGCATCATAAAAGGTTGAAAAAATGAGGTGATATATGTTTACTGTTATACTTGTGATACTTACTTATATATTTGTAAGAAAAAGTCATAAAAAATATTTAGCATGGAAAAACGATAAAACAAGAGTGGGTTATGACGAAGATGATTAATTAAAATATTACCCCGCTTGCGCGGGGTTTATTTTTATTTATGTTTTTCGGGTATTAATTTTTCTGGTGCAACAGGTGCAATTTTTTCTTTCCGTTTGTTTGGCTTATTTTCGTCAAGAATTTTAACTCCTGCTTCGATCAACTCTTTTTCAATCTCTTGATCGAATTCTTTTGTAAAAAACTCTTTGTCTAAAAAACCGATAACCAAAGCCGCGCCCTTCCCTTTTGTTTGTAATATTTTTATTATTGCGGCTTTATGTTCAGGTGAATACTTCAACTTTAATGTTCTATTAGTTTGTCGTACTAAAAATTCTTCTCCCTTTTCAGCTTTTTCAAGCTGTTTATTTAAAAATTCTATATGTTTCCGAAGTGCTTCTTTTTTTTCTTCAGTTGTCATGACCATTTTTTATCTCCTAAAAAAGTAAGTTTTACAAGGTGATATTTTACAACGCTTCAAAGTAAAAGAAAAGAGGCGGCGGTAAAACCGCCTCATGCTTTTAAATGTCTTTCAATTTTTTAGTTGTCCAGTGTAGGTCAAGCTCTGCATTTGCTCTTATAATTTCTTTGATTGAGATATACCCATATTCCTTTTCAAAACCGCTGACCAATCCAAAAGACTGCAATTGCTCTTCTTCTTTGTCTTTTTCTGTGATGTACCAATCCCACGAACCTGTGAAGTAATGAAGAATCGCAATTGCTTCCTTACCCTGCCCTTCGGTTTCATAAGATTTTGGCATGTTCTTAATAATCTCTGCCATTTCACAAGTTTTGTCTAAAAAATACTGACTTTCTTCTGACCTTATTCCATCAGCCATTGCTTTTAATTGCCTCGATCCAATAAACTTATTAACGGTTTTAAAAGCTTCGGTTGCGTCTTTTACTGTTTTCATTTTGTTGCTCCTTAATTAATTACCGTAAGTTCATAATATCAAATTGGTAGATTTTCGCAAGCCTTTTTTAAGATATTTATTTGCATAATGTAAAATTATTTTGACTGTAAAACAAGTTGTTAGGCACGTTAAATGCAATTCTTTAATTGATGACAATAAAGCATATGCGCCAGTAAAAAGTATAATAAAAAACCCGTACAAACGGGCCGCGCTAGGGCAGCCCGTAGGGGTGGCGCGGGAATTTTTTTAAGCACATTATATAAGCTAGAGTATTTTTATTCTTTTTGTTTCGCGCATTCTTGCGAACAAAAATCCGATTATAATAACTGCAAATTCTAACAATGCTAGCTTGATATCAAAAATTTTATTTCTAATATCGTATGCTAGTATCATCCATAAAAAAAGAATTGCCCCATAAAATGTTATCAGCGATGCGTAGATATATAAATCTGGTGTATTTTTGTAGAGTTTCATATTAATTTCCTCATTTTCAGTTCATTAAGTATTGGCTGTAAATCTCTGGTACATAAGATAGTTATTGGAGCTTCATAATGCTTTTCATATCTTCTGAGTAAAAAATTGATATCATTTTTTATGATCCAGTAACTAATACCTCTCTTTTTAAGAGAGGCGTTTATTTCTTCGATATTCATTTTTTCTTTCCTTTTTTTCCTTTATAGAAAAGAAAAGCAGCCGCTAAAAGCACTAAAATCACTGTAAACATTTCATTCTCCTTTAATGTGGGCGCTTTCGCGCCCAGTTCTTTACCATTTGTATATCAAACCAACGCCTAAATTATTACTTGTGGCTGAATTTCCATTCATATTTAAATCGTACAAATTGTAACTTGTATTCACTGCCCATGCTTTTGTAAAAGCATAAGTTGCACCAACACCGGTTTGGTATTCAAAACCGCTTCCGCTTTGTCCTGTAATTCGCCCTCCAAAAGCATCAGCGATACCTATATTTCCATAAATTAATGTTTTGTTATTGATTGCATACCCTACTTCTGTACCAACTCCAGCATAATCTGCATACGCAGCATTATATTTTTGATAAGTATAATTTATTTGATTGGCAGAGATTGGCGCTGGTCCAGAAAATATGAATCCTGTAAGCGGATTCGTTAAACGAACTCCACTACCTGTATTTGTATTTCCATTTCCTGTTCCTACGCGCATTCTGCCGACATAGATATCTGGCGCAATAAATAATCTATTGCCCATATTGAATGTGTATGAAACTCCGCCCTGTTCGATATTTGCGCGTTGCCCGTCTTTCACTTTTCCAAAAATACTAATCTTTCCAAAAGAATATTCATAACCAAGATTGAAGCCTGGATTCGATTGCGTTCCAGCATTTGACGAATTTGGAAGATTAGAAAGGTTTTCGTTGAACCCGAAATTTAATTCTGAACCCGCAAAAACACTTGCGGAGAAGGAAAGTAAAACAGCAGCAACAACCATAGATTTAGTAAACATGATATATACCCTTTTAAAGTGTGAAAGTAATTTACATAACAACCTGTGTATATTTAAGCATATATTTTAGAGAATGCAAGTTTATATAAACAATTTTCTTTATATAGAATACATTATTTTACATTAACTTATTTGCTATTTTCTGTAATTAATGCAATAAAAAACCCCGCTTTTGCGGGGCTTGATTTAACACTTCGGGGTGCGATAGGGAACTACAAATTTAGGTATTTAAAAACACCTAATAAATACTATAACATATTTTTTAGAGAGTGCAAATTATTATTTTTAAATGTATCGACCATTTAATTCTTTAATAATTGCAATATATATTTTTTCATTTTCCAGTCTTGATTTACGATTTAAACGATCATTCTCAGTTATTTTTTTAAGCAGCAAACGCGCTAAAGTTTTGTCGCTTGCGCTTTTAAAATCTTTTAACGCTTCTGCATCTTCTTTTTTCTGAAGATCACGGGTTCTCCGCATTCTTTCGGCTGAAGTCATTGCTTTGTCGTTTTCTGGAGTTCTGGACATTTGAAATTCTCCTTTCCGGGGTATAATTGCTACACTTACGACCTTTTCGTTGATTCTAGGCCATTCGTCACCGTTGCGATATGACAGTATACGATAATATTTAATAATTACAAGTGGTTAGCAATCAGAAAAGGCGCATGACGCGCCTTTTATTGTGGTTATCTGGAAACTTCATGAGTTTGGTTAAATTCTTGATCTTGAATTTTATCATTAGTCTTTTCATTCTCGTGAGAAATGGCCGCAACATTACCCATCAATTCATCTAAAGATTTTGACATTGATGTTTCGCCTATTACTAAAGATGAAGTAAGATTTTCGGCGGAAGCATCACGAAATATATATAAGCTATCTGCGTGATCAAATGTATTTTTTGCATCTGACGGTTTAGGTTCTTTTTTCTTTAGATTTTCCATACAAATCTCCTTAGTTGAAATTGCATTTAATTAAGATTATTAAAGGCGCACGGAGCGCCTTTAATTTTTTATCTAGAAGGTTCATGATCTTGATCGTGAGAATGCTCAAGTTCTGGATCTTGAGTTTTATCTTCACCATTTTCGTGAGGAATGGAACCAGCCTGATCCATCATTTCATCTAAATCTCCTGAAATTGAAGTTTCGCCTGATTCTATATCAGAAATATTGCTATCAATGCCAGCTTCTTGCGATTGCTCAATTTCTGAATTTTGCTCAGACTCTTCATTAGAAATATCATTATTTTCAATACCACCTCCTGATGCTCCTGCATAATTCTCTAATTGCTCGTCAG
>DAHVSZ010000136.1 GCA_027328625.1 Candidatus Paracaedibacteraceae bacterium | reverse complement strand
CGCCGTAGTGCTCTCCGCGCAAAGTACGGATAAAGCCGTCAACGCCTGCACTCAGACACTCTTTGCCGCGGCACCCACTCCCGACGCGATGGCGGCGCTCGGTGAAGACGGCATCAAGATCCATATCCGTCGCCTGGGGCTATTCAACGCCAAGGCACGTCATGTGCATGCCCTGGCGCAACAACTGCTGGCCCTGCATGACGGCGAGGTGCCTGCAGACCGGAAGGCGCTGGAAGCGCTCCCCGGTGTCGGGCGTAAAACCGCCAATGTCGTCCTCAATACCCAGTTCGGGCACCCCACCATTGCGGTAGATACCCATATCTTCCGGGTAGGCAACCGGACGGGGATCGCCCCCGGTAAAACGCCCCTGGCCGTCGAAAAGGCCCTGCTCGCGGCGGTACCCGCCGAATACCTGCAGGACGCCCACCATCTCCTGATCCTCCATGGTCGCTATACCTGCACGGCCAGACGACCGCGCTGTGGTCGCTGTCCGCTTTTCCAATGCTGCGAATGGCCGGAGAAACATCAGTAGTATTTGATAAACTGAACAAAAGGGACGCGAAGGCACATCGGGGTTTAGGTATGCTTGGCGTGTTCGGCCTTAGTCCGAAGTCCGAAAGGTTTCGACCTGAACTGGGTATCCCGCCTTACGAATCCTCACCTGCCAGCTTATGCGGGTTTCATCGCGGTCTTTTCTTTCATTGATGGCAGGCCATACTCACTCTCAAGGTGGATCACAAATTCAATACAGCAACAAAAAAAGGCTTAAGCGGTATGCCTAAGCCTTTTTTATTTGGTGGAGCGGAGGAGGATCGAACTCCCGACCTTCGCATTGCGAAAGCGTTCAACCCCCTTTTTACTGCTATACCCATGATGTTTAACCTCTTGTTTTTCATCATTTTACCACACTTGCCTACACGTCTTTAAACATCCCTCAATAGTTTTCAGTGTCCCCAAAATTGTCCCCATTGTCAAACGCCTCACCAGTGCGAAGGTCGGAACCCCACCCGTTGAACCGGAGAAACCAAAACCAGAAAAACATAAATAAAGAAACCCCGCGCAAGCGGGGTTGTTATTCTGACAATAAGAAATTATCCTACTTTTTTGAATGTTAATATCTTGGCATCGGTCAATGTATTACTTTTCTTTGGTACAAGTTTTACTGTGATATGTCCGGGGAATAAGCGATCATCTGCCCCTGACACCCCATCTACAATTAAACCAACAGGGCCACCAACAAGTAAATTTCCGGCAAGGCTGCCGCCAAAACCTTCGATTGATCCATCAGATTTAATTTCCTTACTGAAAGACTTGTAGCCGGATTTTTTAATTTTAATTAAATAGCTATGGGTTTGTCTTAATGTTAAATGACATGGGGTAATGCAGGTAATGGCAATGGCCTTTGTTTTTGCGGAACCGTTAACTCTGTGAACAATGACCGTTGCCCTTGATGGTTTACTTTTTACGGGAAAACTAATGTCGTTACTTGTAACGACTGTGGCGCACCCGCTTAATGCGACTGAAGAGGCTACCATCATAGCTAATGCGCATCTGCTAACTAAACTCATACCTTATTTTTCCTTGATGTATTGATGTTCATAACCTGCATACTCATCATAACCAACTCTTGTTTTATCGTTTTTCCACGCCATATTTTGACGGTTGCTCTTGGTTGACAATAACGAGTTTTAAATTTCCAAGCGGGTATGTGGCATACCAGTTGATCGCCATTAATTTTGCAATTAAGTAAGATATGATGAAAAAACCGGGAATCCACCAAAGGAAGAATAGTAGGGCACCATTTAACAGCCATGCTCTCCATGAAATAGCAATAAAAACTATCAGCGCCTCAAGCGTCGTAAGTTTATTTTCTTGTTTTGCACCTGAAAATAAAATATTAGTTTCTACACCATTTATAGATGTTTTATTTTTCCATATCTGACGTTTTAATATCAGCACACTAAATAATGTAAATGATATAAATATGATTGGAGCCTCTACCGCAAATTCTGCAATTAAAGTAAAAATATCTTTTGGGTGAGAGAGCGATTCTAATAAGTGGTATCCATCAAACACATATAAGATTAATGTGATAAAGATGGCAAACAATGTTTGTCGCCATGTCATTCTCCACCAAATCGCTCTAGATAAGGTCATGTTTGATAATAAACTGTCTTTCATGTTGTCAATGGTTGTCATGATTATACCGTGATTATTAGGGTTTCAGAGTGCCTTTCAATAGTGCCCATCCGAGAATGCAAATCGCACGCTATATTTAAGAAGCGTAATATTTGGCACCATTCTCGCAGCAGCCCTAGTCTTCCCGTCAAAATCAGACGCAATTAGTATTCCACGTACTTTACCATTGTCTTCTTCAATGGCAATGTCACCCATATAGCTTAGAATTTGCCCAATAGCATCCCTTCTAGCGCGCCCTGCTTTTAGTTCAATTACGACAGTTATCCCGTCTATATCACGAGCTGTTATATCAATTAGTCCAGACTCTACTGATCGTTCTACACCTTCATCAATGATCACTATACCTTGTTCAAGTTGTTGTATATCCAATCTGAGTGCCGCTTGCATATCACGTTCTAACCCAATTCTCTGCCCCTCAATATCATTTACTATATTCTGGCTGAGTATTTTTTCGTCAGAGCATTCTTCGACGTTAATGACTCCATCGCTTGTTTCAATAATAAATCTTATATATCTCTTTATCGCGTTTCCATAAGAAGCAATGTTGTTGTGGATATCGCCATTAAATGGGATTTTGCTTGGGTTTGGACGGTTGTTTCTCTCATCGCTTTTTGAATAACTCAGCGATTCAATCAAACTGTTCATTCTGTCGTTGGCATAATGTTCGTCAAGATCACCATGGTACTCTTCAACGCGAGATGTGCGATACATCTGAGCAGCTATAGTGGCTTGATCATATTTCTTTGCTTCTAACCATTGACGATATATTTCTTTTTTCACCATTTAATCCTATAATAAAAATGCGGTGTGATTAACAATATGGTCAGCTTTTATATCTGTTTGAATACCATGCTAACGGTAGTGAAATAAGTACAGCTATGGTCGTGTATAATTTTGGTATATGTCCTGTTGGGCCATAATCGGTTAATGCAAGTATCAAGGCGGAAATATTTGCAATAACCATCGCTATCAATGTGACCTTAATCCGCAACCTTTTTGTGTACATAAGGATTAGCAGAATCAGGTTTAAAGGCCATGCGCCAATAAATACAAATAACCATATAAAGAAGAAAATAAGAGACCATAATAAGTGTGCTCCAATTGATTCTCTTCGAACTATTTGCCCTCTGTTTTTAGATTTCAATATGCGCCTGATAAATCTGAGCGTAGATTTATTACGCTGAGTGAGTTCAAGATGAAGATCATGCGCCTCATCTAGAAAGCGGTCTTTATTAGATAATTTAAAATTATCTGGTTCATGTGCAGCTTTATTGCGGATGCTAGCAAGCTGTCTTAATCGGTCTGCAACACCAAAAGGTAAATCAGCTTGCACATTACTTGCAAGCTTACCAAGACCATCACCTTCTGCATTCCAATGATCTCTTAATGCTTTTTCTAGAGTAGAAGAAGAAAGAAGCGCTGTCTCTATATCGCTTTTTCCTTTGGTTTTTTCATGTATTATTCTTGTGTTTGCCATGGCACCATCTTATTCCATAATAAAGCCCCATTAATTTTAGGGGTAATATTTTATTGGCCAGCGATATAATTTTGCGCTACAATAAAAAGGAAGTGGTCATCCCTTTTTATTTAATCATCCTCATCATAACCAACTCTGGTTGTGTCTTTTTTCCATGCCAGATATTGTTTATGACTCTTTCTTACGAAGATATAAGTAAATATCACAAGTATAACAGTAAACATATTTCACCTCATTTTTTCAACAAGACTTTCAGCTTTCAAATGAGTGTAGCGTTTCAACATTCTTAAATCTTTATGACCCGATACGCTTGCCGCTTCCATAATATTAAAATCTTTTTCAAAAAGTCGGCTCACAGCCTCATGCCGCAAATCATGAAAACGTAAATCTTCGATTTACGCACGGTCACAAATTCTACTAAAAGCTTGTGTAATGGAATCATTACGAATGTTAAAAACTTTATTATCTTCACCCGTTAAACTATTTAACACTTCTTTACACTTTATCGACATTGGTATCGTCCTTGAAAAGCCATTTTTTGAAGTCCTGATTTTAATTATACAATCTTGAAAATTAATATCATTCCAAAGTAACGCAGT
>DAHVSZ010000135.1 GCA_027328625.1 Candidatus Paracaedibacteraceae bacterium | reverse complement strand
CGCCATGACGGTGCGTGTGTTCTGGTGAGGCTTTTCTTCTGGATGGCCACACCCCTTTGGGGTTCGCCATGACGGTGCGTGTGTTCTGTTGAGGCTTCTCTTCTGGATGACCACGCCCCTCTGGGGTTCGCCATGACGGCGATTATGTACTTGTTTTATAGTGCTTAAGAACCCATGTGACGGAGCAGCCATGACGGTAAGGGTGTCATTGACGACGACACCTGTACGCATTTTTATTGAACCAAGATCAATCCACTTTCTTTAAGATCAAACTCGCATTCGTTCCACCAAACCCAAAAGAATTAGACATAACAATATCCAACTTTCTTTCTTGAGCTTTCTTTGGAACAAAGTTTAGATCACACCCTTCAGAAGGGTTATCAAGATTTAATGTGGGTGGCATCACATTGTCGCGCAAAGCTAAAGCGGAGAAAATAGCCTCAACGCTTCCAGCAGCTCCTAACAAATGTCCAATAGACGATTTTGTTGAAGACATCGCCAATTTATAAGCATGATCACCAAAAAGTCTTTTCACAGCTTTGACTTCTATTGGATCACCAACAGGTGTTGATGTTCCATGGGCATTAATATAATCAATCGACTCAGGGCTTAAGGACGCATTTTTTAAAGCAAGACGCATGGCTCTAAAAGCACCGTCGCCATCCTCTGCCGGAGAGGTTACATGATAAGCGTCACCTGACAGACCATACCCAGCAACTTCTGCATAAATTTTAGCACCACGACGTTTTGCGTGTTCATATTCTTCCAGCACAACAATACCGGAGCCCTCACCCATCACAAAACCATCACGGTCTTGATCCCATGGACGAGACGCTGTTTCAGGAACATCGTTAAAATTAGTCGATAGGGTTCGAGCAGCTGCAAAACCAGCCATACCGATACGGCAAACAGCAGCTTCTGCACCACCAGCAACCATCACATCAGCATCCCCATATTGAATCAGACGGGCTGCATCACCAATGGCATGAGCACCGGTCGCACAGGCTGTCACCACAGCATGATTTGGCCCTTTAAAGCCATGTTGAATGGATACATGACCTGACGCAAGGTTGATCAAAGAGGCCGGGATAAAGAAAGGACTAACACGTCGTGTACCTTGATCTTTCAACACAAGAGTTGTGTCATGAATTTGAGGCAAACCACCAATACCAGAACCAATAATAACACCCGTTCGCTCGCAGTCTTCCTCTTCGGTTGGCTTCCAACCCGAATCTTTAACCGCTTGTGTGGCCGCTGCAATCGCATACACGATGAAACGATCCATTTTGCGCTGATCTTTTACCTGAACATAGTCCTCAATGTTAAAATAATCAGGGCATTCATCTGCCGTTAATGGCACCATCCCTGCAATTTTAGCAGGCAAATCTGACACATCAAACGCATGAATTGGTCTAATACCAGATTCACCTTGTATCAGACGTTTCCATGATGTTTCAGCACCATTGGCTAAGGGACTGACCATCCCAATACCGGTGACAACCACGCGACGCATTAATTAATTTCCTTTATGATTTAAGCCGCTTTCTGAGATTCAATGTAAGCAATCGCTGACTTAATTGTTGTCAGCTTTTCAGCAGCATCGTCAGGAATTTCACAACCAAATTCATCTTCGAACTTCATAACCAATTCAACTTGGTCCAAGCTATCCGCACCAAGATCATCAACGAAGCTCGCGTTTTCAACAACTTTTGCTTCCTCAACACCCAAATGCTCTACAACGATTTTTTTAACGCGGTTGCTAATGTCACTCATTTAAACTTCTTCCTTAAAGTAATAATTCTTTAACTTTTAACAATTCATACCAGATTTTTCACAAAACTCAAGAGAAGATCAACAATTATTTTGTAAAATGAGGATTCCATACCTAACGCAGTGTGCAAGTTTTCCCTCTCACTCCTAAGTTTTCATGCCTCTTGACCGGGGGATCCATGAGACCCTATGGTCAAGCCATAGGGACACTAATTCGGGTTAAAAAACTCCCTTAGTCTTCCTCTGGTTTAACCAGATCCACTAGACCCTATGGTCAAGCCATAGGGACACTTGGGAGATAAAGTGTAAAAAACCCAGTTTTCCTTGGACTTGATCCAAGGATCCAGACCCCTTTGGTCAAGCCATAGGGACACTGAAGTGGGGTTAGAAAATAGACATTTTCAAGTGTGTAGAGTAATACAGTATTTAATCTAACAGACTTCTAATTTCTTCTTCTGGTAACTTTGTCATTTTAGAAATCTCACTTATAGAAACACCTGAATCAATCATTGATCGAATCATTTCCCGCTGTGCTTCAATTCTTCCTTTTTCTATGCCTTTTTCCATGCCTCTTTCTGTTGCTTTTTCTTCAATATCGAGAATAGTTGTATTGTAATATCTGAGAGTTCGAAGGTAACGATCTCTGATTTCTTGGGGTAAATTTTCAACTTTGACCCGATCAATAAATGCTGCAATTGCTTTATCTGTTCCTGCAACAGCCTCTGGGTCTTCAATTTCTTTCGTTTCTGGTATTTTCTTAACACCCGATCTTAAAGCAGGATCTTTGAACACATATGCCCATCTTTCAATAGGTGTTGTTAACTCTCTTTCCGATTTTCTTAAATTATCCAGCATCAAAAGAATAATTTGATTGGGAACATCTCCATAATGACGATCGAGTTGCTTTGTATGTCTTAACTCATAAGGATTAACCAATAGAGGTTCCATAACTGGTTCCGATGGATAAAAGCCTTTCATTCTGGTAGCAGGAAAAGCTTTGTTTGTAATAACAATGGCATACAACCCTTGAACACCTCTCCAAAATTTTCTCTCATGGCTTTTGTTGTTTTCGGATCTTCTTGTTTGATCTTCTAAGGTTTGTTCCGTATCAAGGCGATTTAACATTCGAGCATGCTCTATAAGAGATTTTAAATGATAGTCATCTCGAAAATCATTCTGCATTTCCACCAAAAAATGTCGACCTTCTTTTGTGCGACACCTGACATCGACTGTAAAATGATATCTAAACTCAGATAAAGGATCAGAGGATGGCATATCTCTTGCAAGATATTCGATATCTTCAATTGATCGGTCATCTTTAAGCTCTAGAGCAGCATTTAAAAAATCACTTAAAATAGAAGGGTCTGCAAAACCATATTGGAAAACAGCATCAATACAGGGATGGCTTATTTTTACAGGTTGATCAGGTTTCTTGACGCTTAGAAACCGTTTTTGTGTTACCAAAGGATCAACAACGACGGGCCCAGAAGATGATGCCCAACCATGGAATGAACGAATAGACGCCCCTTTACCTGGCACTTCTATAGTATTATGTACACCCCTTTTGGAACAATAACGTACTGATGTTGTTGTAAAAGGCGCCACAGCCCTTGAAGAGGATAAATGAGTACGCCCAGCTGTCACTGCTTCTTCAAAAGCGAACCTAAGTCTACTTGCTGCTTCAGCAGGCCAATTTCCTATCAATAGAATAGTCATGAGCAATAATAAAAACTTTTCCTTCATAATTATACTCCTATTCCAGCTTAATTTATCTGATATTTGTGTAATACTTTAAATAAAAAAACTCAAGAGAAGATCAACAATTATTTTGTAAAATGAGGATTCCATACCTAATAAAAATGAAGATACCTGCTTTTTACTTATCACTTTTTAACAGTTTCCTCCGGCTTTACCAGATCCACTAGACCCTATGGTCAAGCCATAGGGACACAGTGGCGGCTATGCTTTAATCTTTTGCCAGATAATTGAAAAGAAGAGTATATTAGTAGGAGCGAATAAAAATAGAGAAAAAAGATGGCTTCTCCAAGAACAGTCGTCAATTGTGAAAATTTTAAAGAGATTTATCGCTATTTATCGAGAGCGTTGGATGAGGGAAGGCTTTTTGATGAAAGTTTTCAAAAAAAAGAAGAGGCTCAAAGCTTATTTACCCAATTAAAGTTGCCTTCTGACACGAGAACAACAGCAGAAAAAGAAAGTTTCTTTAAAGAATTGCAATCTTGGATGGAAATTTATGTTCCGGAGGATATGCGGAAAAAATGTCTTTCGGCACTCAGATGGAACCGCGCACAACAAAACCATAGAAGTAAAACCATTCGATTGAACCACAACGTTTATGTCCTTTTAAGACAGTATGCCAGAACAAAGCACATAACAATCCAACAAGCCATTTATGAAGCTATCTTACCTTATGTTTATATGAATCCAAATGCTGATGATAATTCCCCTCTTCATGTTACAAATGAGCAGACTATAAAAGGCAGCATACCTAAGCCTGAAGCAAATGAGTCTGATAAGCCCAGATTCAAGATTACTGTTTTTTAGGGGTATGATTTTCTTACCACCCGACATTTTTTTTAGCGTCATTACAAGCCCTTGATAGAGGCGTAGGTACTACACAATTTTAGTCAATTTATCTAAAATTATTAAAG
>DAHVSZ010000134.1 GCA_027328625.1 Candidatus Paracaedibacteraceae bacterium | reverse complement strand
CGTCGGGACTACGTCCCTTCTCGAGGTGACGTGAAATGGCTGTTTTTCTAGGTTCCAAAATTCTGTCGGGTGGTAAGCAAACTCAACATTAACTGAAACGCTGTATTCAAAAAGTGTGTGTTACAATTAAACGTAGTGTGTAAGTTTTCCCTCTCACCCCTGTTTTTCTCTGGCTTAACCGGAAGAGATCCATTAGGACCCTATGGTCAAGCCATAGGGAAACTTAAGAGGATGAAGTGAAAACTTGCTGCACTGCGTATTTTTGCATAGACCTAGAGTTTATAGTTCTTTATAGTGATGAAATGTTTGGCCGGGTGGCAGAGTGGTGATGCAGAGGACTGCAAATCCTTGTACGTCGGTTCGATTCCGGTCCCGGCCTCCATCATAAGCAATTAAAAAATATTGCTTGTAGGTTCTTGTTGTTTTTGTTATAGAAAATGGAACGGTAAAAAATATTTTTAGAAAATAATATTTTTTAACGTTTTATTAACTTAGAAACAATAGGATCAAAGTTGTAAAGGGTGATAGTAGATCTATTATCAATAATGATTGATTTAAATTGGAGGAAATAATGAAATTTGTAAAAACATTAATGGCTGCAGCTCTTTTGACTACAGCTATTTCAGGTGCTGCTCATGCTGCTTATGATAAAGCAAAACAAGGAGATACCACTGTAGCCGATTTGGCTGACTTAGGATATGATGGCGCTGCAAAAACTGGTAAATTCAGCCGTGCTAATATCGAAGCTATACGCGATGCTGCGTTTGATCCATCTCAAGGCAAAGACAAATATGCAAAAACATCAAAATCATACTTAAAAACTGTAATAGATGATCTCGTTAAAACATACGGATCTGAGGGAGAATTCTACAAAGCTCTAGATGCAGCTATAGTAAAGAAACCCGGTGGCTTAGATATGCCAGTTACTGGATTTAACCCAGCAGCTGCCGCAACAGCAGATCAAGTAAAAACTGCTGTTACTGCATTGAAAAAACAGATGGTTCTTGAATCAGCACAATACGCTAGACTAAAAGAAGCTAGAGCATTAGGCTTAGGTGGAAAGAAAACTGCTGCAGGTAGAACCCTTGACGCTATAGACACAGACTACACTGCCGCCGATGATGCAGGACGCACCGCTCTAGATGCAGAAATCGATGGATTTACAACTCCTAGAGGAACTAAGCTAGACGATAAAATTGCAAAGCGTAAAAAACAATTTGGCGCTTCTGGTGAATTTGAAGGCTTGGTAGCTGATCCAACGAATGCAGCACAAATTGCAACATCTCATGCAAAAATACAAGCTTTAATTGATGCAAGAGTAAAAGCTGCTTTATCGACGGCCCCAAGAGCTACAGCTGACGAAGTTGTAGGTGGAAAATTAGTTGATCAATTAAAGTCTGCTATGGGTGCTGGAGTTATCCCTACAGTAAACTTTGCTGATGCTGATGCTGATGATCAAGTCATGGCTATGTTTGAAAAGTTGAGTTTAGAAGTTGATAGACTTAAGGCAGATCTAGCTAAAGCCGGAGGTACTACTGGCGGCGGTGCTGGCGGCGGCGGCGGTGCTGGTGGCGGCGGCGGTGCTGGTGGCGACGGAATCTTTGATTAATGACAGTTTAAGCTGCTATTAATATTAGTAAAACCTCCTTTTGGACTAACTTCAAAGGGAGGTTTTTTTATAGATTTTGCCTAGTCTCCATAGCCACAGAAAATATACTCCAGCATAGATAATGAAAAATTAATAAAATGGTTTTACGGTTTTGGTGTCATTGCTAGGAGCATAAGTGACATGACATTTTCTTAAAACACAATTTCTTATTTAATCTGAATTTGACACAAACAATTTAAAACCCAACTTTTATCATTCCAGAAAATAGATAAATCAAAGCTTTAGCTTGGCTCATGAGCCATCTTCCGAGAGATTAAGTATTTTACCTGCCATAACAACGATTAAAGCCGTGATTCGACCAGCTTGAGATAACGATATTTCCCCTTCTTAGATGAGTTCAAAAGTACGAACTCTCATTATAATCCCCTTAATTTTCCCCTACTCCACTCTCTTAAACAAATCATCTTTCCCTTCAGAAAGAAGATTAACAACACAAAGATCAGCTTGGTTGATTGATTTCTGAAAACCAAACTCTATATATCCCTCATCATAGCTTGAATAAACGGGCGTTAAATCATTTCCTTTAAAGGAAAATTCATCGCCATTCCAGTGTTTTAAAGGCACAACTTTATCGCGGTAATGTAACCATAGTTGATTATCTTTGACAGCAAGCTTTAATTTTCCATAAAGATCATTTTCGAATTCACCAATATACTTTTCTAATGGTTGCGCTGCTCTTGGATTTTGTAAACGGTAATTGACTTTGTACTGTTTATTTTTTGCCCGAATCTCTTGCATCCGTTGTAAGAAACTCACACTCCAATCTGTTTCAGGTAAATCATAATACAAATCAAAGAAACGTGCTCGTAAAGCATCAGGCAACATACTGACACGCATTGCTCCAAAATTACTCAAAAAAACAAGCCCCAAGTTTTCAGAGGGAACAAGCACGATCAAACTTCTAATACCGGCGAATCCCCCCATATGAGCGATCATAGGTACTTTTTTGTTACCTGCCACAAAATCATAAAGAAACCATCCCATACCATATTTGACATTTTGGATTTGTTTTGCTGGAAATTGAGGGTCGTCCGGTCTTAGATCAGTTGCAGATACTTCAGGTTTTCTCAATTCTTGTTCATTAGCAATTGACACAAGTTGTTTTCCATTAACCTTGCCATTATTTAAATGAAATAACATCCATTTTGCCATATCAGCGGCTGAAGTATTAACGCCTGTACTACCAGAAAAAGTATACATTTGAGCGTTAATAGGTAGTGCTGTTACTTTGCCATCAATCATATGATGAGGCACAGCTACATTTTTTGGAGTTTCTTTATAAAAGAAACTTTTAATCCTTTGCCATAAAGTTTGTTTTGGATTTAAATCAACGGCCTCCAACCCAACACTTGAATCATTCATGCCAAGAGGTTCAAAAAAGTGTGTTGTATAAAGCTCTTTTATGGTTTGTCCTGTTATTTTTTCAGCAATTAAACCGGCCACTCCAAACATATGATTTTGATAGCCATAGGTTTTTCGAAATGTTGCAGTAAAGGGCAATTTAGAGAGAAATGTGCATATCTCATCGGAATTTGCCCCTACATACCAAAAAGTATCACCTGAAAAGTGTTTAAGACCACTTCGGTGCGATAGTAAATCACGAATTGTAAATTGCTTAGTAATCTCAGGATCACTTAAAACAAAATCGGATAAATATTTTAAAACCGGATCATCAAAACTCAATTTCCCTTCATCCACAAACTGAGCATATAAAGTTGCCAAAAAAATTTTAGAAAGGGATGCTATTTGAAATACAGTATGTTCGTTAACTGGCTGTGAACTACCTACCTCCGTAACACCAAAACCTTTTTGATAAACAACCTGTCCGTCTTTTACAATAGCAACTGCTACACCAGGTGCATCCCAATCTTGGAGAGTTTTTTTTATATAAGTTTCAAAATTCGGAAGAATATTATGTATTCTTTCATTAGCCAAAGTAAGATTAGAGACTAGATAATAAAAAAATACAATAATAAATAAATAAAATCTCATAAATATTTCATTGTTAATTAAATGTTAACCCTTATTAGATTATAAATGAATTAAGTGAAAACGAAAAGTTGTTTGCTGAAAGCTATAAAATTCACGCTTATCTGCAAGGGAGTATAATCATGAATATTAGATCAACAATTTTAGCATGTGTTACATTTTTAATAGGTATTGCTATTGTTATTAGCTACGTTGGCCAACAAGATCGGTATGCCATTTTTTCACAAGATAAAGCCATTTTTGTCTTTGACAGAAAAAATGCAACACTTAATTATTGCACAGCTGATAATTGTCAGTTAATCACACCTCATGCAGGAACACCTGACATGGCAGCTGCGATGGCTGGAATTCCATCACAAATGGCAATTATCAATGGCCAGCCGGTAATGGTTCAAGCATCACCCATGATGGCTGCCACACAAACAATGGGGCCACAATCATCATTACAAAATATGCCGATGATGGTACCAACAGGTATGCAACCCATGATGGTGGCAACATCTGCAACACCAAAGACTAATGCTAAGGCTGATGCTAAGGATGATGCTAAAGGAGGAGATGACCAATCTGCTCAAAGTCAAAGTGGAGATAATAGTGATTCTTCAAGTAGTTCAGCTGAATAAAGGTTTAACAACTGAGAAATTACAGGCTACTTATTGGGTTTTTAAGATTACATCTGAAAAACCCATAATTGTATTTGGCAAAAGAAAAAATAACATATATCCAATGAAGATATCTGTTTTTACTTGCTGCTTTTTAACAGTTTTCATGCCTCTTGACCGGATCCATAAGACCCTATGGT
>DAHVSZ010000133.1 GCA_027328625.1 Candidatus Paracaedibacteraceae bacterium | reverse complement strand
GACTAAACTTGTGTAGTACCTATGCCTCTATCAAGGGCTTGTAATGACGCTAAAAGAAAATGTCGGGTGGTAAGGTTTAATACAAAAATTAGTCTCCCTATGGCTTGATCTAAGAATTTAAAAATTCGATGCCTCTAACGATGAAATCGTTTGAGACGGTTATTTTTTAATCCAAACTAAACACAACCGGGACTTGAATTTTGACAGGCGCTTTTGGTGACGTTTTGTATAAAAAACGCCAAACTTTTATCGCATCGATTGCAGTTTTCTGTAGAATTTCCGAAGTTTTTTTGCCTTCTTTAATTTCAACCCAATCAACCGATCCTTTGGTATTGACAGTAAGCTCAAGTATCATATTCCCTGTTAGGCCTTCTTTTCTAGCCGATTCTGGATATTGTGGTGGTTGATTGTCTGGATGAGGAATTAAATTTGCTCCACCATCTCCATCTTCATTTTGCTGAAAAGCTGTTTGTGTTGCAGAATTCAATGTAGGAGAACAAGAGGCTGAAACAGCAGCTGTTTCTGCTGTTTGCAATTTTGAAGCTTTAGCATTTTTTGTGATTTTTTTATTGGACAATGAAACCCTACTAGGTGCAAAAGCTTTTAGATTTGGCTCAGCATTGATCACGCTGACAGTCAGAAATGGTCCTTGAATATTACTTGGAATACTGACAATTCTGTGAGCTACAAAATATTGATTTAACAACACATATGAGCTCGCAAAAGCAAGACTATGCAACAAAAATGAAACTGCTAAAGCACGAATATAGCTCATACAGTAATCCGAGCCCCAACATAAAACGCTAAACCTGGCTGCATAAAACCAGATGGTTGTTCGTAGTGTCTATTCAAAGCATTTTCAACTCGTCCAAATAAATCACACGTTTTATTGACATGATAAGTTGTTATTAAACGCACAGTCGTAACACCACCCATATAGGTTTTATTATTGTTTAGGCTAAAGCGTAAATAATCTGCTTGCTTGCCTGTATAACTTGCCCCCAATCCTACTTCCCATGCCTCAGTTAAATCAATATCTAAAGTTGCAGCGAATTTATGTAATGGACGCCTTATTAGCTGAAGGTTTTGATTCAGATCTTTGGCACGTAAATATGTATGATCGGCACGAAAGCGAATGGTTTCTTTTATATGCCACTTAATAAATGTTTCGAAACCACGCATTTCAGCTAAACCAATATTTTTATATGTATACATATAATTTCCTAAAGGCTGAAATAAAATCATTTGTGAGGCTAAGGTTCTAAAAAATGTTGTACCCATTGCCACTGTTCTTGGAACAATTTGTTGTTCCACACCAACTTCCCAACTTTTTAACTTTTCAGGTTTCAAGCTAGAATTACCAGATACTTTGTCAAATAATTGAAATAAACTTGGTGCTTTTATAGAGGTGCCAATGGCCGAAAATAATTTTGTTTGGGTTTCAAGGTGGTGATATTGAGCAGAAACCCGATAAGATGGGTGTCCACCAAATTCAGAATGTCGATGATATCTGCCCCATCCCTCTAGCCTAATGCGCTGATGCGATTCTAAAGCATTTCCTATAAAAAATGATTTTTCATCAGCTTGTGCGTTCGCTTTTGGGCTTGTTATACCTACTGACTTAAAACTCTGTTTTTCTTTTTCAGCACCTAGATGAACTGTGTAAATATCTGTTACCTTAATTTGGTTATTCCAATCAAATTTTAAATTATCACCTCTATAGATGGTTTTAGAATTAACCGGAACGATATCATTTTCATCTCGGCGTTCCAATTCCAAATAGCCAACCCCTAATGTGGGCTGCCATTTACTATTTACTATATCTCCTTCAAACTGAAGTCGATTTATTGATTGATGACCTATGTTCTGAAAAGAGGGGTTGGATATATTGTATAAATTATCATATCGTGTTCGATATTTTTGATATCTGTTCCATAAACTTATATGCCAATCAGGGCCAATGGTTGTTCCAAGCCTTGAAGAAAATGCATTTTTGTCATATGGATCAGGATTCCATTGTCTTGGAACACTTCTGTTTGCTTGTGGGGTAGAGTGAATTCCACTTGTTTGTATGTGATTTGCATTTATATTAAAATCAATATTGCCGTGTTCCCCTTGAGTTGAGACTTGTTGCTGATAAGTGTGAAAAGAACCCGCTTCTGCAAATCCAATAACTTTTGGTTTGCCTTTGCCTTTTGCGGTCGTAACACGAATTACACCAATGCTTGCATCAGAACCATATTGAGCTGAGTAAGGTCCTTTTAAGACTTCGACTTCTTCAGCACCTTCAACACCTAAATAACCAAAATCAAAAGCACTTTCAGGAGAGCTTGGATCATTTGCTCTCATGCCATCAATTAAAGCGAGAGTATATTCTGGCTTACCTCCTCTTATGTAAACTCTAACAGAACGTCCCAAACCTCCTTGCTGCACGGCATGAACGCCAGGTAAATCTTTGATTGCATCATAAATATTATTTTGTTGGTGTTCTTCAAGGGTTTTTTCTGAAATGCGTATAGTTGATGGAGGTGTAAAAAGTTCCTTTTTTGCTTTTACAACAACAGGAGGGAGAGTTGCGCAAAGAGCATAAGAGCATGAAATAAAAAAAGAAAAAAGCCCGAAGAGCAAGGCTGACATTATCTATATTTTGGCATTTAATTGCACCATCAACACAATATATGGTGTTTTCTTGTTTCTAACAAGGAGGAAATACAAAGAGAGCTAAAAATTAATTTATGCCTTCTAAGTTTAAAGAAAATAGGAGAAATTTGTTTAATAAATAAAATTGACTAAAATTCTATTATTTACTATAAGGTGGTAAATAAAGGAGATACTCTGAAAAGCAGTCCTAAGTTTAAAGTTGACTTTTCTGTTAATTCAAACATCAAAGATGTGAATAGAGAGCTGAGTGATTTAATCGATGGAGGTCGTATTATTTATACTGGAGCCTTTTAATTCATCGAACCAATAATGTGCTCAAAGAAAATGAGGCTCCTTAAAAGTGGTGCAACAAACATAAACTTTTTTATCCGTAATCACACAGTCTAATTTTTCATCATGACTTTCATGAGGTATAGAAGAGATCAATTGATGCTCTAATGCTAAACCCATTGCATATATATTTTTTTGCAAACGCAAATCGTGAAGGGTGCGATCATAAAAACCAATACCACGTCCAAGTCTGTAACCTTCTTTATCAAATGCTAAAAGAGGAACTAATAAAATATCAGGAAGAACTTTTTTTTCTCGTTGTCTTGGAATCGGGATCTGGTATTGACCAATTTCCATTTCTGTTTGTGGTGTCCAAGTGTAAAATGCAAGTGGCGATTGATTATCTTCTATTGAGGGCAAACAAACGGTGCCATCATTATCACACCATTCTTTTAAGAAAGGCAGATTATTGATTTCCCCTTTTATAGGCCAATAAGCTCCAATAATGGCTTTCTTGGAAAATTGACTACTGAACTTTCTTAGATTTTCTAAAACACTAAGCGAAATATTTTCCCAATCATATAATTGATTAAAAGAATGCATTTGTTCACGAAGTTGTTTTTTCTCTATAACAGGGTTTGTTTCCATAAAAAGCCATCAAGTTATCTCGGGTTACCCACTTTACCACATCATCGAAAAGGTTTTCCTTAGAAAGGTTAAGGGGCTTATCAATAAATGTTTGAGTTGAAGTAGCATTAGTGATTTTGTCAGAGCTTGACGTTGATCGTGTTTTTCCATTTTCATCAAAACTCCCCTGCCCACTTTGACCGTGACTGATCAGCACAAAAGCAATCATATCTGATGCAGAATCGATAACTGATATATTGTCAGCATTTTTAACAATAAGTTCATTTTCACCTTTTTTAACTTCACAAAAAACGGCAGTCAAAGGCACTGTACTATCAGGTTGGTTTAAATATTTTAATTCAAGAGAAGTTAGATCAAGACTCACAGCATAAGTGATCCAATTGTGATAACCATCTTTGGCAATTTTTTCTGGAATGCCAAGAGATCTATAGGGGATAATTCCTCTAAAAGTCTTATTATACAAACAAGCTTCTTGTTCAATTCCTTTTTCATTCGATGTTGCAGTAGGGTCAGCTGGACAAGGTAAGCGTTTATGAGTGAGTACAAAAGTCGAAAGGGAATGTATGACTTTTTCTAAATGATCTTCGGTACCTTGAGTTCTTTTTTGTTTGATGTATTGATTGAATAAAGGCAAGCCAAGACCCGATAAAATACCCATAATGCAAATGACAATAGCGATTTCAATTAAAGTAAAGCCGGGGAGAGTTGTTTTATTCATTTGAAACTAAATCGTGAGATTTTTATTTTTTTGACAGAAATATATTTCATATTATAAGACTTGTATGGTAATAAAAATATAAAAAAATGGCATTTTAAGAATTTATTAACAAGATTTCCTTATATTAATATTTGGTGGTTAGTTAAACCTGAGTTGGTCGGGTTCGAAATTGGCTGTAAATAAGTCGCTCT
>DAHVSZ010000132.1 GCA_027328625.1 Candidatus Paracaedibacteraceae bacterium | reverse complement strand
GTTGGAATGAAATTTTGAACTGACATATTATCACCTTATCCTTATGTAATTAAATTAGTTGGATTGACTATTAAGATAAGCGTCAACCGCTTCTTGATTTTTAATATATTCTTCTTCAGACATGTTCTTAAGTTGCTCCATTGTGAATGTCTTCGGTGGTTCTTGTGAACCTTTAGGATCAATGCCATCGGCTTTTAATCTTTCTTGTGTTTTATTCTCAATATGTTGGGAAAACACGCCTTTTAAAAGATCTAAATTAGAACTAGTCTTCTCCTGATCTTCACCCATTACAAGATCCACTAATTCTAAAGGTAATCCCTCTTTATGCGCTTTATCCATTGCAAAAGAGCGCATTTCTTTCATGGCCAATTGCTTTTCTAAATTAGCTACTTTTAATTCCAGTGGATCTTTTTCTGGGTATAACTCTTTAACCTTTTCATCAACATGTTTCTGCAGATTATTGGTTTTCCACGTATTAAGACTCTTTGAGAAATGTTCATCTAATCGTGGCTGCAAAATTTTCTTGCCTTCATCAGTATCTAAAAACCCTGACACCTTATCAGCAGATACGGCAGACAGTTCTTCTAAATATGATTTAACTTCTTCCTTTTCTTTGTTTTGCTCTAAAAATTCTTTAACAGTTTTTAAATCCATATTTCCTCCTAACCCTCTATGTACACGCCATAGAGTGTTGTATTTGTGTAATTAACCCACATTTACACATATCTTGCCCTGACCTTTTACAAGATTCCCATATTGTTTTACAGTCCATTTGAGAGGCGTTCTTGATCCTCTACATCAGAAATGTCCTGTTTAGGTACTGCTGTTGTGTTCATATTATTGGCGCTGTGCAACTTCACCGTCTCATGCTGTTTGATTAACTTTTGCATTGAAGCAGAAGGATTTTGAATGAAAGGCAGCCTTGAAAGGAGATCTTCATGGGGAACTAACCCGCTCAAAGTTGATACCATCTGAGCGATAGCAACTTCATCTACCGGTACATTTCGAGTGAATGCTACATTGACATCTTTATAATCAAATTCGGCTTGTTTCTTGAGAGATAGAAATTCACAAAAGAACTTTAGTCTGTCCTTAAGAACTTTTTCAAAGTGGGATTCTGCAATAGCTGATTGGTTTTCTAACTCTTGAAGTTTTAAACGGATGGATACACCTGAGGTATTGCTTTGGAAGTTTTCATTGAGGTTTACTTGATTACTTTGTATATACATTTCATCTTGCCATTGTTTAAGCATATCTTTCACAAAGGTTCCATGTAAGTCTTTAGTAAGCCACTTTACCTCCGCTTTTTCATGAGGGAGTATAATGATGCCGTTTTCTTTCATCTTTTTGGCGTCTTCAAATTCAACGCTGCAGTTTGTGAAAACTAAATAAGAATTTCTATGATCAACAAGTTCATTGGCCGCATTGGCATGTATAGCATTGTACATGTCAATAATCTTGATAATGTCCTCAAATGTAGATTTTTTAATATCGTTGTTCTTGAGCTCTCTAACAGGGCATCTAGAGAATCTGTGTCGTTTTTGCTCTAAGAGCAACAACTTCCCACCACTCAATTTATAGTTGCTATAAAACGTATCGTCCCACACTTCTACATACTCAGTCTCATCAAATTGAACTTTGTATTTCCTAATGGCCATCGAAACTTTATTTTCAATTGTCCCATCATGAAGAACGATCATTTCAAGTGGTGAATATGCAGCACACTCAAAATCACCCTCACTGTTTATGTAATTCGCTTCATAAGCATACCCATGAATGGATGCCTCAATTTTCAACTTGATATTATGGGCATGTTCCCAATTGCTAAAGTAATAATCAATGTTGCTAATAAACTCTTTATTCTCTGTTTTTGATCCATAATTAACCGGCTTACCTAACAAATAGCCCACGCTATTCTGAACCATCTTGCGGCAATAATTAAAATAAGCTCTCATGTCTGCTTTAAGAGGATCTTTTGCTGTTTTACTATGCAAAATATCGTGATCACCTAAGTAATATCGCTTTAACTTTTCATGATGCCCTTGATTTAATCTTAGGTGGTCAAGCATTTTAGTTATCAATTGTTCATTTTTCATAAATTCACCTCAATCTAAAAAAGCCAATTCCTTGGAATTGACGAGATATTAATTACTTCAACTTCATTTATCCTTTTAGACCATTCAGCTACTGCATCAGGGAAGTCATCGTATGCTGAGAAATCCGCACCAGCAAAATCTCTAAGTTGCTGTATCGCTTCCTCATCCTCTTCATTAAAGATAATTCTTCCCATATTGACATCACCAACAATGGTATTGATTCTGTCATCCTTATTTTTGGTTACAGCATTATTGAGCCACTCAATTTTTCTGCCTTTTAATTGGGGGTCATTCCTTACTAACTCTTGAAGCTGAATAACATCCGCACCGTTATAAACGTTTTTCTCAATGTTTACAAAACTGATATCAGGATATTCTTTAAGGAGCTTGAGAGTATAATCCATATAATCCTCATACTCACCCTTAAACACTGTACCTTTACGAACATACTTGATATTCATGTCTGACACACTTCCAACTACAAAAGCATAATAGTCCTTTTTCTTCTTTTGTTTATTTCTTGTCCCAGCTGGATCAATAGACAGCATTGTTTTTGTAAAGTCATGGCTCTCAATCTTTTCAGCAGACTCAGTGATAATTGTTTTGAATTTCTTTTGTCCTGTTGAGGTAATTAAACCTTGTACCTCTTGGTTGTATGCCACAGGGTCTTCATAATAAGCAAGTGCCATGTCTAAAGGATTCCAATAACTCTCCCATAGAATAGGGAATTTCATTTCATCCTCATGTTGATAATAAAATTCCTTTGCATGAAGAAGCCTGTTCTCATTTTTGGAATCTGAAAGGATTTCTTTAAATTCAGCCCACAATCCAGAGCTGAACATTTCATCAATGTCATCAACGAGTATGCCTTTTTCTTTTCGTGATCTCCAAGTTGGCAATTTAAGTAACCTGCTATAAAAGCATTCTGGGTGCTGAATTGTCCCACATCCTACCATGATTCCACCCTGCCTGATTAACTTTCCATCTTTATCATATACAGGCTTTTGTAGTGCAAAGTTAACATCAGTTGCAAAACGTCTCCATTTTTTCTCTCTGTTTGCATCTGTAGCGCAGTCATCATTATTTTGATAATCGTCTAGGATAGCTAATTCAATCCTTGTATTGTCAGGGTGTTTCCTTCCTCTCATATCAGTTTTACTACTGATACTTTCAACCATAGTTCCATTTGTAAACTCCAGCTGAGAGGAGTTGCAAATATATTTTTTATTAGATGGATCCAAAAGCTTTCCATAACAAGATTGGAGATAGATGTTGTCAACAAATACTTCCTTGATCTGTTTTATGAATTTATCCGCAAGCTCACCTGTAGAGGAACAAACAAGCGTAAAAATTCTTAGCTTATTAGCAACTGAAAAAGCTACAGTAGGCAAGTTTGCGAATGCACTCTTACCAGTACCCCTAGGAAGGACGTACACTTGCTTATCATGTGTGTTATGTAGGAGCATATTCTCAATGTCTTCCCATATTTGCTTATGAATAGGAGCTATTTCAGATGTACCAGGTGCTCTAAATGTGTCTTGAAGGAAGAATAGACAAAAGAACTCAAGGTTTTTCTGCCCTAGTTCCCAAGCCAAACCATGATATGTAAATAAATCATCTGATCGTTTTTTCATTAAATGCGCTGCAAACTCTTCAGCATCTGATTCAGATAGATCATGCTCTTTAACTGCTTGTTTAACTAAATATTCATATAGAAAACGTCTATTCTCTGACGTGTTGATATTTATTTGCTCACTTATTTTTATCACCTCGGAAATTTGAAAAATACTACAAAAAATTTGTACCCTGCTATCGGATAAGACAGCATTTTTAAAAACAGAATGGTGGGGGGTATGCCTTACTGTGAGCCATCCTAAGCAACTTTAATGAGCTTGAATACTATTGGTATCTAACTCATTAACTCTTCACACAGCCCCTTTAAACATGCTTAAATCAGCCTGCAATTTCTTATCTTACATACAAATTTAAGCATGTTTCATATCTTCATCGGTGTCATATCTTAAAAGTATTGACACCATCCTTTGAACCCTGTAGAATTAAGGTATCAAGAGGTGTCATAACTTAGTTCCATAAATAGATACACAAAAGGAGTGCTTTATTATGAAATATGGATATGCTCGTGTAAGTACAGTTTCACAGGATTTGGAATCACAGATAGCCACATTAGAGAACCAAGGATGCGATGTGATCTATTCAGAAAAATTCACAGGTACTAAAGCTGATCGCCCTAAATTCAAAGAGGTTTTATCAAAGCTTGAAGAAGGAGATACTTTGGTTGTTACTAAGCTAGACCGCTTTGCAAGATCAACTGTAGATGCAATTAATACAGTCAAGGAATTGTTTTCAAAGGGTGTGAAGGTTCATGTATTAAACATGGGTTTAGTTGAAGACACACCAACAGGAAGGCTAATATTA
>DAHVSZ010000131.1 GCA_027328625.1 Candidatus Paracaedibacteraceae bacterium | reverse complement strand
CCAAAGTACCTTAATCAAAAAACTCTGTTTGCTTCCTTCCACCAACAAGACACGGAAGGCTGTGTTTGAATTTAATAAGCTGATACAAAGCATCTATATATTAAAATGCATTTTGGATCCTCAAATTTTAATTGATGTGCATCGTTCACAAAATCGAATCGAATCTTACCACACATTACGAGCAGGCATTGCAAAAGCAGGAGGCCGAAAAGCCTTGTTAGGACGGAGTGACCTGGAAATGGAAGTTAGTAACCAATGTGGTCGTCTGATAGCTCTGGCCGTCATTTACTATAATATGTGTATTCATTCTTGTTATCTGAACAAGCATCCAGGCAAGAAAACTCTAAAATTTCTCAAAAAATCCTCTCCCGTTGCCTTTCAACACATTCACTTTACAGGTCATTTTACTTTCTACGACAGTAAAAACAAAATTGATATTGATAAACTCATTGAAGATCTTGAATTGTGAATCACCCATAACTCAAACTATACACGTCGGAAAAAATGGGGTTTAAAGGTTACAAGGCCAAGTTGCTATGAATCAAGGCATTCCCTTTGAGGTAAAGATCCCCAACAAAGAAACACGAAAAGCCATAGAGGAATCAAGATTAAATAAAAACCTTAAATCCTATTCAGCCGAAGAATTCCATGAGTTATTGAATGCTATCTAGAACTCTAACCGGTAGATTTCTTAAAGACGTAAAGCTTCTCAAAAAGAGAACGTTTGATATTAAAAAATTAGAGGAAATAATCGGTTTACTTTGTGAAGGTAAGGAATTACCAAAGAGATGTAGGGCTCATATTCTTTCTGGTGAATGGAATGATTGTTGGGAATGTCATATAGCTCCAGATTGGTTACTGATTTATCGATTTACAGGAAACGAGATTCATTTCCTCAGAACAGGAACCCACAGCGATTTATTTTGATTGAAACAAAGAAAACATGGTTTAGAGAATTATTGTGGCCCTGGGTAGAACGCATCACTCATGATTTCCTCGAAGGTGTAGGGGCAGTGTTGAGGAAATACGTTTTCGTCTAAATCTGTTTCTTTTTTGGCTTTTATTTTACCAATCTCATAAGCGTTTTCTAAAATTTCATTTAATTTGCTATTAAGACTCGGACTAACTTTTAAGCATAGCTTAGCCTGTATTCTTTGTTCTTCCAGTGTTAATTGCCAGCTGCGTGTTCTTTTTTCTGGTTGATAGTGCCATTTGAGAAGATGCATAATGATTAAGGATAACCGATTTGTTAATTCGTGCTGTTCACTACGTCCCAAAACTTCTATCTCCTCGATAATATTATCGAAATCGACCTCGCTCATTTTCTTATTCCTCAAAAGATTTGCTGTATGGATAGCCCATCCATAAACATCTTCATCGTGTTTAGGGGGTGAGGTATTCATCGGCTCTGATTCCTTTTTTCTGATTTAACATGCAAGAGTTTAAAAACGGGTTCTTTAAGATTTTTTCTTAGCTGTTTTTCTTTTTTTGTTTTCTGCCAGGATTAAGAGCGTCTTTCATGTCTTTTCCAGCCTTAAACACAGCTCTTTTATTGGCAGCTATTTCGATTGAAGCTCCTGTTCTTGGATTTCTACCCGTTCTGGCCGCACTGTTTTGAACAGAAAAAGTACCAAACCCTAAAAAACGGAGGGTATGACCTTCTTTCAGACTCTTCATAATACCAGCAAGAACAACATCTAAAATATGCCTTGCTTTTTCTTGATTTCCTGTCGCTTCTTTGGCGATGTACTTGATGAGCTCGTTTCTTGCTGATGGTTCAACAGGTGTTTTGGAAGAAGCTGGCATAAATCTGTCCTTAAAAAATGATTTTTCATTGAGCTTCAGAATATCTGTCATCACAATCTTTTTCCAGCGTTTAAAAATAGGGTTCTTTTTCAAAAAAGGAGATTTGAAATTGAGAGAATTCTTTTGGTCAATTTCGATAATTGGTTTGAGTAAACTCAAGTTACAACTGTTTTTTCTTTGCTAGAAATGGGGTAGCAAAGACCGAAGGTCTGCGCGAGGGGCGAAGCCCCTTAGGACTAAGAAACTTAAAAACTTTGTTTTTTCCGGTTAGGTTATTGGAGATGATTTTTTGATAAGTGAGAAAAGTTATCCACAGAAAATTGATATTTCGTGTTTTTCCTTTTTGCTTGTTTTTTAACTTTTATAAGTTTTAAGTATTTTAGGAGGCTGTGGAGTCTTATTATTACTCGTTTCGTTGTGTCTAAATATGAGATTTACCTGGTCAAATATGAGATTTACCTGGTCAAATATGAGTTGACGCACGATCTCATATGTTTATAACTAAGCATAAATCATTAAAATTTTTTCATCTTAAAAATGTCTAAAATAAAATCATTAAATACTCGTCATTTTGTAGTCAAAAGCAACGCTTTAATAGAGGCTAGATACAGATTAAGCCTGCAAGAATCACATGTCATATTATGGCTTTTAACTAAGATACGGCCAGACGATGAGGATTTCAAACAGCATATGCTAGATATTGCTGACTTTGCCAAAATGGTTGGTTTAAATGTCAAAGGTCAATACGGAGAGCTGCAAAAAATAACAGAAACTCTGATGAGACGTATACTCAAAATCGAAAAACCAGAAAGTGATGAAACATTGCAAGTGGCATGGTTAAGTTCGGCACGTTATCAGCATAAAAAAGGGTGTGTATTATTAGAATTTAGTCCTCAGCTAAAACCCTATCTTTTGCAGCTTAAGAATCATTTTACCAAGATTGATATTGTGGAGGCTTTAAGGCTAAAGAGCATATATGCAGTTAGAATTTTTGAATTACTTTTACAATATGAATTCATCGGAAAACGTGAGACTAGCATCGAAAATTTAAGATCTTTCTGTGGGATAGAAAAGAAGGAATACGCCCTTTACGCTGACTTAAAACGATATGTGATAGACCGTGCAAAAATGGAAATTAACGCTAAGACGGAATACGAGGTTAATTATACAGAAATTAAGAAAGCTAGAAAAGTCATTACAATAGAGTGGGCAATCAAAAAGAAAACGCATTTTGAAAAATCTCAGATCGAAAAGGCTGAGATAATCCAGAAAGAGCTTCGATCTGAAAAGGCAATCATACAGCAGTTATTGGAATATGGATTTACAGATCCTCAATCAAAAAAGATTATTAAGTCAAACGACCAAGAGACAATTATCAATGCCTTAAAAGCCGTTGATCTACAGATTTCAAAAGGAAAAGTCAAAAACCCAAAAGCTATGCTTACAAAGGCAATTCAAGAAAAGTGGCATCCTGAAAAATATCAAAATAGAACTCTTAAGATTGCTTGCTAAAAACATACAATTATGATCATTTACTCATTTGATAATTTACATAAATGATCATTCAGCGCATCAATCAAAAGAGTAGTTATAGTCATTCCATTGCCCATTTTTGCAGCCTGAATTTTTAATTTATGATGTAAGCTTTTTGGAATAAGAGCATTTAATCGAGTTGTTTCTTCTTTCACAACAGACTCCAAAGCTGACTCTTTGTCTGCACGATCACGCCTTGATACTTTCGCTTTAAGCACCGTAAATCATCTCCATAATTTCATCTCGAATAGATATAATCTCCTGCGCAGCCGGATTTGATTCCTCTTCACAAAACACAGTTTTTCCTTCTGAAGCCGAAGTTGGATATATAACTCGTTGACTCGTGGTTGATTTCAAAATTGGTAGTTTATACTCCTCTAAAGCCATATGAACTTCCTGACTTAATTTTGTATTTCTAATTAGGCGACTGATAACAAATGCTGCTTTTGGTTTTCCTTCTGTGACATCTTGTCTTGCGCGAATAATATCAACCAAATCGGCACAAGCCCAAATATCATATGGACTTGGTTGAACAGGAATTAGAATAAAATCGGCTATTTTTACAGCCGCTATGCTCATTTTTTCAATTTGAGGGGCACCATCAATAACAACGATATCGTACCCTGTCCATATGGCTTCCAAATCTTTGGCTATAGTTTCTCGATCGAGACCAACTACAGGAACAATGGAAGAATCATTTAACTCATTCCAATCTCTCGCACTTCCTTGAGGGTCAGAATCGACTAAGAGTGTCTTTTTGTGGTCTTTTACGAAACTATGGGCAATATTGGTCGCTATGGTTGTTTTTCCAGCTCCTCCCTTTTGATTGAGGACAGCTAAAACAGTTGGTTTTCTTCTATAATCTTGGCTCATTTACTTATTTACTCATATGAATCTTTTTTCAAATGATCATAAACTTTTATATATGTCAAGATTCTTTATGGCCTTGTAACCTTTAAACCCCATTTTTTCCGACATGTATAGTTTAGATTTATACTTCTTTTATTTTTAGGTTTCTCTTTTTTATGTAAGTGCTCAATGATATATGGCTAGTATACCCAAGTACTTTTGCTGTTTTCCTCATGGAGAGTCCATAACCTAAAAGTTCTTTAATTTTCTCTATGTCTTTATCAAACTTACTTTTCTGAATTGTTCCTTTTGGTTTTCCTAAAACTTGTCCTTGTCTTTTCTTGGATGCTAAAGCTTCCTTGGTTCTTAAGCTGATTAAATCTCTTTCTAAATCTGCAAACAAAGCAAA
>DAHVSZ010000130.1 GCA_027328625.1 Candidatus Paracaedibacteraceae bacterium | reverse complement strand
TCCTAGCTCCTGTCTAAGCCAGAAAATTATATCTCATTCCACCCTATTTTCCTGTCCAGTTTTCTGGGGACATTATAAGGCTCCTTACTATGAGTCTGGTTTATCCCTTCTTCTTTATCTAATGAAGGGTGGGGAATTTTGACGCTCTTTCCCTGGGGATTTTATTTTGCCACTGACAGATAAAGAAGGACAGGTTTTTGTCAATGAGGGAGTGCTCCGTGCTAAGACCTTTAGCAACAGACGCCTTTTCAAGAATATGGGTTCTCTTCAGTTAGGCAAATGGCAGCAAGAGGGAAAGACCTTCACCAATAGTAGCGAGGGGAGTATTGAGGTTAGTGATGAAACGACCTTTGATATTGACCAAATTGATAACCAAGGGAGTATAACCTTAAAAGGAAAAAGCGATGGGCGTATAGGTGTTATCAGGACGAATGGAGTTTGGCTTTTTAAAACAGCTGCTAAGCTTAAGGGAGAACAGATACTTATTGGAACACGCGGAATTTTAAGAGCTGAGGACGTATTTGATTGGCTAGGTGAACTTGTTGCTAATGAAGGTAAGCTCTTTCTCTTTGATAATCAAATCCGAGCAACTCAACAAGTTATCAATCACAATCTGATTCGCTGGACACATAATGCTTTTAAAACTTGGCATCTTTTAAATTTGGGATGGATGGAAAGAAGCGATCAATTTGATGCGCCTTCACCAACTTTTATTGTTTCAACGGATAATGCCACAACTTTTAAGGAGGATACAGTTGAAAATAGAGGTGTTGTGAAGTTACATTCCACAAACTACGTGCCTCGGATGACTTTAGAAAGTAGAAAAGCTTTGCAGTGGATTAACAGTGGCTCGATGGAATTTGGAGAGCAAGATTTTGCAGCTAAGAGTTTCCATAACACAGGTGAGCTGATATTCCGTAGGCCAGTTACGGGCAGAATTGATCAATTTGAAAGCACAGGTCAGATTTTTACCCATAGTCCTTTTAAGATTACCGGTCAAAGCTTTATTACAAGTGATAAGTCTTTTCTTGAATCGCATGGTTCTTTTGACTTAGCAATATTCCATTCCTTGCACATGAAAGGAAATTGGAGAGCACATCAAGACTTTTCTTTAACCGCTTCGAACATACAAATATTTGGCACCATTGTTAATGAAAAGGGAAGAACAGAGCTGAAAACTTCTTCTGTAGTTAGCTCTTCTGTAGTTAACAAAGGTGGTAAGATACATTTAGCAACACTTGCTTATGAGGGAACAGATTTTACTAATGTGCAAGGACAAGTCCAGATCGGCAAATTAGAGAGAAAAACATCTGTTGCTTTAAAAGTTGCCAATATAGGAGCAGCTGATGAAGCAACACGAGATGAAACAAGAAAGACCAAAGTTCATCTCTTAGGAGGTGCCAAATTGGATGTTATCAATTCAGCCTTAATGGTGTTAGCAGGTGGAAAATATGAAATAACGGGCATTGATAACACTAATGGCCGTTTAGAAGGGGATTCAATTACTTTCGACGTGTATACGTCCCCGGTTCTTTCTTTGGCTGGAGTTTTAGTGGTTGACAAGCTATATGGAACAAATCGATTAAGGTTAGTTTCAATTAAAGGCAAAACAACCTTTATTTCAGGGGGATTTAGAGCTCAAACACTTCATATTTTACCCTCTTCTCAATTAAGCCTTGGTATGGTGGAGTCAGATTTTGATGAAGTTTTTAATCAAGGAATTTTAAAAGCTTTGCCTTCGATGAAGGTTACAACTCAAAAATTGCGCAATAAGGGATCAATCGAATCTGATACAAGCTTGATTGTGCATGCTCTTCTTAAGTCTGATGAATACAAAAAAGAGACAACATCAACACCTTTACTTGTGGTGCAATCACACAACCAGCCTATAAAAGGAACGAAAAGCTTTAACGATATTATCTTAGGTTTGTTAAGGGCCAAACAAGATCTTCAATTACATCTTTCTCGTAATTTTGATCTTGCGACAGCTCTTTATAAGTTTGGTAAAAATTGGCAATGTGAAGGTATTTTGCATTTAAAGACTTCTATTTTTAGAGTTAGCCAGGATATTGAACTTGGACGAAGAGTCCAGCTAGAAGTCGAAGATTATGAAAATGACAAATACACGCTTGCCTTTCAATCACTTAGACTGTTAGCTAAAAGGTTTCGTCATGGCAAAAGCAATGCTGAAATGGCCATGTTTGAAACACGTGCGGCTGGCGCAACCTATTTACCGCACGAACATGCGCTTGAAATTATTGTAGACGGTGATGTGGATAATAGATATGGCCATATCCACGGCATTGGCCCAACAACTTTAAAGTCCATAACTGGGGATGTTTTTGTTGGAACCCCAAAATTAAAACCGAATCAACCTGTTTGTAAAACGTATTGTGGAGACAGAAATATATATGGGTATTTTGATTTTAAAGAACCAAACGGCGCGTTTGTTGAAAGTAAAGACACGCTATATATAGAAGGACGTCATATTAAAGCGGATTACGGCGACATTTATGCCAGCAAAAAAGCAACTCTGAAAGGACGGAAGAGTATATCTTCAGAAGGTGGTCAAATCTTTTTGCAACTAGGTGGAAAAATTGAAACACCATCCTTTTTATTAACTTGCGCGGATCCTGTTGAATATAATTTTTGGAGAGAGATCCCTGATCATGCTAATTGCGTGCATTCGGGCTTTCCATCTGATGGAGCTGGGTTCTATTCATTTGGTGATGTTGATCTTAAAACAACGAGTAACCGTATTGTTAGCAGTGATTTCTTGTGTTTAGGTAATGTTACAGTCAATGGCGTACTTTCGAATGCAGCTGAATTATTTTCTTTAGAGCGTGCTAGTGGAAGAGGTGGCTGTGATTGTCCCGGTTGTAGCGGGTGGCATACTAAATATCACCGAGAATCCAAATTTATGGGGGGTAAATATGTCAGTATCAAAGCAAAGAAACATAGGTCTTTTGGAGGGTATCTCTTTGGTGGAGCAGTTGAGTTAGAGGGTGAAAGTTACAGCTCAACATATTTGGGACAAGCTATGCAAGTCTTTGCCCAGGGATATGTAGTTTCAGCGCTGAATGCCATTAGATCTCTTATAGCTCCAGGTGGAAGAGGTGCTATTCAAGAAACAAATACGGGCATTGCAAAACGGTTTCCTGATAGGAATGCTCGGGTTCTAGATGAAGCTAAAATAGCATTTATGGGACGCAAAAAATTGGGCATACCGATTGGTTTAAAGCCTTATATTGCTCCTGAATTGAATCCCTGGGCATTAGAGATGATGTTAGCAGAACATTTAAGAATGTTTTCTATTCCAGGTGAAACGGTCGATATCTTCCAAACCATGACCACTCGTAGTCAACATGCGGCTCTCTCAGGTGCTCTTATGAGCCAGCAAGATTTAAACAGACAAAAAAAGAGTCTTATTTACTTTGATCTAGAAGAGGTAAGACCTGGTGTACAAGAGCCCATTTTACAGCTCTATATTGCTTTGGAAGAAAGAAAACTTATAGCCGCTTTTCAAGCTGCTCTTGTTGCTGGAACTGTTAATGCTAACTTTAGAGGCAAAACCAGCTTAACGGGTTCGACTGTTCAAGCTCTTGATGAAAACGACACCAAGGAAAATCCTGCTTTAAGATGGCATACAGCTGAGTTTGAAAGTGATCAGGCAACTCATACGGAGAGAAGAGCAATTGATCATGGAGAAAGAAAAGAACAAAAAACGGCAGCAAAAGCGGGTATGTTATCTGCTGGCTATGGAGAAGTTATTGTAGTTGAGGGAGACTTACACGCAACTGCCACACGTTTTGCTTTTGCCAAAGGAGGCCGAATTGGAGCTGAAAAAGGCAATGTTATCCTTGATAGCGGCACTTTAAATACATTTATACAGCAACAATGGTCTCATCGATCAGGGGGTAAGAGGGTTACCGAAAGCCATTTTGAACACCATCAAACTTTTGTACCAACAGAGATTGAAATGGGTGGTGATTTTAAGATCTTTGCAGGCGATGATAAGACAATTTATTTGCATATTCCAGAGATTGACGTAGAAGGTAGATTGACATGGAAGACCAAAAAATTAGAAGTTAAAGCTGATGTTGCAAAACATACAGTTGCTCATTCAAGATCCGTTGAACATACAGGATTGTTTGGTGGAACAGATAGAGCAGCTTCTAGTTATAGTGAAACTCTGATCTTGCTAGAGTTTAGTAGACAAAGAGAAGCCGCTCAAAGAGAATATTTTTTGAGAGGTTTTTATGAATACACGAACACTAAGAGTTTATGATAAAGAGTTTAAGTTAAACGCCATCAAGCTTCATTTAGAAGAAGGGCGAACAGCCAAGCAAGTCAGCGAGGAATTAGGGATACCTTATGGGACATTCACAGGTTGGCTAGAAAGTTATAGGAATGATGGGAAAGAAGCATTTCCTGGCAAAGGTTGTTTAAAAGCGTCGGATGCAGAACTAGCGCAATTACGTAAAGAGCTAGCGATTGCTAGAGAAGAGCGAGATATCTTAAAAAAAGCGCTGGGCATTTTCTCATCAGCGCGCAAATGAAATATGAATTTATGCAAAGTCATGAAGGAGAATTTTGTATGGGGAGAATGTCCAAGATGTTAGAAGTATCGCGCAGTGGTTATTATAGTTTTTCTAAAAGACAGCCAAGCCAACAGAAGTTTGAAGAAGAAAGGTTGCTTG
>DAHVSZ010000012.1 GCA_027328625.1 Candidatus Paracaedibacteraceae bacterium | reverse complement strand
CAGTATGCAACCAATTTTTCATAAAGAAGGATTCTCTCATTTTCTTTCTCCTAGTTTCTTCAGTTGACTGGTGACATCATCATCTAAGATTTGCACAATGTATACATAATGAATTAATTTAACTAAATTATTTTTTTATCCAGCCCTATGATCAAGGTATAATAACGATTGAGGTAAGGCAAGATATCTATTGGAACCCTAATTTTGCTCGATTTCGAAATTGTACACTTACGTAAAATTAGAAAAGTAAGCAATAATTCTCCTGGAAAATAATTGTATTTCGATCAACTCTAACCAGAGTTGAAATGAATTGAGATTTCCTTACGAGAAAGTTGATGCCATGTTGTTATATCTTGTCTGTTTTTTAATCCTTGTTTTACAGAAATCATTATTGGCGGCGGAAGACGACGATTTACCTATGACAGGTTTAGCTATAGAAAGAATGCCTACTGAAAGTCCTATTGAAGAGCCCGGTATTAGCGTTGTTACAGGTGGTAAACTAACACGCACAAGTTCTTTGCCTTATGGGGGAGATGGAAGTCGTCAACCTTCCCAAGATGACGGGTTATCTAGCCCATTAAGATTGGCAGCAAAACCCTCTTCTGCTCCCATTGACCATGCTGAAATATTAATTAAACAATTATTTGAAAGAGCAAGTAAATCAGCAGTGGTATGTGCAGATGGTCTTGCTCTTCAACAAATGGCAGATGATGGAAGTTTTACTGCAAAATTAGCAGTGGCTATACTTCAAAAGGCAGGTGTTGGTGGTTATGAAATAGATGTTGCGGAAGCTACGCGCCAGGTATCCATAGTATATCCAGCTTTTTTAGAAAGATATACCGCCGCAAATCCACTGCATATCTATTGGCGTAGAAAAATGGAAGATTGTGGGCTTTCCACCGGTTGATTCATTTAATTTATAAATACTTATGATAGGGAGGAATTCTTGGGTATTCTCTTTATGTGTATTCCGTGTTTAATTTTTTTTTCTAATAGAACAGTTTCTATCAAAAAGAAACTATTAGCGTTGTTTACTTTTCTTTTTAATGTTTCAGTTTCTTACCCTGCAACTATAAATTTAAATGATATAAATCCATTTGAAACTGCTCCACAATCCCTTGAAAGTGTATTGGGGAATGTAAAATATTTATTTAGGTTACCTGATTATGAACTTCCTGCGATTGAAAAAGAAACTAATAGAAGAATAACTCATTTAATAGAGCAAGCAGAGCATTTATACCGATGCGCTAAATACCATGATAATGAAGCATTGGAGAGTTTGAAAGAAATGGCTTCAGGTACAACTGTACAAGCAGTATATGCTTGTGTTTTGTTGTTGAAATACTATTCCACGCAAGCAGCGGAATCAAATGCTTTTTCTTCAGAGTATGAATTTTATCTAGATCGATTTCTTAATTTCCTCAGCGAAAAAGTATCTGCTACTGCATGTTTTATAGAAGGTATAGAGGATGCTATCTTAAATTTTACACTAGCTACTTATCATCAAATGTCAGGTTCATCATCTATAGCCATTAGCTATGCTAAGGCCTCAATAAAACAGGGTTGTATTGATGGATATAATATTCTGGGTCGTATTTATGAAAAGACCAAACCTGATGGTAATGCCGTTGAATGTTACTTCAAAGCTGCTAAATACAGCAACCCTAAGGGAATGTATAAGCTAGCACGTATATGCTCTAAACTAAATAAAAATTTAAATTCACGTGTGCTAGATTTGCATAAGCACGCTGCAATACGAAAATTTTCAAAGGCTCATTTTATTCTTGGAAGAGACCATGAAAAAGCTCGTCGGAGAAATGAATCATATAATTATTTTGCCTATTTAGTAAAAATTGATCCTTATTTATATGTTCATATGGAACAAAAAATTGGTTTTGGACATACTGCATTCTATATTGCTAGAAAGTTGCTAGAAAGTCATCCCCATCTTTTACCTCCTCTTTTAAAATCAATTTACGAGCACAATCCTAATAAAAGAAAGGAAGTCTCACATTTCTTAGCAATGGGGTACAGCCTTGGTAAATATGGCTTTCAACAATCAAAGACGGATGCTTGTTCTTGGTTAAAAATTTCTGCTGATGTGCATGGTGATATTGAAGATGCTTACCATTTATGTTGCATTAGCGCTACAGACTATCAAAGAAGAGATTTAGGGCTTGATGTTATTAATATTTGTAGACGTGTGGCTAATTCTTGTGAACTTTCAAAAAAATATGCCAATGTACCACAAATTCTATTAGCTCGTTTGCTGACAGAAGAAGCTGAAAAAAAAGAAAACCCCCATTATTTTGAAGAAGCTGCATATTGGTTTCTAAAGGCTCTTAATAGATTAGAAGAAGATTCTAATCGTCGAAGAAGAATTGTTTGGCGTATACCCAAAACTAATAATCAAGGAAGATTTTTAGAAATAGAAAATGTTTATGAAGAAGCGATCGATAGAGCAACTACCCCTTTACAGAAACAACAAGTTTTGCGTGAATTAGGATTTCACCATTTATGGGGAGGTTTTAATGGAGTAGGAAGTTTAAAAAAAGCACTAAATTGCTTTTTAGAGTCAAGACATCTTCTACCAACATCTAGCTATTTTTATGCGGCTGCAATTGATTATTATCTTGCTAATCATAGGTTAGCAGGTTCTATACACGGTAATGCAGAAGGGACTTTAACTTTCTGTCATCATCCCATAATGGTTTCTTTTACTGATGAGCAAGTAATGAAGGCACTTAATGAAGCACGATTAAACGATCCTGCAGCTTATAATACATTAGGAGTTATTTATTTAGCAGGTTATGAATCTGAGACTTTATCTATTAGGCCTAATCCAGCTTATGCTTGTGAAAATTTTCAAAATGCTGCGTTGCAAGGTCATATTGGAGCGATGCTCAATTTAGCTAATGGATTTAAAAGTGGTTGGTTTGGGCTAAAAGATATCAATAAAGCAATGTTTTGGTTCAATGAAGCGAGTATAAGAAGAAATATAAAAGCAACCTACCAAATGCTTGCTCAGTTGTTAAATAATTACAGAGATCTTACAAATGAAGAAATAACCCTCTTAAAGAATAAAATAAGGGAGCTTTCATTTTCTAATTTAGAGGATGCTGCTCTCAGTTTAGCTTTCTGGTTTCATTCTGGGATGTACGGTTTAAGTGCATCTAAAGAGCATGAAATTCACTGGCTTAAACTTGCTGCTTCAAAAGGGCAAACAACAGCTCAAAGAATTTTAAAATTAAAATATCCTTTGGTTTTACCATTAACCGAAGAGGAACATCTGCATCTCGCTCATTTGCATACTCACACAAATAATCAACCAGATTTTGTTATCGTTGGTGGAGGCATAACTGGTGTTATGACAGCACTTACGCTTGCTAATGCTGCAAAACAAGGAAGAATCAAAATTGGAACAATTAAACTTATTGATCAAAATGAACAAATCTTAACTGGAGCTAGTATGGTTGTTGCTCGTCAACATAGAGGAGGAGAATACGTTAAAGATCGTACAACAGCTAACCAATGTCTTTATAGTGCAGCATTATGGCAGCAGATGTTTAGAACAAAAAGAATGTTGACGGCACAAACAGCTAATGATTTTCTTCTAGCAAAAGCAAGTAATGATTTAAGCGATGGGGATGATGGCCTTAGAGAAGCAGAACTAAGAGATCATTATACTTTTTTAAATGAACGTTATAAGGAGTATTTAAGTCAATTATCAAGTTCAGGCGTAGCTCATGCTGAAGGATTATTATTTGGGGCACCACCTATTTTTCGTAATCTAGAAAGTGAGGAGTTAAGAACTCTTGGTTTAGATAATCATTTTGCAGCTGGTATTAGTACGGGCGAGCAAGGTTTCCATCCTGTTGGTATGGGGACATTATTAGAATCTTTACTTCGTTTTCACAATGTTGAAATTATAACAGGATATAATGTTACTGAAATTGAACCTTTGTTTGGTAAAGGATTTAGAGTTAGAGGAAGAGGGCTTCCACCAATATATGGACGGTATCTAATTAATGCTGCTTGGTATAATAATCAACATTTAGCAAAGCTTATCAAAAGATTTGACCAGAGTTCACTTGTCTCTAATTTTTGCTCAAATCAAGGTTCAGCTGTACATTCTCCTTCTGGTTCAGATTCAGATCATTCCTCTATTTCAGATCCAAAGAGGGTCTTTTTAAGATGCTTAGCACTGGTGGATACAAGTAAATGTACAGTGCCAAAAGATAGAAGTTTTTTTGGGGTTGTTGGCAAACATGGTGGCATGGTGTCATTTTTTAATGATCAAGTGGCCACTATTTTTATTCCAGGAGAAGGGTTTTCTTACCAAGGAGAGTATATTTTAGACGAAAGCACTGTTGATACTCTTCCACATGCAGCTAAGCGTAAATTGCATGAACTTGCAACAACAAAAAAAATGGATGTTGCTCAAAAAATTCTAGATAATGCAAAAACAAAGTACCCATTTCTTGAACAAGCAACAGTTAAAACACTGTACGTCCAAACAACCGTTTCAGAAAATGGGGAGATTTTTAAACGTGAACACAGTAATGCAAAATGGGTAGATAGAATAGATGGTTGTTTACAGGTATGTGCAACAAAAGCCACATACGGTCCTTTTGCTGGATTGCAAGCATTGGCCCGTTTTGTTGCGGATGAATCAGCAACCTTGCATCCAAGTTTTAGTGAAACAGAGTCACGCTTTTTAAGTGACTTATTAAGAACAGACATGTTTAAAGAAGATGCCCCTATTGAAAATGTTGTTCTGCCTGACTGTTTTAAACTAGTAGCAGATGACAGCTTTATGACTGAAGGGCAATTTTTAGCTGCAATGCGTCGTTATGCATTTCAAAGACCTGGACTAGATTTTGCAATGTTTGAAGCTCCTGAAACTGCATCAGCAGGAATGAATCCTGCTAATCAATTTAAGCTTATTAGTCAAGAAGTTAGACAAGAGATTGATCTTGAACATCATATATTGACAGCAAAAATTGCAGAAATGCTTTTTTCTCTATTAGAAAGAGCAGAGGGAGAACTTAAGAAAGTAACACTAGGAGCTTTAGTTGAAGAAACCAATGATGATGAGGAGGACGAGTTGGGTGGAGCTACTCTAAATCAATTACAAAAAGATGTTCATCTTAGAAATTTAACTTTGCGGGGATGGAACTTAACATTTTCTTCTAGATTTACACCTCTTGGAGCATTGGCATCAAGATTGCAAGAAGTTCATTTGAAAGGAGTAACGCTGACATTGAAGAGTGTACAAACAATTTTTGGGGGTGAGGCTCTTGCTTTAAAACGGTTATCAGTTGTTTGTTCCAACCCTAAAAAGGCTGCTTTAAAAGCTCTTATAAATGGCATTCTAAGGTATAAACTTGAATATCTTGATTTGACTGGAAATTCAATAGGCGACACTCTGGGAGAAGAAACAGATAAAGAACTTGAACGGCTTGTTGTTGGGTCTCAAGAATTAAGATTTTTGTCACTTCATAATAATAAGATCTTTGATAGCATTAGCTTAGTTTCATCAGAATTTGATTTACCATCAGAACTTGTAGCTAATCCTTTTCTTTTAGCAATAGTTAATCATCCCCATCTTAGGGATGTTGGTATTACTGATAACGGCTCTGCTTCACCACTTCTTCAAGACCGTCTCGATTCTTATTTATCCAAAAGAAAACCCAGTGTAGAGATCGTGATGTAAAATTTTATTTGGCATTCTCTTCCCCTTTCATACCTTTATTTTCAATAAAAAAAGACCTGTTAAGCTTATAGCTGCGCTGAACATAAGATAATAAAGAGGAATAACATCTAGATGGAAAATGCTTAAAAGATAAGTAATAACCATGGGTGCTGTTCCACCAAATATTCCCATGCTTAGGTTATTACTTAAAGCTATGCTTGTATATCGGGTTTTTCCTGAGAAACAATCAGCAAGAAACGAAGGAATAGGGCCTAGAAAACTGCCTACTAAAATAGATAAACTAAGATGGACGGTTAAAAATAACCCCACACTTTTAGTTTCTAAAATATAAATAAAAAAGTAACATAGAAAAACAGCGCAAAAAGATGTATACGAGAGAATTTTTCTTCTTCCCCATTTGTCTGATAATTTTCCAGAAATAACTGCAGTCATTCCTATTAACAAAACCCCTGGAGTATTTAATAGAGCTGAAACTAAAGGAGGGAGGTTTTTAAAATTTTGCTGAGCATAAGTTGAATAGAAAACAGTGAGGGTATACATTCCAACGGCGAGAAAACATTGAACAAAGATAGTGATGAAAATAGATCTTAAATCTTTGGAAAAGGCCTCTTTAATAGGAAAATTCAATACGGAATGACTTTTTTTAAGACCAACAAAGTAAGAGGATTCTTGTAGATTCATACGTAGGTAAATAGCCCATAGTATTCCAATTGAGCTCAGAAAAAAAGGAACTCTCCATCCCCATTGAAACATCTGTTCTTGGCTCAGAATTGTATGTAACAAAGCAGATGTAAGTGATCCTAAAGCCATACCAACAACTAAACTTAAGGTAGCAATACTTCCATAAAACCCTTTATTCGCATCGTTTGCACCTTCTACTAAATAAGTCATTGTTCCTGCATATTCACCTCCCATAGCTAAACCTTGGAAAAGGCGAATAAAGATCAAAATAATAGAGGCTGTTATTCCTATGCTTTCATATGTAGGCAAAATCCCAATTAAAAAAGTTGGCACTGTCATTAATACAATAGAAAGAAACAGGGCATTTTTTCTGCCAAATTTATCTCCTATATGCCCAAAAAGTATGCCACCTAAAGGCCTTATCATGATACCTAAAGCAAACACACCAAAAGCTTTAAATAAAGAAAAAAGAGGGGAAGATGCAGGAAAGAAAACAGCACCTATAACATGGGCAAAATAACCAAAAACAATAAACTCATACCATTCTATAACATTACCTATAGTGCACGCTAAAAAGGATTTCATAGATTTCATGTGTTTTTCTTTTATAGTAAAAATAATTGCTTTTTAAGCAGCAGCTGATTGAATAATGTTTAAAAGTTTTGATTTACTGTATCCAGTTTTCTCTTTGGCCAGATTAATATAGGATTCAACTGTGCGGGGGGATATTTCTAAAATATTTGCTATTTCTTTTACGCTTTTTCCTGTGCCAAGCAATTTAAGACATTCACTTTCACGTTTTGTTAAGCTGACAATACCATTTGATCCATTAACCATAATTTCATCAATTCTAATTTGTTCAATAATTTGCAATAGAGAATTTGAGGAAATATCATGCTGTTGCGAAGAGTTGTGAGATTTATTTTCGAATTGAGCTAATTTTTCTTGATCATTGATATTAATTATTTCATTAGCTTTCAAATTAAAGTGATTAATGAAATTCTCAAAGTGGGTCAAGGTATTGATATATATCTGTGAAATGCCGCCCCTATCATAAGAGGTTGAGAAAGTCCATAATTCTAAATAATCTTCTCTCCATTTATAAAAATTTATTCCATGCCACATACCAAAATGATTTAAGGCTTGAAGGAAGTGATCTTGAGATGTAGAAGGCCATAGAACTTTATAAGAATGATTTAAATGGGCAGTGTCCATTGCTTCTTGGAAAAAAGTTCCATGGTCGTTAACATTTTGATAATGGTACTGAAGCCAGTTTTCATTTGTTGATAAAAATAGATATTGCCCGTTTAGATAAACTCGCTTGTAACCAAATGTTGTTAAGCCGAGTGGGTGAATAAAAAAATCACTAATTGACTTTATATCTTTTGCTTTTTCAATGCTATATTCTAAAGCTATTTTATTTTTTTTAGTTTCGCAATATGACATAATCTATTGTCAAGTTTTTATATACACACTGGTAAGGGTAGCGTAACCAAACATAAGAAAGTATTAGAAAAATTATATGAAATTCAATTTTTAATAAAAAATTTTTAGAGAAAAGCCATATCATTTTTCAAAATAAAATAATGATTTCTTCATTTTTATTAGATATCGATTAAACCATTAAAAATGGATTACTTTGCCATAGGCATCCAAAACAGACTCATGCATCATCTCTGATAGAGTAGGGTGGGGGAATATGGTATGCATTAATTCCTTTTCAGTGGTCTCTAAGGTTTTGGCAACAGTGAATCCTTGGATAAGCTCTGTGACTTCAGATCCGATCATGTGCGATCCTAATAGTTCACCTGTTTTGGCATCAAAAATGGTTTTAACCAGACCTTCAGATTCACCTAACGCCATGGCTTTTCCATTACCTTTGAAGGGGAAGCGTCCAACTTTAAGTTCATATCCTGCGGCTTTGGCCTTGTCTTCAGTTAAACCAACGCTAGCAACTTGTGGCAAGCTATAAGTACATCCAGGAATGAGATCTTTTTTTATTGGATGAACATCTTTGACGCCGGCAATTTTTTCAACACAAATAATTCCCTCGTGTGATGCTTTATGAGCAAGCCAAGGTGCTCCAGCCACATCACCAATTGCGTAAATGCCAGGTTCAGCAGTTGCACACCATTCATTAGTGATAATTTGGCCACGATCTATTTTAACTTTTGTTTTTTCTAAACCAAGGTCTTCTGTGTTACCAACAATGCCAATAGCAACAATAACAGCATCTACAGTTATGGTTTGTGATTTTTTGTCACCGCCTTCGATTGCAGCACTTACATTTTTATCTGTTGCTTTAATATCTTTAACGGTAGAACTCAAATGAAATTGCATCCCTTGTTTTGAAAAATTCTTTAAAGCTAAGTTTGAAATTTCTGCATCTTCTTGTGGCAAAATACGATCTTGCATTTCAACAACTGTCACATCTGCCCCAAGAGTTTTGTAAAAGCTGGCAAACTCAATACCAATTGCGCCTGATCCTATAATTAATAGAGATTTTGGCATAAAAGCTGGTGTCATTGCGTGTTTAGCTGTCCATATTCTTGAATGTTCAACTACATTGGGTAATAGACGTGCTCTAGCGCCCGTTGCAATTATAATATGCTTACCAGATAAGGTTTCTTTCTTGTTATCTTTATCAGAGACAACTAAAGTTCCTGGTTTTTCAAAGCGTCCATGCCCTTCATAAACAGTAACTTTATTCTTCTTTAAAAGGTGTTTAATGCCAGCAGCGAGTTGTCCCGAGATGGTACGTGACCTTCTCACAATTTTCTCTAGGTTGATTTTAACATCTTTAACTTCAATACCAAACTCAGTGGCATGGTCAATTAGATGTTTAATTTCAGCACTTCGTAAAAGGGCTTTGGTTGGAATACATCCCCAGTTTAGGCAAACCCCCCCTAAGTGTTCTTTTTCAATTAAAGCTGTTTTCATACCTAATTGACTGGCACGAATAGCAGCAACATATCCACCTGGTCCACCACCAATGATGATCACATCAAACTGACTCATGATAAAAAGTTCCAAAGATTTTTATTAATTTGCTACTACCATAAAATGGACAGAGCTATCTTGCCAAATAAAATTTATCATTTTGAAAAGGGAAGGTACCTAATTTATTGACTTAAAGGCAAACATCTTCATAAGAGAATTTTTTATTGGTTTCTGTAAAATAAAATTATAAATATTAGTATATTAAGGAATAATTATTGTTTATTTCGTTTTTTTAGTATCTGTTTATGAAAATAAGTTTGTTATAGTTTTTTTATCATGTTTAAATTTATTTAAATTTAATTTAAATTTTAACATGTTGAGGGGCTATGTTAGTAAGGATCAAAAATATCAAAATTGTTACAGTGCTTCTGCTACTTGCATTGTTACCATTGCAAACAGTAGAGGCCGCATCTAAAACACAAGATGAAAAAAAATCTGCAGCAGTTAGTGCCGCTCTTGAACAAAAAATATTAGCAGAACAAGTTGCTAAAACAGAAGCAAAAGAGTCCATAGAAGAAATGAAATACGGTGCGTGGATGTCTCCTGTATATAGCAATTTTTCTGATGAAAATCCCCAAACAAGCCAACGAACAAAAACATATCAAGTGATTATGGGGGGAGATTATAAAATCAATGATATGTTTATCTCTGGCCTAACAGTAATTCACGAAGATAGCAAAACAAATATTATGTCATCAGGCCCTGGTAATGGTTTGTCATCCAAGGGATATACAATGGCTCCCTATGGTGCCATTATTTTTAACTCTCACGTTTTTGTGGATCTTTTAGCTGGTTATGGTTTTCTTTCAAAAGGAACAATAAGAACCAGCAATATCACAGGAAGCAGCAAATCAAATAGAATATTAGGATCTATTGGACTTACTTTAACAAACACAGTCAATAATTTTGTGATGTCAGTTAGAACGGCAACGATGTATGTCTGCGAAAGGGAGCAAAGTTATATTGAATCAGATGGAACTTACAATAGAGGGCCAATTAATCGCAGTGCCAATGCAAGCATTTTGGGACGTGTGGGTTATTTAGTTGATGGAAAATGGAAACCATACATTGAAGTTGGTGGGGACTATAATACACAAACCTCAACGCTTAATTATTATTCGTTTATAGGAACAACGCCTGCTGCTAAAAAACGTGCTTATAATGCTGGATGTGGTATTGAATTCCAGGGATCACCATGGTCAGGTTCTCTTGGTTTCAACCGTTCCAATGGCCATGGTAGTACACGAAACGATACATTCTCGCTTAATATACGGCGCGTTTTTTAAAAAGCTAAGTGTAGAAAACAAATATCAAGATGCGCATTAATAATCGAGTTTTGTCGTGTTAATTATTCAGGAGAAAGTCATGAAAACTGTTGTGCCTAAAAAAATCACTCTTGCTTTAATAATTTTATCAGTGCAATTTATATGTTTTGATAAAGCTGCTTTTGCAGGCGTTAGTCCTTTACTATCACCTCCTCAACCTCCTCATCTTCCGACATTAAAACAACAAATCATACAAAATACGACCCAATCGACAGCGATGGCATCAGCAATGGCAGCTAGTCAAGCAGCTGCAAATGCAGCCACAGGGGCAGCTAATAAAGCAGCAGCAAGTGCAGCAGCAAATGCGGCAGCAAATTCTATTAAAATTGCTCCTCCTCTAGTCACTCCAAATGAACCTATTATTATAACATCGACTACACAGCCTGTTTTAACTCCTCTTGTTTCTTCGGGAATTGAGGTGCCAGCACCATCATCAATTATGGCGCCACCTCCACTTTCATCAAATGCTCCAGTCCCAATGAATTCAGGGTCAAGTATTGGTACACCTCCGCCAAATGCAGCTTCATCTCCATTACCTAATTCAGGGAAAAATCCGGATAGCGTCACTAAAGATTCCTCTGGTTCAGGAAATTCTACGCAAATTGATAGGTCTCAAAGCGGAATTACTACCTCAGGTTCTACTTTAACAAGTCAAGGTACTTCTAGAGGCTGAACTATCATATAAAGCTGCGGCGCTCAGATTTTAGGTACAGCAGGTTTTTTCTATGTTCAGTAAGTGCAAAATAATAGGCCTATATCCACATGACAATTTCATGTTTATCGTTAATTCCTACATGACCACCTATAGATAAACGTATATCACTACTGCCGTGTACTTCATGAAAATTTCGACTGTTAAAAAATGCAAGCAATCCAGGTTTGGGAATAATTGAGTAATACTCTTTTTTTTCTACAACTTTGTGGCTGTATCCGTATGTATCTCCTTGAATGTATTGATCATCTTCTCTCAGCCAAGGTTTATTATAAACTATTGAATCACCACCATTTTGGGGATCAGACAAATAGATATTCCATGCATATTGAGCAGTAATATTAGAAATTGACCAATGAGAATCAAGAAAACCAGCAAAGTCTGCATGTAATAATGCTGAATTTTTGAGTTCTCTAACAAGGGCATAAGTGTATTGCTGTCCATTTTGTTCAGCAATAGAAACTGGCCTCAAAAGGTGTTTTTCTAGATAATCTTTTACCCTAATCGCAGGATTAAATCCTAGTTTTTCACAAAAAACTTGATATTTTAAGTTACTTTCAGCTGCCTTTGGGAAATACTCTTCTGGAGTTTTTTGTTCATACAGATAATGGCTGTCAAATACACGATACGCATCAGTTGCTTCATCATGAAAATCATAATCAAAAGGACTAAGACCTATTGCTAGAATTTCTTGGCAGATCTTTTCACATTCAGTAGGTGTTAAAAAATTTTCTATAATAATAGAAGAAATTTTATTATCGAAGAGATCATGAAAATCTTGAGTTGTGGGAGTTTCAACAGGAGTAATCCAAGACATAAATTTTTACCACTTAAAATCTATTAGTTGTTTATTTTACAAAATTTGGATCTCGATACAATCCCTGATTATTTATATAATTGAGCGTATTTAAGGATAGAAGCTTAGATGATTGTTTATCTGTTAGAAGATCCTTTCGAGCCTGAGTTGATGAACATTGATAAAGCTCTTTTTCAATTTTCATAACAGAAACATTAGCTGGAAGCTGAGAAGCAAAGGGATTAATAGAAGAGGGCACAAAGCGCGGGATTACGATAATTTCATCATACCCAGAAAAATCACTTTCATATTGCGTCCATTTTTCATACGAATCCTGCCCAACGACTGCATAAAGTTTGCCTGTAATTTGTGATTTAATTTGCTTGTAATCTGCTTTGTGTTCTTCATCTTGGACAAGGTAAATAATTTTTTCTTTATGATCTTGCAAAAGCATTTCAAGCATTTTGATGCGATTTGATACATCTGCTTGATAGGTTTGTTTTTTAAAATTATTAACAACGACAATAACTGCATCAACATTTTGCATTTGAATCGTTTGCGCTATAATTTCACGATGAGCTAAGGTTGGTGGATCAAAACATCCCCAATAAATGGCATAGGTACCGTTTAATGAGGTTAAAAAGTTTTCTGCCTCCAAAGGCTGGGTCAACATAAAAAATAGAACTAACTTACCCCACATTTTACTTTCCTTTAGAATTATCTAATAAATCTATAATCTTGCTCATATCATCTGGTAAAGGAGTTTCAAATTCCATTATCTTTTGACTGCGTGGATGAATGAATTTCAATTTTGCAGCATGCAAAGCTTGTCTTTTAAAAGTTAAAATTTCAGGAGGGCAAATTTTAGTAGATGGCCCTGTTTTCCTGCCATATAAAGGATCACCAATTATAGGATGGCCTATATGATGACTATGAACTCGGATTTGGTGGGTTCTTCCTGTTTCTAAAATAAATTCCATCCAACTGATTTTAATTTCTTTTTTTGGTCCCACACCCCATACTTTTTTAGTTGTGTAATTGGTGATCGCTAATTTGCCAGTTCCTTCCCTAACAACGGCCATTTTCTGACGATTTTTGGGATGTCTGCCAATTTGAGTTTTGATGCGGCCATGTAAAGGGCGAGGGTGACCCCATACCAATGCCCAATAAGTTCTACTTAAAGCTTTTTGATTGTCTTCAATGGCAAATTGAGCAGATAAAGCAATGTGAGCCGTATCATTTTTGGCAACCACAATCAATCCACTTGTGTCTTTATCAAGACGATGAACAATACCTGGGCGCTTAACTCCACCCACTCCGGATAAGGAATCACCACAGTGAGCTAACAAAGCATTAACCATAGTTGATTCATAATGTCCTGGTGCGGGATGGACAACCATGCCTGGGGCTTTATTAATAACTAGTAAATCTTCATCTTCATAAATAATATCCAAATTAAGCGCTTGTGGTTTGGGTATTGCATCTTCTAAAGGAGGAGGGGTGATTATGTAGTATTCTCCTTCTTTAACTTTATGGCTCAAAGAGGTAATTGATTGATCTTTGCATTGAACACAATTTTTTTCGATCCAGTCTTGGATGCGACTACGGCTATATTCAGGAAATTTTGCTGTTAGAAATTTGTCTAAGCGTTGATTTGCTTCCTCAGTTAAAACCGTGCAAGACAAACTTTTAGGGTTTCCACGGTTCATAGTCAGAGATAGTGTGTTTGGTTGCTTGCGGATAAAGAGGAGAAAATTTATCGGGCCGATGGGCTAAATTTGTTCCTGTTAGATTTGGTAAATGTCCTTTTTGCCACTCATATAGGTGCGGCATGGTGGAGGGAATGTTATCCACAGTATAATGTATCCATCCATGCCAAGGCGCTGGGATTTTAGAAGCCTCTGCTTTACCTCTATATAAAACCCATCGTTTTGCTTTCTTATGTTTTTTGTGTTTTCTTTCTTGATAATAACGATTACCAAAATCGTCGGTACCGACTAGTTGCCCTTTCCACCAAGTAAAAAAAAGAATGCCTAAATCCATATGTATTGACACCAATTCAGAACTAAAAACGGTCTTTCTATGCTGAAAAACAGCCTAGATTCTCGGGTCAAGCCCGACGAAGACGGTGTTTCTTTGAGTTTTGCTGTATACATTAAATCTTCATAACTGCTCTTCTGATCATAATAATCATGATATTCCTCCGGCTTGACCGAAGAATCCATGCAATTGTTGTCTAATAAATGTTGTTTTATCATTCCTAATTGCGTTATTGATTTCTATAAATGGCTGTCAGATCCTGTAACATTTTTATAGCTTCTTCTCTTGGACGTTGGAAACAATTGCGACCAATGATAGAACCAAAACCACCACCGGCCTTAATAGCTTTACCATCATCTAACACACTATTAACATCTTTACTTTCTCCGCCAGAAAAAATCACCATGCGGCGTCCTTTAAAGCAGCAATCAACTACATGTTTTACACGATCAGCCATTGTGTCTATTTTAATGCCATATTTTGTATAGTTTTGCTTGGCTTCAGGAAATTCGAGATGTGCTGAAGGTAATTTTACTTTAATGATATGCGCTCCTAATAAGGCTGCCATATGTGCGCCATAACTAATGACATCAATTGCTGTTTCACCTTCTTTGCTCATATTGCCTCGCGCATACGACCAAATAATGACAGCAAGTCCGCATGCTTTTGCTTCCAAAGACAATTCACGAATTTCTTCAAATAAATCAAGTGAAGCATCAGATCCTGGATAAATTGTAAATCCAATAGCAGAGCAACCTAAGCGCAGTGCGTCATGAACTGTTGCAGTTACTGCTTGATCAGGAGGATTGTTTTTGCCAAGTAAGCTATTACTACTGTTCATTTTTAAAATAGTTGGAACTGCGTTTATAAACGTATCAGCACCTGCTTCTAATGAACCTAATGGTGCGGCATACCCAGATAATCCTGCATCTAAAGCCAGTTGATAATGATAGTGTGGATCAAGGGCGGCTGGATTGGCGGCAAAGCTTCGATCTGGTCCATGCTCAAATCCTTGATCAACGGCTAAGATCATCATCTTTCCAGAGCCAGCTAGCTTTCCATGCATTAAAAAGCGAGCAAGGTTTGTTTTACTGCCTGGGTTATCACTTTCATAGAAACTTAGGATTTTTTTTACTTTTTGAGAAACGCGCATGAATTTTTAGTAAGATCTAAAAAAATTATTAATTCTATAATAAGTAAGGTACAGTGAATTCACAATGATTATTTGAGATGTAGAAAAGATATTCTGGTCAAAAAGGCAATTTGAAAACAGTCGTTTTTCTAATCACTTTGTGGTAAATATAGGATTCAGCATTTACAAAAAACAAAAGGTAATTTTTAAAGGGTTATTTTATTATGAAGTTGTCACTGGAAAAAGGTCCGTTTCTAAAAGCACTTTCTCATGGACAAAGCGTTGTGGAAAAACGGACAACAGTTCCAATTTTGAGTCATGTCTTGTTAACGGCAACAAAAGATGGGCTTTTAATTACGTCAACCGATATGGATATAGCGCTTATAGAAACAATTCCGGCTAAAGTTGAACAAGTGGGAACGGCTTGTGTTTCTGCATATATGCTGTATGAGATTGTTAGAAAATTAAATGATAGCAATGAGGTTAACGTTAGTTTAAATAAAGAAACCGCACAACTTACTATTACATCAGGGCGTTCCAAATTTGATATTTCTTGCTTACCAGCTGAGGATTTTCCTCAATTAACTCAAAGCGAATTGACTCATCACTTTACTCTACCAGCTCCTGTTTTAAAGCACTTAATTGATGCTTCTAAATTTGCAATGTCGACAGAAGAAACAAGATACCATTTAAATGGTATTCATCTTCACACGGTTGCAACAGATGGTTTTAACGTTATGAGGGCTGTTGCAACAGACATGCATCGTCTTGCTTGTGTTGGTTGTGAAAGTCCAGGTGAGGCAATGGGAATGCCTGAAATTATCGTAGGACGCAAGACCATAACTGAAGTTAGAAAACTTTTAGATGAGGCTGAACAACCTGTTACGATTGGCCTATCAAACAATCGTATTGAATTTGCAATTGAAGGTAATAATACTCGTGCTGTTTTAAGTTCACGCCTTGTTGATGGTACTTTTCCTGATTATCAGACAGCTATGGCTATTGAAAATGATAAAATAATGATTGTTGGAACCAAAGCATTTGCAGAAGCAGTGGATCGTGTTGGTACAGTTGTTAACGACAAAGTGCGTGCTATTAAACTAAAGCTTTCTGAAAATGCAGCAACTTTATCTGCTGTGAGCAGTGATTTTGGTAGTGCAGTTGAAGAGCTAGACGTTGATTTCCCTTACAATGAAGAATTAGAAATTTGCTTTAATGTTCGTTATTTGACGGATATAGCTGGGCAAATTAACACAGAAGAAATGGAAATGTTGTTAGCAGATGGTGATTCTTCGGTGTTAATTAAACCTGTTAATGAAAATCAATCGACATTTATTTTAATGCCAATGCGTGTTTAGTATCGTTGAATTCGAAAATGATGCAGGCGATTACACACCTTTCACTGTATCATTTTAGAAACTATATCTCGCTTGATCTAACCTTAAGCCCAGCTCCTATTGTTCTAACAGGACCAAACGGAGCTGGGAAAACGAATATATTAGAATCTATCTCACTTTTTTCTCCTGGACGAGGGCTTCGAAGTGCTAAACTGTCCGATTTAGCAAATGTGAACTTAGAATCAAATTCTCTTTTGTGGGCAAGCGGTATGACTTTGAATGGAGACGTTCAATTGTCAACTGGACTTGAAAATAACCTTTTAACGAGTGGCGAAAAGAGAGTCTATAAAATTCAAAATTATCCTGCTAAAGGACAAGCCGCATTTACAGAATGGGTTAATATATTTTGGTTAACTCCGGAAACTGATCGCCTTTTTCTAGAATCACCTTCAGATCGACGTAAATTCGTTGATCGTTTTGTCTATGCCGAAGATCCACTTCATAGTGAGCGTTTGAACCGTTATGAACATGCGTTAAAAGAGAGGATGGCAGTCCTTAGACTTGGGGGAGACCCATTATGGTTAAATTCTCTAGAAGAGCAAATTGCATCTCATGGGGTTGCTATTTCTGCTGCTCGTCAGCAGTTGATGAAAAAACTTAATCAAGGTCAAGATTATCAACACCCTCTATTTCCACGTTTTCTAAGCAAAATGATTGGTGAAATTGATCGGTGGATAGAGGAAGACTTTGCTATCAATGTTGAAACTCAATTTTTAACAGAATTAAAAAAAAATAGAGCTATTGATAAAGAAAGTGGAACCACAAAAATAGGACCTCATCGAAGTGATTGGGAAATTATTCATCAAGGCAAACAGATTACAGCATCTTTATGCTCAACTGGTGAGCAAAAGATTCTTTTAATTGCTGCTTTATTTTCTTTTATTCAACAGAAAATACGAAATGATGATCGTCTGACGGTTTTATTACTCGATGACATAATTGCCCATTTAGATTTTCATCACCGTGTGGTATTGTTCGATCAGATATGTGCTTTACAAAATACACATCAAGAAGAGTTTAAAGGCTCTGTTCATACTTGGTTGACAGGGACGGATCCTTTGTTATTTGAAACCCTTATGGGACAAGGACAATTCTTGAATGTAGACAATGCAACACTAACACTTGGTTGAGTATTTATGACAACTTCTGCTGCCCAAAATTATACTGCTGATTCGATTAAGGTTTTAAAAGGACTGGATGCAGTTCGTAAACGCCCGGGAATGTATATTGGTGATACCGATGATGGAACCGGTTTACATCATATGGTTTATGAAGTTGTCGATAATGCAATCGATGAAGCATTAGCTGGGCACTGTGATCTGGTGACTGTGACAATAGAAGCAGACGGTTCCGTTTCAGTTACGGATAATGGCCGTGGTATCCCAGTTGATATGCACGAAGAAGGGATATCTGCAGCTGAAGTAATTATGACTCAACTTCATGCCGGTGGCAAATTTGACCAAAATTCTTACAAGGTTTCAGGAGGTTTACATGGAGTTGGTGTTTCGGTTGTAAATGCCCTATCAGAGGTCCTGGATCTTGAAATTTGGCGCGGTGGCAAACATTACAAAATGACTTTTAATCATGGGGTCTCGGTTGCGCCTTTAGCCATTGTCGGTGAAGCAGGTGACAAAAAAGGAACACGTGTTCGCTTTTTGCCCTCCAAAGAAACCTTCACAATGATCGAATTCGATCGAGCAACTATTGAACATCGCTTGCGAGAACTGGCTTTTTTGAATTCTGGGGTTCACATTGTTTTAAAAGACGAAAGACCCGATTCAATTTACGAAGTGTCTTTGTTTTACGAAGGTGGTTTGGTTGAGTTTGTCAAATATTTGGATCGTGGAAAATCTGCCTTGCACCCCCAACCGATTACAATGAAAACTGTTGTAGACTCCATGACTATCGAAATGGCTATGGAATGGACAGATAGCTATCATGAAACGATGCTTTGCTTTACTAACAATATTCCACAAAGAGATGGGGGAACACACTTAGCTGGATTCCGTGGCGCTTTAACACGAACCGTGAGTGCTTATGTGGCTGAGTCAGCTCAGGGAAAGAAAGACCTTGGAAAAAAAGATAGTAAATTAGCTTTAACTGGTGAGGATGCAAGAGAAGGTCTCAGCTGTGTCTTATCTGTTAAAGTGCCAGACCCCAAATTTTCGTCTCAAACAAAAGATAAACTCGTCTCATCGGAAGTCAGACCTATTGTTGAAAACGCAGTTGCTCAAGCTTTAGCCCAATGGTTTGAAGAAAACCCAGCTCTTGCAAAAATTATTGCAGCTAAAGTTTTGGAGGCAGCTGCCGCTCGTGATGCGGCAAGACGTGCGCGTGAACTCACTCGACGAAAAGGGGTTTTAGACTTAGCTTCACTTCCAGGGAAATTAGCTGATTGTCAAGAAAGAGACCCTTCTTTAAGTGAGATATTTATTGTTGAAGGAGATTCTGCGGGTGGTTCTGCAAAGCAAGCTCGTTCCAGACAATTTCAGGCTATTCTTCCAATTAAAGGTAAAATATTAAATGTAGAAAGAGCACGCTTTGATAAGATGCTTGCTTCAGCAGAAATTGGAACCCTTATTACGGCTCTTGGTACAGGTATAGGCGAAGAAGAGTTTTCTGCTGATAAAGTTCGCTATCATAAAATCATCATTATGACTGACGCCGATGTGGATGGAAGCCATATCCGAACGCTCTTACTAACATTTTTCTATCGCCAAATGCGTGCTCTCATTGAGCGCGGATACCTTTATATTGCTCAACCTCCTTTATATAGAGTTAAGCGTGGGCAATCTGAAGTTTATTTAAAAGATGATAAAGCTCTCGAGAGCTATCTCTTAGATGCTTCAACTGCAGAAGGAAGGCTTGTTCTTGGAAATGGTACTGTCATTGCAAGTGCAGATTTAAGACAGTTTGCTGATACTATTTTAAAAGCTCGGAACTCAATTCTTGCTTTAAGCAGGCGCTTAACCAACACTTATGTTTTAGAACAATTGTTATTTTCGGGATATTTTGAGAATCCATCTATGACATCTGCTGCAACTATACAAACCAGACTGCAGAAGAGTGAACAAACGAAAGCAAAATGGCTTGTCCATTCAAATGGAAATAAGCTCACCATTGAATGTGTTTTAGCTGGTGTTACTGAAAGCTGGATTGTTGACGAAACTCTTCTTTTGTTGCCTGAAGTCAAAGCTCTTATCATTTTAAAACCTCAATTAGAAGAGGCATTTGCAGCGCCATGTTATTTAGAAACATCAGGTAAAAATGAAAAAAATGAGCCAATTTTAGGCCCGACTCAACTTGGCGAGATACTTCTCGAAAATGGTAAAAAAGGAATTGCTGTTAATCGTTATAAAGGTTTGGGTGAAATGAACCCAGATCAGTTGTGGCAGACAACATTAGATCCACAAGTTAGAACACTCTTACAAGTTAAATTGAGCCACATAGAAGAAGCAGAAGAAATTTTCTCAACGTTAATGGGAGATGTAGTGGAACCCCGTCGAGAATTCATTCAAACCAATGCTCTTAAGGTTGTCAATTTGGATGCTTAAAGCAATTTTGAGCTGAAATGTCTTTTATGGGAGCATTATATAACCGATCTTTGTCATCCTCGGACTTGTTCCGAGGATCAAGAGATTCTCGCAATAAATGCGAGAATGACGCTACGGAGATTGAAAATGCATCGGAGTTATCATGAAACTCTACGCCGACAAAAAAAAAATAAAGCCTGAACACAAGAAAAAAAACGAGAAAAAAAAGAAACGTTCAAAAAAAAGTTCTTCTTTTTTAAGAACAATATTCAGAGCTATTTTAATGCTTGGTATTTGGGGGCTAATAGCTCTTAGTCTAGTTATTGTATGGTTCAGTCATGATTTACCTGACCTTAAAAATTTACAAGCCAACATTAGAAAACCAAGTGTAACGATTCAAACATTTGATGGAACTATTCTTGGCACCTACGGTGACTTGTATGAAGATGTAATTAAAGTACAAGATCTTCCGCCCTATGTGCCTCAAGCCTTAATGGCTGTTGAAGATAGACGCTTTTATAGTCATTTTGGTGTTGATGTCATTGGTCTTATCAGAGCTGCTTACACCAATTATAAAGCACAACGTGTAGTGCAAGGTGGGTCAACGTTAACTCAACAGCTTGCTAAGAATATTTTATTTACGCAAGGTTCTTTTTCTGTTACCGATCGCTCTTATAAACGAAAAATCCAAGAAGTTCTGTTGGCAGTTTGGTTAGAATGGAAATTTACCAAAGACCAAATTCTAACTATGTATCTCAACCGTGTTTATTTTGGTTCAGGTACATATGGAATTGATGCAGCAGCAAAGAGATATTTTAACAAATCGGCTAGAAATTTAAGTGTATTTGAAGCTGCTGTTATAGCTGGTCTTTTAAAGGCTCCATCTAAGTATTCGCCTGCACAACATCCAAAACGAGCAAAAGCCAGGGCAAAAATTGTCTTAGAACTTATGGTGGAAGCAGGGTTCTTAAGAGATTATCAATCCTATCTTGATCAAGGTGTTAAAGAACTTACAGAAAAGGAAAAAGAACGCCAACAAGGACAAGGGTATAAATACTTTGCAGACTGGATTTATGAGACAATTCCAAGCGTTATAGGTCCTATTGACAAAGATATTATTGTTATAACAACACTTGATCCTGAGTTGCAGCACAAAGCAGAAAAAATATGCCTGGAGTACATGGAAACTATGGGAAAAGAGCTTAAAACTTCAGAGATCTCATTTGTAGCAATGACACCTGATGGAGCCATTAAAGTTATGGTTGGAGGTAAAGATTATGGAGCAAGTCAATTTAATAGAGTGACACAATCTCTTCGACAAGCAGGTTCTGCTTTTAAAACATTTATTTATCTAGCTGCATTAGAATCTGGGTTAACTCCAGAAACAATGATCGATGATTCACCGTTTTCATTAGGCAAATGGCATCCAAGTAACTATAGATGGAAAACGAGAGGAGAGGTTTCTATTAAAGAAGCATTTGCTCGTTCTGTTAATAGCGTTTCTATTCGTTTAACCCAGCAAGTTGGTCCTTTGAAAGTTGCTGAAGTCGCTAAACGTCTAGGAGTTACAAGCACACTTAATAATGATCTTACCATTTCTCTTGGTACTGGTGAAACAACGCTTCTTGAATTAACAACGGCTTATGCTACTTTTGCCAACCAGGGGAGGGCTGTATGGCCTTATGGTATTCTCGAAATTCGTGATAGAAGTGGTAATATTGTCTTTAAACATCAAGATAGTCCAGGAAAACCAATAATTAACTCGACAGTACTGCAAAATATGCGAGAGTTGTTGAGAGCTGTCGTGGAAATAGGAAGTGGCAGAGCAGCAAATATAGATCCCACAATTGCTGGTAAGACAGGAAGTAATGGTGACAGGGATGCTTGGTTTTTTTGTTATAGAGAGCAAACAAGCAATCCAGAAATAGAGGGGCCTGGTGGTTTAGTTATAGGTGTTTGGACTGGAAATGATAATAACCGACCAATGGCTAAAGCTTCAACAGGAAGTCGGATTCCCACTAGAGTTGCGGCAGCTTTTTTGAGAGGTATTCAGTCAGTTAAGACAAATACGATTAAGCCTGTTACAAACCCATCTCAGTTCGCAACTCCTAATTTAGATGATTACGTAAAGAAGCTTTAGGGAATATTTGATCAACTTTTGTGTTGTCATTGGGAGCGTGGTACACTAACTTATCTGTAAAGCTTGTAAATCATATTACAAGATATAAGAGCTTATGGGAGAAATATGTAATAATGTCAGCAACATCAGCCATACCAAGGCCTTTATTTGATACTCTTGATCAACTTTGCGAACTTTATAAACGTTGTCAAATTGACAATCAAGAACGGATAATTAGTGATTGGCTTACCGTTTGTTTGTCAGATTTAAAAACAACTTTACCAAATGAAATTAAAAATGCTGTTGTACCTGAATTCGGGCATGCACTTCGTTTTTTGTACAGTTATCGCGGCAGTTTTGAAACTTTTAACTCTTATCGTCGAGAAATTGATCGTCTTTTGCAGTGGAGCTGGTTTGTTCTGGAAAAGCCAATTTTACATCTCAAACGACTTGATATTGAAGCTTTTATTGAATTCTGCCAAAAACCTCCAAAACGCTGGATTGGCTCTAAAATGGTGGCTCGATTTATTACAAAAGATGGTGTGATAATGCCAAATCCCGAGTGGCGACCATTTATTGTCAAAATTTCCAAAAAAGCTTTTCAGGATGGAGAAAGACCAGATAAAGCTTCTTTTGAGCTATCTCAGCAAGGAATCAAGCAAATCTTTGCAATTTTAGGGTCTTTTTACAATGCTCTGATTCAAGAAGAAGTCATAGAAATCAATCCTGTTGTTCAAATACGGCAAAAAAGCAAATTTATTCGTAAAATTCCAAATATCCCTATGATTCGTCGTTTATCAGATAAGCAATGGCAAATGGTTTTAAAAACAACAAAACAATTAGCTGAAGAAGATCCCAAAAGGCATAAACGTACCCTTTTTATGTTACAGATGTTGTATGGGATGTATTTACGGATATCAGAACTTGCCTCAACGTCACGATGGAGTCCTAAAATGTCGGACTTTTTCCGTGATACTAATGGAGATTGGTGGTTCCGAACGGTTGGAAAAGGCAATAAAATGAGGCAAATTGCGGTTAGTGACAGTATGCTGGAAGCGTTAAAAGAATACCGAGGCTATCTTGGCTATTCTCCTCTTCCTGCGCCCGATGACCAGGAACCCTTAATTCCAAAAGAAAGAGGAATAGGTGGAATGGAAAGTACACGAGTTATTAGACAATTGATACAAACTTGTTTTGATACTGCCGTTGACCACTTAAGGGCCAATAATGAACCTGAAGAAGCAGAAATGTTACGCTCAGCAACAGTTCACTGGTTAAGGCATACGGGCATATCTGAGGATGTTAAACATCGCCCCAGAGAACATGTTCGTGACGACGCTGGTCATAGCTCAGGTGCCATTACTGATCGTTATATCGATATTGAACTGAAAGCCCGGGCAAACACAGCACGCAACAAAACATGGGGTGAGAAAAAAGCATAAAATCTAGACTGCCGGAGATCCTATAGATCCTATGGTCAAGCCATAGGAAAACTTCATTGCTTATTTTATTAAAAGGCACTAATTGTTACTGTTTTATATAAGTTTAGCTATAACTAGCGAATTTCTAATTTCAAATTCACATTAGAATAAAATTAACTTTTGCATGTCTAACTTTAAGTGAATATTCATTTATGATTAGGGGATTTTTTATGTATAAGGTTATTCTTTTTTTATTAGCTTTGTATACGTCTGCCCATTGTGCAGATGCAACTGATACAGTTGCAGCAGTTGAAAGCCCTCCACCTTTAACAACCCGTCAAGTCTTGGTAAAGTTTGGTGGCTATCTGGATGAAAGTATTCAGAAATTTGAAGATGTAAAAACTGCATATGGCACTATGATGGAACGAAGAAAAGAAATTACTGATAATTTAGTTGAACTTAGAAAACTCTTTCCAGCTTCTGCACCTGTTCCAACTGAAAGCGTAGCAAGCATACCTGTTACAATATCAGCAGAAGCTGCTGACCCACTACGTGCTAAATTAACTGCGCTTGATACTCTTGGAAAATCTCTTGGGCTTATTCACTTACCCAAAGCAGACTTTGTTGGATTTCTTAATGAAACAAATCGTCGTTTAACACCAACTCATGAACTCCATGCTAGATGGCAAGGGCCATTAGATGCCTTAAGAGATGCCATTACGGTATCAGCTGAATGGTGGGGTGAACCTGATTATAATCCAGAAATATCTCTTGGAAAATTAGGAATTTCTGCATCTCCTGATTTAACCACATTAGAGAACTTAAGAGCTTTTGCACAAGTATTCGTGGGAAGTAATAAAACCTGCGCAGTAGCCATTGCCCAAGCTATAATACATCAAGAAACTTTACTACTTTGGCGAGAACTTACAAGAAGATTTGCCGGCACTTTAGAAGAAACTCCATCCGCTTGACAGACTCACTTAATCTCCCTTATGATTATTGAAACAATAATCATAAGAGGATACATTTATGGCAAGAGGTGGTTTTCGTCCAGGAGCCGGTCGCAAGCAATTAAGCGGCACCTATAAAGAAGAAACAAAACCTGTACGCTTACCCATCAGTATGATTCCTGCAGTCAAAAATTTTTTAGCATCAGCATTTGCTAAAAAACGCCATGACGGTACCATTGAAGGTTTATGGTCATCTATGCCCTCTCCTTCTGAACAACCTTATTCAATTCCTTTGTATTCCAGCGCCGTTTCAGCCGGCTTTCCCTCTCCTGCTGATGATTACATTGAAACCGCTTTAGATTTGAATGAACATTTAATTAAACATCCAGCAGCTACCTTCTTTGTTCGTGTTACGGGTGATTCGATGATTAACGCTGGTATTTATGACCGCGACGTTTTAATTGTTGACCGCTCTCTAAGCGCAAAACAAAATGATATCGTCATTGCCGTTTTGAATGGAGAATTAACCGTAAAGCGTCTTAAAACCGAGGGTGATGTGCTTTATCTTTTGCCTGAAAATCCAGACTTCTCTCCCATAAAAGTTACAAAATCTATGTCTTTCACGATTTGGGGAGTGGTCACAACCGTTATTCATTGTGTCAGGTAGAAATTATGTTTGCGCTTGTGGATTGCAATAATTTCTTTGCTTCTTGCGAACGCATGTTTCGCCCTGATCTTGAAAATAAACCTGTTTTAGTTTTGTCTAATAATGATGGTTGTGTTATTGCCAGATCACAAGAGGCTAAAGACCTTGGTATTCCTATGGGTGTTTTTGAATAAAAAAAATGACAAATTTACGGGAACTATGACTTTGTGGAGAGGATATGAAAATTTTAAACAATCTATGGAAATGGGTAGATATCTTTAACATTCAAACTTGTGAGTAAAAGTAAAATTTAAACCCTATTGAGAAAAAATGGGCGCAAGTAAAATCTCATCGATGTAAAAATCAGGACTCTATCGAAAATCTCTTTCTCAATCCAAATCTATGATCATTCTATATTGATTTAGCTATAGAGCTTGATGAATTATAGCGGCTTTCTTAGACCATTTTGTGAAGGAGACCTCAATTTTATAGACGTTGGCAGAAAATTCATCTCATTTAACCACAAAAATTACCGATAGGTAAATTTCATGATTAAATAAATGAATAATTAGCTGAAAATCTTGATCGGAAAGTAAATTGAAAATCACCTAAATCTCGATACCTCTGCTTCTTTTACATCATGAGGCTGGAGAGTACCCAATTGAAAAGGGCCATAAGACATTCGAATCAATCGATTTACCTTTAAACCAAGGTGCTCCATCACTCGTCTAATTTCTCGATTTTTACCTTCATGAAGCGTAACTAAAAGCCATGTATTCAAGCCTGTAGATTTTTGATCAGGAATTTCAACTTGGATTGGACCATAGCTGATACCATCAATTGTAATGCCTTTTTGAAGAGCTGCTAATGCTCTGTGACTAATAGCTCCAAAAACTCTGACTCGATAACATCTAGGCCAACCTGTTGATGGCAACTCAGCATAACGCGCAAATTCTCCGTCATTTGTTAAAAGAAGCAAGCCTTCTGAATTTAGATCTAAACGCCCAATTGAAATAACTCTACCGAGCTTATGTCTTTCTAAATCTTTAAAAACAGTTAGTCGCCCTTCTGGGTCTTTATGAGTCGTTACAACCCCGGTTGGTTTATAGTAAATCCAAACGCGGGTGTTATGTGGTTTGGTGATAGTTTTTTCATCGACTTCAATTAAGTCATTCAAAGTTACTAAAGTTGCAGGCGTTGTAATAACCAATCCATTTACTTTTACGCGCCCCTGCTCTATTAATTTTTCCGCATCTCGACGAGAACAAACTCCAGATCGAGCAATAAGTTTGGCAATACGTTGTTGTTCTTGCATTTCGATCATCTAGATTCATTTTTTTCTCGGACTATTGTTCCCTGATGGTATACTATTTTCCAATCTTGATAACCTTCATACTTCCAAATTGTACTGCGCTGAGTAACTCTATTATTGTCTTGAATTAAAGTGTAAGTAAGTAAATAAACGCCTTCTGATAAGGCTATACATTTGAAATTTTTAGTTTTCCAGATTTCCTCATAATGTTTATTATATCTATCTTCTAAAATATCCAAAACATAATTTTTAGTGTAAATATTTCCAGAAGCGCCAACCTCCCAGAAATCTTTATCCATCATATTTTCAAAGTCACTTCTAGTTCTACCAAATTCTTTTCTATGAAAAATTGGTTCACGTTTTTTTAGTTCTTCTAAAACTTCAGCAATTATCACTTTGAATTACCATCAATTTTCAGCGCCCTGATTTCTTCCACTGACAAACCTGTAATTTTTGCAACCGTCAGCTCATCTAAACCATGAGAAATTGATGCTAAAGCAATTTTCCTCTTATTTTCTTCTCTACCTTCTTCTCTACCTTCTTCTCTACCTTCTTCTCTGCCTTCTTCTCTACCTTTTTCTCTACCATCTTGCTCATATTTTTTAAGGGTATTGGTTTGAATACGAAGCCATTTTAGATGATCCTCGTATTCTTCTCTTTCAGCTTCTGTGAAGTTCATTACATCAAGGACGGTCAAAGCTTTCTTAAGACCTGCATTTTCCAAGTTCTTTGGTAAGTTCTCTTTATCTAAAACATTGTATCTTGTTAAAAAAGCAACCCAAGCATCCAAAGAGGTTCTGATCTTTGAAATGAGGTCATTAAGCTCATCACTCACTGCATCAGCAAATTTTTTGAGTTCTATAGTATGAAGCTCTAGATCTTTAAAATAGATAAGTCCTGTATCTTTTTCCGTTATGTGAAAAACGTTATGATATTTATCTGATTCTGGAATACTCGTGAAATTTAAGATATGGATACCAATAGCTTTAGATAAGATCCCATAATAATCTTCTGTTGCTTTTAATTGTTCTGTATAAAGACGGGCCCAATAATAGAGAGCTCTTTTATCATAGTCGGCTTCATCACTGATTTGAATCTCAATATTAAATCTTTTACCATCTATCCCTTTTGCTTTAATATCCAAAATTGATAATTTATCATTTCTAAAGTTTTTAGGATTATAAGGGTTTAGTAATGTAAGATCTAAGACTTGATCAGCTTCAGAAACAATCGAATTAATTAATGAAATGAGTAAATCTTTATTTTCTTCGACACCAAAAATTTTCTTAAAAGCAAGGTCAACTCTAGGGGTTATTTTTTCCATGGTTTCTGCTTAACTCATTAAAATTTCAGATACAATCTATTAGCATTTACGCAGATTGGTTTATTTCTTATTAATCTATCAAAACGTAAGAAAAAAAGCGATAGTTTTCAGAATTTGAATTAGCTTCAAGTCTTTTGTTTGAGTTAAAGCTGCTTATAGATAAGAATACATGATCTCTTACAGTCAGGAACTCTGATCTTGCTAGAGTTTAGTAGACAAAGAGAAGCCGCTCAAAGAGAATATTTTTTGAGAGGTTTTTATGAAT
>DAHVSZ010000129.1 GCA_027328625.1 Candidatus Paracaedibacteraceae bacterium | reverse complement strand
TCATAGTCGCAGGATACTGATTCATGACTCAAAATACTATAGCTAGTATCTATGGGAGTCAACTGCATAGCCCCGTTATTTTTAACATTGTGTGCTGTGATTTGTGGTTGTGAGGGGTGGCGAGATATTGAACGTTATGGGAAACTAAAGCTTGATTTTCTACGAGGTTTTTTCCCCTACCCACACGGTGTTCCTTCAGATGATACGCTGAGACGATTTTTTCGGCATCTTGATCCAGATAAATTCCGAGTTTGTTTCACAGAGTGGATTCAGAAGCTCGATTTAGAAGAGAATCGCCATATTTCCATTGATGGGAAAGTATCCCGTCACACGTTTGATGATGACCTCAATCCTCTTCATTTAGTCTCAGCTTTTGCCAGCGATTGTCGTTTGGTTTTAGGACAGGAAAAAGTTGATAGCAAGAGCAATGAAATCAAAGCTATTCCTTCCTTATTGAGTCTTTTGAACCTTGAAAATGCAATTGTGACTATTGATGCGATGGGCTGTCAAAAAGAAATTGCGCAGATCATTTGTGATAAAGGAGCAGATTATGTTTTATCCTTGAAAGGCAATCAAAGTACTCTTCACAAAGATACCGTTCTTCTTTTTCAAGATGAATCTGAATTAAAAGAACAGGATGTTGACGTTCATCAAACAATTGACGGGAGTGAACATGGCCGTCTTGAAACCAGAACGTACCGTGCAATTGAGATCCCGGCAGAGCTCAAAGAAAATCATACTTGGAGCAATTTAAAAACACTTATTGAGGTGACGAGTCACAGAGAAATCAAAAAGATAACAACGGAAGAAAAACGGTATTACATTTCTTCATTACCCAAAGATGCTCTTACTTTATCAAAGGCTATTCGATCTCACTGGGCTATTGAAAACAGTTTACACTGGGTCTTGGATGTTAGTTTTAGAGACGAGGCCGCTGGATGGGATAACGCTCAACTCCTCAAAATCTTAAATCAGATTTAAGTGAGGCAATCCCGACATTACTCAATATTTTCATTGTTTGTTAATATTTTGTCTGCTAGTATGCTAACTGATTAGAATATCAAATACAGATTAATTCATAGTGACTTCTTTCATCTTATTACGACATTGGCGATGGCATCATAGCTGGTAATTTCCAGATAACTTATGCTGTGTCCAATTCAATCAAGATGAAAGTTTATTGTCATGACAAAATCTTCTAAAAAAGTCTCTTTTTACACTTTTTTTGTGCTTATTACCCTTGCAATTGTCCTTGGGTACAATTACAAAAATTCTTCGCAAAATGTTACTTCCAACATTTCTTCCAACAAGTTGATTGTAGCTATTACACAAATAGCACCCCATCCATCTTTAGATGCTATCCATCAAGGTATAGTGGATGAGCTTGAATCTCAAAAAATCCAAAATCTTGAGATTGTTTTTCAAAATGCTCAAGGCAATGTCTCGACAGCGGCTCAAATTGCTCAGAAATTTGTAAGCTTAAATCCAGCAGTTATTGTGCCGATTACAACACCGTCATCGCAGAGTGCTTACGCAGTTGCTAAACCAAGGAAAATTCCAATTGTTTTTGCTGCAGTTTCTGATCCTGTGGCTGCAAAATTAATTCCACGTCTTGATAAAGCAGGTGAAGAAATCACAGGTGTTTATGATCAAGCCCCCTTTGAAGAACATGCAAAACTAATCTATTCTTTATTAAAGGGTAAAAAAGAATCACTGACAATTGGCATTCTTTATAACCCCGGCGAAGCAAATTCAGTGAGTGCGATTGAATCGATTACAAGAGCTTTAATACCTTACAACATAAGGGTAATAAAGGCTGCAGCATCAACAACCACAGGAGTAACTGCAGCCACCCAAGCATTAGTTGGTAAGGTTGATGGAATTTATATTCCAAATGATAATACAGTGATCTCCGCTTTAGATTCAGTTTTAAAAATCACGCACGCTGAAAAAATTCCTGTGTTTTCATCAGATCCTGAATCCGTCGAGAGGGGATGTCTTGCAACTATAGCACCTGATCAATATCAAATTGGTCGTCAAGCAGGCCGTTTAGTAGTCTCTCTTTTAAAAAATAAGGAAATAAATTCCATAATACCTGAAAAAGCTTCTATTTTAACATTTGTTCTGAATCTTAAAACAGCACGACATTTGGGGATAACCTTTCCCCATACATTTATAGAAAAAGCTGACAAAATTATTGAACTTGATGGAACAATTATAACCAATTCTCAAAAAAGGTAGAACAAACAATGAATAAAATCTTTAAACAAGTTGTAGTTGCTGTGATAGCAATTATGGCGTTATTAATAGGCCGATGGCTTTGGACAAATAAAACAGCTCAAACTTCAATAAACATACCAATTGTTAGCATTGTACAAGTGATTGAGCACCCAGCTCTTGATCAAACAAGACAGGGCATTATGGATGAACTTGCTGCTAGCGGGTATATATCGGGAAAAAATATGCAATCGTTTTATGAGTCGGCTCAAGGAAATCCAGCACTAGCAACACAGATTGTACAAAAATTTGTGGGACAAAAATCTAGTGTGATTGTAGCTATTGGTACAACTCCAGCTCAAGCAGCAGCACAAGTCACGCAAGGCTCAAATATCCCGGTTGTTTTTGCTTCAGTTACAGATCCTGTTGGTACAAAACTTGTTACAAATCCGGAAAAACCAGAACAAAATGTAACTGGAGTTTCCAATTTTGTAGCAGTTGAACGCCAACTTAAAATTTTTCTCAAGATTCTGCCAAGTATGACTCGCTTAGGGTATATCTATAATCCTGGAGAAGCAAACTCTGTAACTCTTTTAGAAAAAACACAAGTTGCTACAAAAAAGGAGGGCATAACCCTTGTAACAACACCTGCTAGTAAAACAAGTGAAGTTTTATCAGCTGCCCAAAATTTGGTGGGTAAGGTTGATGCTATATTTGTTAATAATGACAACACTGCTCTAGCTGCTTTTGATGCTGTTGCAAAAATTGGTGCTGAAAATAAGATTCCAGTTTTTGTAAGTGATATTGATTGCTTAAACAAAGGAGCATTGGCAGCGTTAGGTCCAGATCAATACCAACTTGGCCGTCAAACAGGAAAGATGATTGTCAAAATTTTAGAAGGTCAGGCTAAACCATCAGATATTCCCGTTGAGTGGCCAAAAAAAATTGATCTTAAACTTAATATTGAAGTTGCTGAACGGCTTGGTATCCAGTTTATGGATGAACTAGTTAGTGAAGCAGAGCAATTTGGTAACTGATAAATGACCTCTAAGCTTACAGATTTTGGGTTCGATGAAATTCCCTTGAAAGATAAGACAAAAAAAGTCCAAGAACTGTTTTCAAGGGTATCTTCTCGCTATGACCTTATGAATGATTTGATGAGTTTAGGGGCACATCGTTTATGGAAGAAAATGTTTATCAGGCAACTTCCTTTGAAAAGAGGAGATACCGTCCTTGATGTAGCAGGGGGTACGGGCGATATTGCAATTGGAATCAAAAATGCTTATCCGCATTTAAATCTTAATGTGATTGTGTGTGACTTAACACCTTCAATGGTTGAAGAAGGTAGGGATAGAGCCATTAATAAAGGACAACTTAGCAAGTTACACTGGACATGTGGAAATGGTGAGACTTTACCTATTTCTGATAATTCTGTTGATCTTTATACAATTGCTTTTGGTTTAAGAAATGTTGCCGATAAAGAGCAAGCCTTAAAAGAAGCAAATCGAGTCATAAAGCCAGGTGGGTCCTTTTTTTGTTTAGAGTTTAGTCATCCAGTCCTTCCATTTTTATCTAAAGCTTATGATGCTTATTCTTTCAATGTTCTGCCTATTTTAGGAAAATATGTAGCAAACGACCAAGATGCGTATCAGTATTTGGTTGAAAGTATAAGACAATTTCCTGATCAAGAAGCCTTTCTTTATAAAATGAAAACCGCTGGTTTTTCAGAAACGAGATATGAAAATTGGTGGAGTGGAATAATAGCTTTACATGTTGGCAAAAAGAAGTAAAACCTGTGAAGGCTGATGTTAACTATAATTAATATAGTTTGTTTATAAATTATTAATGTTTCCAATTTATTATTAATAATTAAGAACCTTCTACAATTGATTTGTAAAAAACATAGTATGAAGACATAGATTAAGATTAAATTTTATCTCAAAATTGTGCTGTATTTTTTAAGATAAGATTGCTATAGATACACTCATATTTATTTCATTAAGCTTGGGTGCTTTAAAGGAAATTCTTATGAAAAGAGAGAGAATTAGGAATAGAAAATGAGAAATAATTTACTTGAAGCAATTATCGGGGCTGCTGTTTTAGTAGTGGCTGGTTTTTTCTTGTTTTTTGCTTATTCTTCGGGTCAGAAAAATCTTCCTAAAGGTTACATCTTATACGCTAACTTTGAACGTATTGATGGCTTAAACATTGGCAGTGATGTTAAAATCAGTGGTGTTAAGGTTGGAACAATTAAAAGCATGGAAATCGACCATGAAACCTATCAAGCAAAGGTCGGTATCCAAATTCGTGATGATATTAAGATTCCAGATGATTCATCTGCAGAAGTTGCAAGCGAGAGCTTGCTTGGTGGTAAATATATTGCGGTTGTTCCAGGAGGAGACGAAAAGTTTCTAGCTCCTGGTGGTTTTATAACGCAAACACAATCTTCAATAAGCTTTGAAGCTTTAATTAGTAAATTTTTATTTAGTAAAAATGATCAAGAAAAATCCAAAGATGTCTCAAATGATTCTAGCACAAGCCAAGCACATGAAGAAGAACATCAGAAAGAAAATGATCATAACTCCAGAGTTGTGATGGCTCATTAATAATTTAGGGGCTGAAGTAGCTAAGACCTAAAAAAAGGTTTAAAATAGCTACATGATATACAAAAGAAAAAGTCGTTTAACA
>DAHVSZ010000128.1 GCA_027328625.1 Candidatus Paracaedibacteraceae bacterium | reverse complement strand
TGCAATGTTTGTTTCACGAGCGACAAATATCTTAGACTTAGCAGGTCATATAGAAGGTGCCGCTGGTGGAGAATTAACAAGACAAGTTAAAGATGCAATTACTCCTGGAGTACGAACATTAGCTGAAGCACTTGCGGTTAGGGAACCAGATGCAATGTTTGTTTCACGAGCGACAAATATCTTAGACTTAGCAGGTCATATAGAAGGTGCCGCTGGTGGAGAATTAAAAACACAAGTTAGAAATGCAATTACTCCTGGAGTACAAATATTAGTTGAAGCACTAGCACTTGCGGCTAGGGAACCGGATCCAGTAATGTTTGTTTCAAAGGCGACAGGTCTTTGGAACTTAACAACTAGTATGGAAGGTGCCGGTGGAGAATTAAAAACACAACTTAGAAATGCAATTACTCCTGGAGTACAAATATTAGCTGAAGCATTTGCGGCTAGGAAACCAGATCCAGTAATGTTTGTTTCACAGGCGACAGGTCTTTGGAACTTAACAACTAGTATGGAAGGTGCCGGTGGAGAATTAAAAACACAAGTTAGAAATGCAATTACTCCTGGAGTACAAATATTAGCTGAAGCATTTGCGGCTAGGGCATCCGATCCCTTGTTTGTTTCACAGGCGACAAGCCTCTTAGACTTAGCAAGTCTTATAGAAGGGCCTGGAGGTGGTCCTTTAACAAGTAGAATCAATACTATTATTGCTACTCACTAGGACAAAGTTAGATCAGCTTTTAAAGCTATTCTAACTGAAATACATCAGGTTCTTAAATCTTAGGAGCCTGGTGTTTCATTATTTCTTACTGCCTCAGTACTTCTCGCACCCTTGCGACCATATTCTCTGTTGCCTCTTTTGGAATTCCTAAACCTTTTACTGGGGCTTGATTACGGTTAGCAGTTGTCAAAATGCGTTTTAAAGTTTCAACCAAATCCTGCTCAGACTCCACCTCTCCAGCCAATCCTTGCTTAATGGCAAAATTATTTAATTCACCTTTTTTCACAACATAAACAACCGGCAATCCAACATACAAAGCTTGTACACCGACACTTGATTTATGGCAAACCAGGACATTAGCAATTGTAGCAACTTCAGCTGTTGATGGGCCATTTTTATCAATAACTTTAATGTTTGTGGCATTTTCTTCAGCAATGATGCCTCTTTCTAAAGAGCCATCTGTTTTAGGATGGTATGTTACAAATATTTTAATATGGGGATTGTTTTCAAAAGCTTTCATCGCTTTTACAAAAAGTCTACAATACTCTTTATATGTATCATCATAGCCACCTACAAATAGAATGACTTTATCTCCTTTATCAACATTCAATCGAAAGCTAAGTTCATCTCTATTCGTTTTTGCAAATATTTCTTCCCAATCTTCCAAAGCAGGTTGTCCTAAAACACTAAGTTTAGCTTGCTTAGTTGCATCCATTTTTTGAAAGCCTGTAAGAGTCGTTTGAGAGGGTAAAAAATATTCATCAATTGGGCCAATAATTTTTAAAAATTCTTGGATGTATTCTTTATTCTCAGGAGCATCAAAATTATCATAAAAAGCAATGGTATATGCACCATCCCCTTTAAATAAATTCAGAACTTGGGCTTGAGTTGCAGAGGCCATACCAGCAATTACCATCCTAGGTTTAAGTGTTTTTTTAATAAGATTTAAGTGTTCTTGGCCGAGTTTCTTCTCCCGATCCCAAGTAACATCGGGAAGATCTAATTTTATAAACTCTGGACGCTCATGAAATACATCGACAGATTTACCAAAAGCTAAAACTTTATAAGTGACATTTAATTGATCAAATTCTGCCATAATTCTTTTTAAAGAAGCAGAATCGCTTATATCATAGGTACAAAACAACACATCAACTTCTATTGGGTTGGCCATAGTAACCTTTTGAAAAAAGGGAATACAAAGGATCAGTGCAACTTTTAAAAAATAAACCATTTTTCTTTCCAATTAGCATCAAATCTTTACTTTAGCTTTAATAAGAAAATTAATAAAATTCAAGGCATATAAGGTTTTATTAAAGCCAACAAACAAAAAGCCTGGAAGGTAAAATTTCCACTTGCCATCTTTTTTAAGACAAGGCAGTGTAATCACAAACATCAAGACTTGAAGATATTTGGAGAGCTAGGTTTGAATAAAACACTTGGATTAATTATCCCAGTATTAGTTGGCGTTGGGTTATGGTCTATGTCTGTCCCTGTTGGTTTAGATCCAAAAGGGTGGCAATTATTTTCAATTTTTGTTCCAACAATTTTAGGGATTATTTTTAAGCCACTTCCTATGGGACCGGTTGCTTTGCTTGGCTTATTAGCTGCTGTTTTAACGGGAGTTTTAGATTTAGGAAAAGACGGCCTTACAGGTTTTGCCTCACCTGTTATCTGGCTCATTATTTATGTTTTCTTTATAGCCAGAGGCTTTATAAAAAGCCAATTGGGCACCCGAATAGCTTATATCTTCGTCAAATTACTCGGTCGTCAGACTTTAGGGCTTGGTTATGGCATAGTTTTAACTGAACTTGTGATTGCTCCAGTCATACCAAGTAATGCTGCAAGAGCTGGTGGGATTATGCTGCCTATTTTAAAAGCTATATCAGAATCTATGGGAAGTAGACCAGAGGATGGTACCGAAAAGAAAATAGGCAGCTTTCTAACCCAAGTTTGTTACCAAGGAAATTTAATTACCAGTGCCATGTTCCTAACAGCAATGGCCGCCAATCCTATGGCGCAAGCAATTGCTGCCAAACAAGGAATCGAGATCACTTGGACAAATTGGTTTTTGGCATCATTAGTTCCTGGTCTTTTAAGCATTATTATTGTCCCTTTAGTTTTGTATTTTCTCTACCCACCAGAAATTAAAGTATTACCCGAAGCTGTTGGCATGGCAGAAAAAAAACTCAAAGAAATGGGACCAATGAAAAAAGCTGAATGGACAATGCTTGGCATCTTTTGTTTTATGCTGTTTTTCTGGATCTTTGGTGATCATTGGGGCATAACAGCAACAACAACAGCTCTAATGGGTTTATCACTTTTATTACTAACAGATGTTTTAAACTGGAAAGATGTTTTAAATGAGCATGAAGCTTGGCATGTTCTGTTTTGGATGGCAATTTTGGTTACGATGTCATCTTATCTTGAAAAGTTTGGTTTTATTAGCTGGTTCAGTAATAGTATGGGTGCTTTTGTCCAAGGTTGGCATTCCATATATGCTTTCGTTACGTTAGCGTTGATTTACTTTTACAGTCATTATTTCTTTGCCAGTAATACAGCGCATGTCAGCTCTATGTATGCAGCCTTTTTAGCTGTTTCTGTTAATGCCGGTGCACCACCTTTACTTGCTGCTTTATGCCTTGCTTATTTCAGCAGCCTTTTCTCCAGCATGACTCATTATGGAACATCTGCAGGTGCTGTTTTATTTGGTACAGGTTATGTTCCAATTGGCGCTTGGTGGGGGCTTGGTCTTATCGTCAGCATTGTAAACTTAATTATTTGGTTTGGCGCTGGAGGGGTCTGGTGGAAGGTCATTGGTATTTGGTAAGTTTTAAAGGGATTAATTTATGACAAATCAACCAACCGCAGCAATTATAATTATTGGAAATGAAATTTTATCAGGTCGAACTCAAGATACTAATATTGCCTACATAGGTAAGAAATTAGCTGCGATTGGAGTTGATCTTTTAGAAGTTAGGGTAATTCCTGATGAAGAGGATCGTATCATAAATACCGTTAACGATGTTCGTTGCAGCTATACTTATGTGTTAACGACAGGTGGTATTGGAGCAACCCATGATGATATAACGGCTGCTAGCATTGCCAAAGCATTTGACAGACCTTTTGTTGAAAACCAAGAGGCTTTAAAAATCCTAGAAGAACACTATAATGACACGCTTTGGCATCACGGCTCTCAAGTTAGCTTTAATGAAAGTCGTCGTCGTATGGCTATGATGCCAAAAGGAGTAACCCTTATCGAAAATCCTGTAAGTAAAGCACCAGCATTCCAAATAGAAAATGTATTTGTTTTGGCGGGTATGCCATCAGTGATGCAAGGTATGCTTGAATATGTTTTACCGCGTTTAGAAACTGGCAAACCATTTTATTACAACACAGTAACCAGTAATGTTTTAGAAGGGACAATTGCTGAGAAATTAACTGAAATCCAGAATCAATACCCTGAAGTTTCAATCGGCAGCTATCCTTTTTATAAAGTGCCTGATATCGGCACAAGTTTAGTGATCAGAGGCCAAGACAAAGATATTATTATCCAAGCAACTGAAGACATCATTGCAATGGTTAAAAGTTTTGGAGGAATTCCAACAATTGAAAGACAGATTTAAAAGGGCAGAGTACTCTGCCCTTTCCTTAATAACTTAGCAACCTGACGGAAAATTATCATTATGACTTTCTGACTTTTGATTTTCTGGTTTTCTCTTTAAAAGAGAAGAACCTCTCTCTTCTTGCCTACTGCTATTATTTTCACACTCTTTTTCATCTTTCCTTGAAAGAGTAGCAGCAAGTGCCTTCAAATCTTCAGGTTTTCCTGTAATTAAAGTTGATGCTGATGGAACAACCTTACCCCAATCTCCAGTTATTGTTCCCCCCATTGGATAGAAAAGTTGTGGAGTTGTAGAAAGTGCTCTTCTAGCGGTCATTGGCAAATCAAAATCTGCTGCCGCCCATCCTGCACTGCCGGGACTAACTACCTTCCTCAGACATCTCCCCATGCTGGCCGAAGCCCGTGTTAATAATTCTGTAGGCCCCATCGCATAACTAATATCTTCTTGTGCTATCAAGAACATAAAACCAAAAATAACAAATATTTTATACTTAAATTTCATAAATACTCCAACTCTAGAAATAACAAAGTATATTAAGCAAGAAAGAATCTATTAAGTCAATAATGCTTCTTTAGCTTCCATGCCTCCCGACGGTTTTTTTAGATCAATGTCTTTGTATTATAATTTTGAATTATAATTCATATTAGTAACTTTATATTAATGATTTGTGATTATATTAATCATTGGCGGTTAGTTAAACCTGAGTTGGTCGGGTTCGAAATTGGCTGTAAATAAGTCGCTCTGGC
>DAHVSZ010000127.1 GCA_027328625.1 Candidatus Paracaedibacteraceae bacterium | reverse complement strand
CATACTTTAACATTAATAAGGGAGAATTATATCTCAAACTGACCTAAAAATTTGTCTAGACAAAGGAGGACACCTCAGAGTATCAAATCCCATTCTATTAAGAGTTAAATAAGTTTTTCCGGTTCTACTAAGAGGGGGAGGTGAAATAACTGCAAATTGATCCAAAACTCTGGAATCTGCTCTCATACCAATTCCAAGAGTTTTTAAATCGCATAAATCAACTATAGCAGGTAAATCATCAGAAATTGTGCAAGGTTGAAGGATTTTATAAGTTATGATAAGTAAAGCAGCAATTCCTATCGTGATAAAACTAAAAAGTACTCTCTTTATATATCTTTTTTCATTCAAAAAGAGGTGCATTTTCCTATATAACTTTCCCATCTTCAATTATAAGACATACTTGATTTGATCCATTCCATGAATCAAGTTTTAATGTCCCAGCAAGTTCAATTTTTCTGCCTTTTGTTGAATGTAGAAAATTTCCAAGAGCAGTATTTTTTACTCGAAAGGCCATTGCTTTTAAACGGTTTCCAGTCTCATCATTGATTTGACAGCGTAAATGATTTTCTCCGACATTATCTAAATAGGATACATAAACATGCCTAAAGGCAAACTTAGGAGCTGGATTTCCATTACCAAAAGGTTCTAATTGTTGAATAGATTCCAAAAGTGAAACTGTTGCTCCACTTAACGACAAATATCCATCTATTTTAAGAGTTGGTGTTATATCTTGGATTTGCTTTCCTAATTGATCATTTAGAAAAGTATAAAACTTGTCATATTGTGCTCTTGTGACCGTAAACCCAGCGGCCATAGCATGTCCTCCACCTTTTTCTAAGAGGTTTTGGTGTACAGCTACATGCATAGCAGATCCAAGTTCAACACCAGAAATGGAACGGCCTGAGCCTTTGCCTGTATCGTTTTCAAACCCAACAACACATGCTGGGCGATTATAACGTTCTTTTAATCGGCTAGCAACGATTCCAATGACTCCAGGGTGCCAACCATCTTCACCAACAAGTAAAACAGGATTTTGGTGAAGTTCTTTCGATTCTATCTGATGAATCGCATCATCTAAAACTTGTTTTTCTATGTCTTGACGCTGTTGGTTAAGTTCATTGAGTTGCTTAGCAATTGTTTGAGCTTCTAAAGGATCTTGTGTGGTTAATAAACGACTACCAAGATCAGCTTGTCCAACTCGGCCACCTGCGTTTATTCGTGGGCCAAGCATAAAACCAAGATGATAAGAGGTAATAGTTTCATCAAGAGATACAACATTACTTAAAGTAGCAAGCCCTAGGTTGTGTCTTTGTCTTAAGATTTTAAGACCCTGACTAACGTAAGCCCGATTCAGGCCTTTTAAGGGCATGACATCACAAACCGTTCCTAAGGCGACTAAATCTAAGTATTTCATTAAATCAGGTTCAGTTTTCTCATTAAACCATCCTTTTTGTCGGAGAGCACGTTGAAGTGCGACCAGAAACAAAAAGGTGACACCAGCTGCACATAGATAGCGAAGATAGTCGTAATCTCCTAGGTTTTGATCTAATCTATTGGGATTGATAATCCCTATGGCTTTTGGTAAAGCGGGTTGAGCTGTGTGGTGATCGAGAACAATAACCTCAAGCCCTAAAGAAGCTGCATGTTCTAAGGGTTCGAACGAGGTTGTTCCACAATCAACCATTAAAACTAGATTATATTCTTGTTCTGACAAATAGGATAGAGCTTGACTGTTAGCCCCGTATCCTTCTTCAATTCGATCCGGGATATATAACCCAATAGGCTGCCCAATTTCTTGAAAATAAGATCGCAAAAGGGCAGAAGCTGTAGCTCCATCGACGTCATAATCGCCATACACAACAATTTTTTGTTTGGCTTCTAAAGCATGGACAGTTTTATTAATGGACACATCCATATCGAGTAAACATGAAGGATCAGGTAAAAAATTTCGAAGGGTAGGTTGAAGATAACCAGAAATATTTTCAAGATCTATTCCTCTGTTAGCCAGTAGACGAGCAATAATCTCAGGTAAATTATAACGTTGAACAAGACTCAGGATTAGTCTTTCGTCAGCAGTTCTCAGCTGCCAAGTTTTGTCTGTTGCTGATAATGAATCAGTATTATCTAGTACTGTTTGCTGGTTCATTACAGATCATACGACTAAAATCGTCTTTTTTAAGGCTTGCTCCACCTATTAGCACTCCATCAACATTATCAAGAGAAAGTATTTCTAGGTAATTGTCAATTGTAACAGAACCACCATAAAGGAGTTTTATATTTTGGCCAAGTTGTTGTCTTAAAGCACTGTGAGCTTTTGTTATATCATTTAAAGAAGCAGTTTTTCCCGTGCCAATTGCCCAGACAGGCTCATAAGCAACACAAAAGTTAGAGCCTTTTGAGGGAATGGATGTAGTAACTTGGTTGCTTAGAATGGAGAGGGTTTTTCCTTGTTCTCTTTCTTGTAAATTTTCACCAATACAAATAATAGGTATCAGGTGATTGGCTATAGCCGTCTCTCCTTTTTCCTTAATGAGTTCATTTGTTTCATTGTGGTATTGGCGACGTTCAGAATGGCCTATCAAAACATATTGACATCCAACTTCATATAATATGCTAGCACTTATATCTCCTGTAAAGGCTCCAGATACTTTATTGTGACAATCTTGAGCACCCAGACTAATGAAAGGAGAATTTAAATGTTCTTTAGCAAAAGGTAACAAAGGAAATGGAGGGCAAATAACAATTTGATGAAAAATTTTTTGTGTTTGCCAATATGAAAGATTCTCTTTCAGAAAAGAAAGAGAGCCGTTCATTTTCCAATTACCGACAATAAGTTTTTGTGTTGTCATACTTTGTCTCTAATCTTATTTTTTAGGAAGGAGATATTTTTGAATTGAGGCCGCAAGTAATTCAGGGGCAGTCGAATGTGGAAAATGTTGTAGGAAATTGCCGTCTTTGTCCATTAGATAAATAAGCGTACTATGATCCATTAAATAATCTTTATCATTTTCACTGTTAGTAGATTTTGCGGAATAAATATGAAAGAGTTTTAGAACGGGATCAATTTCTGTCTGTGATCCAGTTAACATAATAAAGTTCGGATGAAAATTGGACGAGTAAATTTTTAAATGATCAACGGTATCTCTTGATGGATCAATAGTTATAAAAATTGGAACAATTTGTTCACGGTCACGTTGCAGTAAGTTTAATGCTTGTCCCATGTTTTGTAAGCCCAATGGGCAAATATCTGGGCAGTAACTGTAGCCAAAATAAATAAGCATGAACTTACCTCTAAATTCATTACTATTTCGAGTTTTTCCATCTTGGTCTGTTAGAGTAAATGGTCCACCAATCATTGCTGTACCATGAGGGGGTTTGTCTTGGACATAAGATACGGGCGTATTTTTTGCTTGGTAATATATAATTCCGACCACAAGCACAAATGTGGAAATAAACCAAATAATATATCGTAGATGTGTTTTTTTCATTTTAAAGCCTATTTTACTTTCTATGGGGTGGATTATATCCTAACGGTCTGTACCCTGTAGAATCAAGTGTCTATGCAAGTAACCTAAATTTTAATGAGCTGTTTTAAAAATTCCCTGATAAGGGCAACTCCGTATATTCCGCCTGCTACCAAAATAATAGTGGGACCTGAAGGCCAATTTAAATAGTAAGATAGTAATAACCCAATGTAACTCGCTAGAATAGCAAAAAAAGTACTCATAATAATCATAGGAAATAAACGTTTTAGCATAAGTCTAGCTGTTACTGCTGGTACCATCATCATTCCTAAAGCCATTAATGTTCCCAAAGCTTGGCAAGCTGCAACAAGATTACAAACAACAAGAGCTAAGAAGATTGTGTTGTATAAAGCACTTTTTAGTCCCTGTGATCTCATAAATAATTGATCAAAACAATCAAAAATCAAAGGACGATAAAGTAACAACAATAAAATAAGTGAAAGAGATGAGATAACTGAGATAAATAAGAGAGAGCCTGAATCGACAGCAAGAACATTACCAAATAGAAGATGTAACAAATTCATGTTTCCACCTTGAGTGGAAAGAATGAGAACTCCAATAGCTAGGGCTATTATATAGAAGCTACTAAAGCTGGCGTCTTCATTTAAAACTGTTTTTCTTGCTGCCATATTACTGAGGAAGGCAATTGTTAATCCTGCTAAAATGCCGCCAATACTCAACCCTGGAAGCCACATTCCAACAATCAGATAGGCAATAGCAATTCCAGGTAAAATACCGTGTGAAAGAGCTTCCCCCATTAAACTCATACGTCTTTGGATCAATATGACACCTAAAGGTGCGCTTGATAAAGCAATACCAATGCAAGCAACTAATGCACGGCGCATGAACAAATATTCTTTAAAGGGTGCAATGAGATGTGAAAAAAATGAGAAATCCATAAATTATATTTCTGTGAAGCTGATTTTGGCAAGATTGGATGGATCTATTACATCAGACGTTTTCCCTGCCGAAATAATTTTTTTTGCGAGAAGGATTGTTGTTGGAAAGTAATTTTTAACAAGTTTTAAATTGTGCATTACGGCAAGAATTGTTTTTCCTTGTTGATGCCACATTGTTATTAACTTTAAAAGATCTTTTACAGTTGGTTCATCAACAGCTGCAAAAGGTTCATCAAGGAGAAGAAGGTCTGCATTCTGTACTATCATTCTTGCGAATAATAATCTCTGGAATTGGCCGCCACTTAAGTCGCTAAGAGAACGAGAATCAAAATCATTAAGTCCAACAGCATCAAGAGCGAAATAGATACTTTCAGTTTTTTTTTTAGATAATCCACCAAAAATACCGATGTCTTGCCATAAACCCATAGCCACAACATCAAAAACTGTTAAAGGAAAGGTCCGGTCTAAAAGAGAATACTGCGGTAAATAAGCAATTTTCACGTTTTTTGCGAGTTTCATTTTCCCCTTTGCGGGTGTGATGAGATTGGCAATGATTTTTAAAAGTGTACTTTTCCCGGCTCCATTCGGTCCAATAACAGCTGTTAATGCTTGTGGTAGAACGGAAACAGAAATATCTTGTAAAGCTTTGAACTCGTTATATGAATATGAAACATGAGAGAGTTCAAGCATATGAATTCATAAAATATCTAAATTATTATAAGGCTAAAATCACGCCACACCATAACAATCCAAGAGGCAATATAAGCCATGATAGACGTTTTCTAAAATTATGGAGCAGAGGATTAAGCATTATGATTAAACGAAAATTATTTAAGAAACTAAATCAATATATGCAAATCTCTTTATATTGGTCAACATTCATATAATGAATAACCTTACCACCCGACATTTTCTTTTAGCGTCATTACAAGCCCTTGATAGAGGCATAGGTACTACACAAGTTTAGT
>DAHVSZ010000126.1 GCA_027328625.1 Candidatus Paracaedibacteraceae bacterium | reverse complement strand
TATTTTTTGTAAGGGAAAAAGTAACAATGTTTAAATTTTTAATGATAGCCCTATCAAGTTTGGTGATGGCAAATATGTCATTTGCGATCGGACCAGCAAAAAAACCAGCAAGTGTAAATTCTGATATTCAACATGCTTGTGAGGAAAGAGTTGGTAAACTATTAGAAGGCGCAGATCCAGCAATTGTTCCGTTTCTTAACCCAACTACTCTGATAAAAAAATGTACAGCTGAGGGAATGGCAGCAGCTGCGGGGAAACCAAATCCTAAATCAACATTGTTTGTGGCAAATGATGATCATCCAGACATGCAAACAGCGTTACAAACTGCAGAAGCAGCAGTAGGTACCAAAAAAACTGGTAGAACAATCACAAAAACAACAGTGGCTGCTAAGAGTAGTAGTGTAAAATGTCCAGTTTGCAAACCTTGCAACTGCAAAAATGCTACTCCAACAACTACCACTGCAGATGATCCTGCGGGAGCAGCAGCTTCAAATGATGACGTTGCACCACCACCAGCAGCGCCAGAGGAAACTCATCAAGATGCACCTGCACAAGACTTTGATCCGTATGCCTAATAATAAGAATACTTGACTGAGACGTCAAAACTTTCGTTAATAATAATATTGTAAATCTATCTCAGTATTTATTCACAGTAAGTTTTGGTCGTAAAAAACTTTAAAAAAGCCTATTTAACAGTTTGTTAAGTGGGCTTTTTTATTTAATTTTATTCAACCGTAACACACAAAAATTATTCCTTATTAATAATCCACCTGGCTACTTCCTTCGTGTAATAATTAACAATAAAATCAGCGCCAGCACGCTTAATGCTTGTCAAAACTTCAAACACAACACGTTTTTCATTAATCCAACCTTTTTCTGCTGCAGCCTTAATCATACTGAATTCAGCGCTAGGGTGATAAGCGCAAAGAGGAATGTGAGGATAGGTTTGCTTGACACGGTAAATAATATCCAAATAAGTATGAGCTGGTTTAATTAACAGAATATCTGCCCCTTCCATGATATCAACAGCTGCCTCACGTAACGCCTCATTACCATTAGCTGGATCCATTTGATAGCGACTACGATCACCATATTTAGGTGCTCCCTCTGTTGCTTGTCTAAATGGACCGTACATAGCAGATGAATATTTAACTGTGTGTCCCATCAAAGGAATATGCTCAAAGCCTGCTTCATCTAATGCCCTTCTAAGAGTTATAACTGCTCCGTCAATCATACCACTTGGGGCAAGCATATTCGCTCCTGCTTGGACGTGACTAATCGATTGCTTAACCAAAAGCTCTAAAGTCTTATCATTATTAAGATCAATGCATCCATGATGATCATCCATAAAACCACAATGACCATGATCGGTATACTGACAAAAGCAAATATCAGAAATAATCAAAAGGTCAGGTGCTAGTTTTTTGATTTGTCGGATTGCCTTTTGCATAATCCCTTGATCATCAAAAGAATCAGAACCATAAGCATCTTTTGTGCTAGGAACACCAAAGATCATAATGCTCTTAATTCCCAAATTGACAATTTCTTCGATTTCTTCATCCAATTTTGAAAGAGGAATTTGGTAATGTCCAGGCATAGATAAGACAGGTTGTTTGTCACCCTTATCTCCTTTAATAAAAATAGCATGGACAAGATCATCTAAATTTAACTCTGTTTCACGGATTAAATCTCGAATAACGGGATGCTGTCTTAATCGACGAAGACGAACGGTGGGGAATGTTGGGCTCATAATATGACTCATACTCTAACCTAAAATTTCATTATGCCAAGATACTCAGCTCATCACTGTAAGAGCAAGATACAGATTTTTGACTTTCTTAGACAAATTCTAATGTAAAGTCATTTATGGAATTGACATAAGGCCTTTGCAACAAATCCAAGGATTAATAACAAATATCTATAAAGAAATTTATTAGCGTCTAACGTCCCCGCATTTCTCGCGTGATCTTTTCAATCTCTTTATTAACTAAAGACTCAACTAAACTTGGTAAGTTATTATCTAACCATTGCTTAATCATTGGACGAGCAATCTCAGCAATTAAATGATCTAGTGTAACTCCACTAGCTGTAGTTGAAGGGTTTGCAATGGGAGATTCTTTTGGCTGAGTTAAATTGTTTGCCGTCTCTTTTAACTTTGAAAAAGCTTGTGTTGAACTCATTTTTGCTTGTTCAGATAATAATACATCAGGGGCAGATGACATAGATGAAGAAGACCTAAATTTACGAGGTTCTATTGGCTTTTCCGTTATTGAATAAGGTGATGGGGCTTCGTAGGCTTCTGTCAATCGAATAACCTCTGAGACTGGCTCATAGACGTGTTCCGAAGAGGAATGATGAATAGCATGTCCATAAACATCATAAGCTGGTTGTTCACCATACAGGTGGTCACGCCCATTTGGGGGGGGAGAAACAACTGTTTTCTCAACCGAACTTTGTTCTGTTGAATCATCAGCTACATATCGTCTTATGGAAGCAAGGATTTCTTCCATTGACATTTCTTCATCATCTTTTTTTATTGTTGTCATAAATTCCTCTTCAGCCTATAGCTTTAAAAGCGCCCTCTTGTCACTTGATAATGTAATTCAGGATTAAAATATTCAATAGGCAATTTCAAATATTTAGCATTTAACAAACCCACAGCAGACATCAAACGATAAGCTTCTAGAATATAAGCTTGTTCAGCTTGAACTAATTTAAGCTGAGCTTCTAAAAGAGCAGCTTGTGCATTCAACACATCCAATAGAATCTTTGATCCCACAGCCATCTCTTGTTTAGTACCTTCTAAGCTAACCTCACTGGCATTAACTTGCTTTTGGTAGTTTTCAATATTCTTTTTAGCTGCTTGATAATTCTGCCAACCTTGAACAACAAGTTGAACCACTTGTGTTCTCGCATTTTCAATAGCCACTCGCTTTTGCACCGCAGTTTCATGAGCCTGTCGTTTTTGTGAACGTATAGCCCCACCTTCGTACAAAGGAACCTTAACTTGCAGCATAAGTTGGTTATTCGTATACATATCATTATAATGCGCGTCCTGAGCTGAATTTCCAACTTCTAAACGGCTTCTTGCTTCATTTCTAGTCGTTTGCGCTTGCAAATCAACAACAGGTAAAAGTCCTCCACCAATACGTTCTGTTTCTGATTGAGCTGCTAGATGATCAAATTGAGCAGCAATAACATCGGGATGCTGGTCTTTTGCTAACTGAACAGCACTTTGTAAATCTCCAGGCAATAAGCTTGAAGGAGGTTCTGGTTTCTTTAACTGAGCAGCAGGTTGAAGACCAGTTATTTGCGTATATGTTGCTTTTAACCCTTCAAGCTGCGCTTCCGCTGTTCTTAGGTTTGCTTCAGCTTCTGCCAGTTTAGCCTCAGCATTAGCAACTTGAGTTTGAGTTTCTTCACCAATATTGCGTTTTTCAACAGCAGCCTCATAATTTTTTTGATACGCAATCTTGCTGGCTTTATAAAGTTCAACCTGAGCATATTGAGACAAAAGGTCTAAAAACGCTTTTACCGCTTTGAATAAAGTATCTTGTTCTGTTGATTGAAGGCTTGCCCAAGCAGAGCGTACGCTTTGATCCGCTTTACTGATACTGGCAGTAGTTTGCCCACCTTGGTAAAGATTTTGATTCAAAGTTAATGCCCCTTGGCGAGTATTGGATGTTCCACCTGAAAACCCTGGATATGAACTTGTTTCTTTCGTTGTACCAGAAGCAATTTTTTTAGCCTCCGTCATACTCGCACTTGCATCAACAGTTGGACGCCATCCTGCAGTTGCTTGAACGTATTGTTCATGAGCTGCCAACACAGCGTAGCGTTGTTGTTGAAGAGCTGGATTATTTTTATAAGCACCTATAATAGCTGCATTAATGGTTTGAGCATCATCGACAACTTTTACTTTTTCTGTCTCATTAATTTCTTTTGCAATAACTTCAGAGGGCTGAATAATGCTTGGTTCATCAGCTGCTAAAGCAAAAGACGTACAAAAAGCTAATGAAGCAGAAGTTAGTAAGAACATATGGTACATATTGCTTAATTCCTTTTAATAAATTCCAATTGATGTATCAATTTCCTTGGCCCATGCGTCAATCCCACCAGCCATACTTGTCACAGATAAAAATCCAGCGTTTTTTAATAAAATAGCAGCTTGCAAACTGCGCACTCCATGATGGCAAATTGTGATAAGAGGAATATCTTTAGGTAATTCCTCAAGACGAGAGTTTAGCTGATCCAAGGGGATATTAAGACTGCCTTTAATATAACAAAGTTCCAATTCCCAGGATTGTCTAACATCAATCAGACAAAAATCTTGGGTAGAAGCAATCAAATCGCTTATCTCATGCACTGAAAGAGTCTGAGGAAAAAGAACAGTAGACATAGCCAGCCATAAAAAGTTTCGTTATTACTATTAGTAGCTGATAAATTTAGCAAAATCTAATTGAAATTTGAGAAAAGTGGCTTAATGGTGAAATGAAGAAAAAATTTCGTGACGCCATATAAGGTCGCGTGTTATAAGACAGTCAAAATATATTCATTCTAGACAGCGGTTTTTTAACACTTTATTAACTTAAGAACAACTAAAATCAATTCAAAAGAATGGTTAATATCACCACAAATTTTATTAAATATGAGGAAATCATGAGCTTTGTAAAATCATTAATGATGGTAATAGTATTAATACCAACGATTTCCAACGTTGCAATAGCAATGGATCCAGATGAAGCTCGACTAAAAAGAGCTCGATTACTGGGTATACAAACCATGGGGCAATCTAAAAAATCTCTGACTGACCTTGAAGCCGATTTAGCAAAAGCTAGAGCTGCTGGAGATGGTTCTGATGCAGTTGTATTACAAGCAATTCGGGATTTTAAAACGGAAAAAGGCCAAACTATTCAAGAACGCATTGATGCTAGGTTAGCAAAACATCAAGTTGGGCAAAAGTATGAGGGTATAACAGGAGACGATGCTGCAATTGGAAGGTTTCACAATGCCATGAGAAAAAGAGAAGAAGCAGCTTTAGCTGCTGCAGGATCAGATGCATCTCCTGAACAAATATTAGGCGGGAGGATAGTTGCTCAATTAAAGGCTGCTATGAGTGCGAGTGTTATCCCTACAATAGACTTTGCTGATCCTGCTGCCGATGAGAAAATTGTTGAGCTACTTGAAAATATGTCAATTAAGATTGATCTATTGAAAGCTGAAATTGATAAAGCTATTGAAGAATCAAAAAGAAAAGCAGCACAAGTAGCTGCAGCCACTGCTCAAAGGTTAAGGAGCAGCGTTACGGAAGAAGATGATGGGGTACCTCTATTTTGATTTTACCCCTTAAATCAAAAATAATGACAAACTCAACCTTACCACCCGACATTTTCTTTTAGCGTCATTACAAGCCCTTGATAGAGGCATAGGTACTACACAAGTTTAGTC
>DAHVSZ010000125.1 GCA_027328625.1 Candidatus Paracaedibacteraceae bacterium | reverse complement strand
AACTACCAACTTAGAGACGATAAACCTTCTTTACAAAACATCCTTCTTCTCAATCCTTAAACACAACTCGGGTTAAATTAGAAACAAACCCTTTTTTATAAGCACTTAAAAGCAACCCAGCGGTGCCAATAACTTTTAAAGAAAGAGCATTTGCAACGGTTCTCCCCCGTTTTTCATCAATTAATACGGAGGCTTTCAATTCCTTTGCTAAAAGAATGGCTTCTTTTTCACCGGCATCCAAAATGGAGTAATCTTTTTCTAAAAAGGTACTTGTTAAAGGAGATTTGGCAATAAATTGCTTATTTGCAAGAGCGATCTTAATAGCTTGTGCTCCAGGCAGCGTTTCATTGACAAGACATTCTTTTAACACAACGTCAGGAACATATATTTCTGTATAGAGATGATTTAAAAGTTGAAGTTGGTTAATTTTTCCCAAAGCAATAAGGGGGCCAGCATCACAAACAATGAGCTTAATTGTCAACAGCGAGTTCCTCATCGAGTTCTTTTGGATCATAATCAACAACACTGACACCAGCATCGGAAGCTAAGCAGAGTATTTCTTCAAGCGATATACCGGCAATCTTAGCGGCTTGTCTCAAACTAATATGCTTTTCTTCTAGCATTCGAAGTGCCAAAGACTTAGAGAGGCCAAGTTTTACCAATTCTTCTGTGAAAGGCACAGCGATAAAAACAGGGTGTCCTCGTTTTGTGACCATTGCTAAAAGACCCTGTTCAGCTTCACGGATAAGCTCTCCAGGGCGTTCGCGTAAATCTCTCACATTAAAAATATCCATCGGTTCTCTCATATGTTCCATCAAATGGTAGTACATTATAACATGTAAGTTTTTTATTTTGAATAGCAATAACAACACATCACCGTTGTATTCAAACTTCAAAGGAGGATTCAATCTATTTTAACAATGGGAATTTACATATAGAACATTCCTGTAATTTTTCAATTTGCCTCATTTGAAGAGTCTGGGTTACGTTTTTCTCCAGTTGTTGAAGAATTTATGATCATCATGCCTTTAAGCGAAAAACGAAAACAATGGATCATTGATTTCAATGTAAATCGGCTGCTGGCTAATTTTGCGTTCGTTCTGTATGTTCTGGTGTTCACAATGCTTGACGCTTATAGTACAGAGCCTGATATAGAGACTACACCGTTTGTGATTCAATTAAAGTCAGACTTTGGATCAGCGGATGCTTTAAAAATTGTGAAAAAACACCTGACTCTTTTTTCTTTTAAAGGATTTCCAACTTCGGAATCAGAGGCTCGTTTAAATGTTTGGCTTCGAAAACCAAGGGAATGGAGTGATAAAACATTTGAACAGATGTGTCCCAATGCTTTTGGGGACTCAACTCAGACAAATGGCCTTCTTAGCTTAAAAGCTCTTGAATGCATAAATTTATTTTTAAGTCAACATTATCCAGAAAATGAGGAACATCAGTGTGTTCGTTGGGTATACGAGATGATGAAAATCATTCAAAGCTCAGCTCTTTCTTATAAACAATTTAGTGAGCAATTAAAAGAAAGTAACAAAGATCAGCTTATTGGAGAACTTGAAACACAAGCCAAAAAATCAGCTCATCTCATGGAACAGTATCTCGCAGAGGGAGCCAGTAATTCCTTCAAAAGAAACTACAGTCGCGCATTTCATTCTGTCTTAGGGCACATTCAGTGTCACACTTATCAGTTTCAGTGTGCAACTGTATGGGCTACTTACTTGTCAAAGCAACCCATCGATCCTCAAAGGATATGTCCAGATGAGCCTGTTGCTCCTCAAAAGGAATGTCTCGGTGTTTTGGCTTGTTGGATTTCAGACAAGGTTGTGAATCTAGATGAGATGTGTCGTCCTATTTTGACGGATCAGGAACGTGATAATGTGCGAGCACGACTTTATCGCAAATTGATAAACGAAGGGGATACAAAATTTTCCCCCTTTCTTGCTCGTTTGTTTGAAGAAAAAAAAGTCTCAATGGATATAATGGGCAGTCCTATCGACCCATCAAATCCTCATGCCCATGATGAAGAAGCAGCTAAGGTTTATCGCCTTATGCTCAAATCCAGAGAATGGGTCGGAACGGGTACTTTGAGTCTTGCTATATTAATTGAACATCAAAGAATTCAAACTAATCGAGAAGGGCATAGAATTGATAGATTACGCGATCAGCAAGCTCATTACAAAGTTGCGGGTCGTTTGTATCAAGAGTGCTATGAAAAAACTAAAGATATACGTGCTCTTATGAATTTAGCGCGTCTCATTAAACGTGAATTATTTGATGAAGATGAAAAAGGAAATCGAATTCCAGAAGATCAACGTCATGAAGTTGATGCAAGAATGACTCGTGAAGGCATTCGACAAAACGTTCCCATGGCACATCATAATTTAGGGGTGTTGATTGCAAATGGTTATACGGATAAAGATGCCTCAGGTTTGTATATTCCTTTAGAAAAGCGTGCAGAGGTGGTAGCAATCTGTTATGGAAAAGCCATTGAGGCGGGCTGTTATGCAGCCTACAATGGCCTTGCAGGCATGATTGATGAAGGAAGAGCTTTCTTAGACGAGAAGGGCAGAGCTATTCAACCTGAAAATCGAATTAAAGCTGCAGCTGATTACTATAAAAGATCTCGAACAGAAATTGGAGATTTAAATTTAGCGCGTTTATTGGTCAAACATCCTCACCTTTTGAATCAATTTCGGGATGGTTTCCAAAAGCTAGAACATATTAAACAGCTCGTAGTGTCAACAGACAAAAAAAGAGCAGAGATGGATTTAGCGATGAGGTACGTCACTAAAGAAGGTACTGCTTTTGGATTAGATTATCGCAGTCAAAAAGAATTAATACTAGGCTTGGCTTACCTCAATTTTATGGGAGATAAAGAAAGAGCAATTGCTCTTTTTAAAGAAAGTGCCCTTAAAGGAAATTCCGCTGCTTACTGGAACTACGTTAAGCATGCAGGGAAGACATTGGAAATATTAGAAAAGGAAGAAGTTGATTCAGACGAAGAGAGTTTGGATGAACAAATTCTGCTTCAACAACTGTCATCACCAATACCTGTTCTGACGCAAGAATCAATTATTCAAGAAAAATTACGACAATTTATCTTGCTTCAAGAAGAAGAATGCCAAAGGCGTCTTGCTTTGGAGGGTTCACGGGAAAATGCATTACGCGTGATAGCTAGAAAGTATGAGAGAGAACATTGTGTACAAAAACGTTTGCAGGATGTGCAGCACAACCAAATTCCACCTATAACAAACCAAAAAGAAAGGCAGTTTACCAGAGAAGCTAAGGCTGAAGAGGATTATGTGGCCTTGGATAATTCTGGGCAGTTTAGATATATGACACTCATTCAGGCAATTAAGAATGGAGAGCGGACTGGTCACCCTAAAACTTTATCTTATCGTTTGAAAGATGGAACTCCTCTGTGCACACGTCGAATGAATGATGAACATCGATTGGTTTATACTGTTGATTCAAAAAGTGATGTTACAATCTGGGGAATTCTTGGACACGATGATACTATTGATAAGATGAACCGTCAGGGACTTCTATCTAATTAGTAATAACCAATCTCTGATTAAATTTCAGAAAACAACCCCTCAGATATGATTCTAATGTTCTAACCCGTGAGAATGCTGTTGTTCTAAAGTTCGTTGCTGTTGTCTCTGAAGTGTCTTTTGGTGTGATAACTGAACGGCTTTTTGAAGCTGAAACTCTTTCTTCGTTTGAGCAAGAGATAACGCTTCGAGATTTACCTGGGCTGTTGATGTGAGGCCTTTTGCTTTCTGTGACATGACCTCCTGAATGACACTGCGTACAGTTTGAGCGGAATGGTCTTTGGCACACAACTGATCAACTATTTGAATACACTCTTTAACGATATGAGCAGGGATGGTTTTTCCGGTCAGTTCGTTACAACGAAGCGAGTTTCTCATAATTTCTTTCTGAGCGGCTTGAGACCAATGTTTGATAGAAGATGATGGGTTGAGCATGCTTTTCTGCATTTTTTCTTCTTGTTGTTGGTATTGCGCTTTCGCGTCATACATACGGCCATTTTCATCCCGAAACTTGATACCATCTATTTTAGATTTGGCGGCAATAGCCCCAATGATAAGAGATTTCTCAAGTGATTCTTCCTCTTTTTTAACTGAATCCAACATATCCTTTGACCAGGCGGTGTAGATGCCTGTTAAAGAAGCTTGCTTTTGTAATGTCTGATTATCATAAGAATGTCCTATAATGGCATGCCATTCTTTAAGTTCTCTCAAGGTTTCGTTGGCGATATGAGTCATCAGAGGCTCATTTTCTTCCAGCACCAAAAACTCAATAGAAGAATTTTTTGCATGAGCGTAGATTTCAGTATAGCTAAACGTTTTCTCATAGCGGGGATTGGTTTTCTCTAAAATTCGTTCTGAAAGAGCTGTATGATCCAAAGTGTGGGTGAAGAGCTTATCAATATTAACTCCTTCTGGTACTTTGTCCGCCAAATCCCATTTGTGGGGAATGGTGGCGGGAAGATCAACGGTTTTAACACTGGTATTACCCAGTTCAGTCAAAATGCTCATAATTGTATGCGCGGCATTGAGTCCAGGTTTGTCATGATCTGGCCAAATGGTGACGGAACGATCTTTAATTGCGCTCCAATCCGATTTTTGGACACTCCCACACCCACCACTCCATGTCGTGACAACATGTTGGGGAAATAGTTTTCGAGCTGCTTCGCAGGTTTTTTCTCCTTCAACAACCAATACAGGGGCATTTGGCCTTTGTTTTAGATGATCGAGCCCATAAAGGAGACGGTTATTACCAAAACCCCTCCATTGCCATTGCTCATCGCCTTTATCATTGCGGCAATAGGTGAGGGTAGGGGTTATTTTATTACCATCCATGTCTTCTAAACGAATCACATAGCCTAAGAGATGACCATCAGCATTTTTATAACCATACTGTTCAACCTCATGGCGACCTTTTAAAAGATATAAAAGGCTTGGGGTGTTTTTCAGATCCGGAAAGGCTGCATGAACGGGGAATATTGGCCCTGAACCTCGGAATAATAGATAACTTGCAAGGACGGCTGGGAGGCCTTGATTTATAAGGGTTGAAGGTCAAACATAATTTTTGGAGAAAATTTTTAAGTCATTGATTTGTATTGTTATTTCCCAAAACTTTTTCAACAAAATTTCCTCCATTTTTTTATCTCTGGGCAGAGGCCTTTAGACTGATATTGTTTTATGTTTGGCAGACATTGCCCTTTCTCTGAGTTCAACGTCAATATAACGGTCTGTAGTAGCACCAGAACTGTGACCGGCATCATCTCGAACATGCTCCCTAGGTCTTCTTTTAACATCTTCTGATATTCCCGTATGCCTCAACCAATGCACTGTGGCTACACGAAGACCGTTTGCTTCTTCTTGTTTTCCTTCAGACTCTAAAAAATCTGCTGCTT
>DAHVSZ010000124.1 GCA_027328625.1 Candidatus Paracaedibacteraceae bacterium | reverse complement strand
AAACTGTTGGTTGTTTCATCTGTATCCCTTTTTCTGGATGGCAACGCAACTCCGTTGCTCGCCATGACGGCGGCTTTGCTTTAATAATTTTAGATAAATTGACTAAACTTGTGTAGTACCTATGACTCTATCAAGGACTTGTAATGACGCTAAAAGAAAATGTCGGGTGGTAAGAAACTTTTCTGTTTCTTCTTGCCAGCTACGAACGATCGCGGTAGATTGGGTCAATATTTGGGGTCGTAGCTCAGTTGGGAGAGCGCTACAATGGCATTGTAGAGGTCAGGGGTTCGATTCCCCTCGGCTCCACCAAATTTTCTTTTTCCAAAACTTTAGATGACTTCGATTAACCTAAAAAAGTATAAAATATGGCAACAGCCTCACAACAGATATTAGCACTAGAAATATTAGAATTATTGGCAGACGAATTAGAAGCCAACACAGACTTAGAGGTAGACTATGATGGAAAAATGCTGTCTATTGAGTTAAATCCAAATCAAACTTACCTCATCAATTTCCATGAACCAACCAATCAACTCTGGGTTTCTTCTCCTATTTCTGGTGCTCATCATTTTAGTTTTAACGATAATCAATGGCTGTCTACTCGTGATGGGACTGGATTAAATGCTCTACTTACTGCAGAATTAAAATATCAACTCGGCTACAATTTAGATTTATCCCATGCGTGAGAAAAGTGAACATGATTTTGCACTGCAAGAAAAACGCCCGTCAGGCCGTAACCATCCCTTGCTCTCATTTAAAGAGTTTGCTCTATTAAAACATTTTTTGTCGCCTTATAAGAGCAAAATTGCTCTTGCCTTTCTTTCTTTGCTCCTTGCCTCAAGTATGGTTTTGGCTTTGGGGTCTGGTCTTCGCTATTTAATAGATAATGGTCTTGTGGAGCAAACTTCTGAACAACTTCCAACAATTTTAACCTATCTTGGAATGGCAGTTGGTCTTTTGGCATTGGGTAGTTTTGGTAGAACCTACTATGTTGCCTGGCTTGGAGAAAGAGTTGCCAATGATTTAAGACGTGAAGCATTTCAACATATTCTGCAATTAGAAGTTAGCTTTTATGAGCAAATTCGTATAGGTGAGCTCATTTCACGTCTGACGACAGATACCTCTCTAATTCAAATTTTAGTGGGAACATCTGTTGCCATCGCCATCCGTAACCTCCTTTTATTAAGCGGTGGAGTGATCATGATGATCTCGATTTCCACCAAACTCAGCTTATACTGTCTGGCTGTTGTTCCTCTGGTCATTATCCCTATTGTTTTATTGGGACGTCGTGTTCGCCATCACTCAAAACTGTCTCAGGATCGACTGGCTGACATTGGTGGCTACATTGATGAATGCTTAAACCAGATTCGAACCGTTCAAGCTTTTAATCATGAAGCTATCGATAAATTGATTTTCCGTAATTATTCAGAAAATGCTTTTGCTGCTGCCGTTAAACGCAGCCGTGCACGTGCTCTTATGGCCGCTATTGTTATGACTCTTGTATTTTCAGCTGTTGGTTTAGTTTTATGGTTAGGAGCATTAGATGTTGCTAGTCTTCAACTAACAGCAGGTGACTTATCAGCATTTATTTTTTATGCAGTTGTGGCAGCAGGGGCAGCTGGTTCGTTTAGTGAACTTTTTGGTGATCTTCAAAGAGCAGCTGGCGCAACAGAACGGCTGTTAGAATTATTCTCTTTCCCAATTTCAGCGGCCAATCAACAGCAAAAACGGTCTTTGCCTATAACATCACGTGGAATATTGGCAATGCATAACGTTTCTTTTGCTTACCCAAGCCATCCTGAGCGAGCTGTATTGAAAAAAGTAACATTGTCTGTTGCACCTGGTGAAAATTTAGCCATCGTTGGACCTTCTGGCGCTGGGAAAAGTACTATCTTTTCATTGCTTTTGCGTTTTTATGATCCGCAATCAGGATCTATTTATGTTGATGGTATGGATATCAAAGATGCATCTGTACAGGATTTGCGTAATCGAATAGGTGTTGTTTCACAAGAACCCGCTTTGTTTTCAACAACCATTTATGAAAACATTTTATATGGACGCCCCAATGCCTCTGAAGAAGAAATTTGGCGAGCTGCTGAAGTTGTAAAATTGGGAGATTTTCTATCCATTCTTCCACATGGTATTCATACAGTTGTTGGCACCAGAGGTGTTCGTTTATCAGGCGGTCAAAAACAACGTATATCAATTGCACGGGCTGTATTAAGAAACCCAAGCATTCTCCTTTTGGATGAAGCAACGAATGCTTTGGATGCAGAAAGTGAACAAGCTGTTCAAAATGGTCTAAAACATTTAATGAAAACCCGTACAACAATTGTGATAGCCCATCGTTTAGCAACTGTATTGAATGCTGATCGAATTGTAGTTTTGGATCAAGGCGAAATTAAAGCTGTTGGAACACATGCAGAGCTTATTAGTCATGATGGTCTTTATCGCCGTTTAGCAACTTTACAATTTGCTGATTCTATAGCTTTAAGTAGAGGTATGGACGATTCTTTATTAAAGCAGGCATAAGAACCATTCGATGTCTATCTTACCTACATTTAAAACAGACCGCCTAATTTTACGTGAAATAAACTTAGAGGATGCATCTTCTATATTTGAAACTTATGCGCAAAATCCCAATGTTGCCCAATATGTAAGTTGGTATCCTCATCAATCGGTTGAAGACACTAAGAAAGTCATTCAGAATTTATTTTTAAAAGGTTATAAAGATAATGTACCAGGACCTTGGGGTATTATTTTGAAAGAAAAACCTGACCAAGTGATTGGCACTGTTGGTTGTCTTTGGAGCCAACAGGGAAATAGTATCTTAGAACTAGGCTATGCTTTGGCAGAAGAATATTGGGGGCAAGGAATTACAGCTGAGGCCTGTAGAAGCATACTTCCTTATGTTTTTGAAACTTATAAGCCTGCAAAAATTATTGCCTGCTATAATGATCATAACCCTGCTTCAGGTCGTGTTATGGAAAAGGTTGGCATGAAATTTATCCATAGATGTGAAGAGGTTAGAAAAGATAAACTCGTAACTATGATTTATTATTCTTTGCAGAATGTGGATCTTAAATGAACATTGTAACCGGCTTTATTGTTTTTCAAATTATTTGGTGGACAGTCTTTATGGCCACATTGCCAATTGGTGTTCAAGTCGACGAAACCCCAGAAAAGGGATTTGCCACAAGTGCTCCTGTGAAACCTGATCTTAAAAAAAAGGCTATATTGACAACCAAGATTTCTGCAGTTTTGTGGGTGATTGCTTTTATTGTAATTCAGTTTAAGCTTATTGATATATTTTAAAATGGTCGGACGGCGACATCCACATTGCGTCTTGTGATTGGCTTTAAGTCTATGCTCTTTGTGATGTGAAAAATTGAAGTGCCCCCAAAAATGCCCCCTGATTGGTTTTCGTAGAGATGATTCTGTTATGTACACTTTTTAGTTCTTGTGAAAGTTACATAATATGCTTCTTAGTTGTTCATCATTAAGTCTTTGTTTTAGGGAAGGCCTATCCGTGCTAAATAAGCAGCAAAACGCTGTGATAAGTCTTCTCTATAAAGCTCAGCTAGCCTACATACAAAGCAAGTAGACTGAATTTTTTTTAAATAAGTTACACTTACTGAAAAGTAGTGTTTAAAATCAGCAATAGATGACACAATCGGAACATCCTCAGGAAAATCAAGGTAATGATAACGAGGCCTTTCGTTCTGCATTAAGCTTATGCCTTCAGTTCTTTTCTTATTGATAGACGACATTTTATGCCCTAAATCTCCAAGATGTTCACCTGAAAAAACATGCTCAGAGTTATACAGAGGGACCACAAGAACAGAAAAAAGCTTTTTATCTTGATTTGATGGACATTGCTTTTTATTCAGATATTTTGCATTTTGCTCCAAATCACAATCCTGAGTTAAAATAACGACCAGCGGAAACAGAATTTTACTTATTTCCATAACCCCTTTCTTCTCTTGAAAATATTCAATACACTCTACATCACGAAATACATCTCCTTGAGATATACGAGACAAACGGTTCTTTTTTACTTTAATTTTTGTCACGAGTTATTTTTCCTCGAATTACAATACGCTTTGGCTTTCCTGTTCCATATTTTTCTTGTTCTACTACAATAGGCACTTCTGCTGTCACGCCTCTGGTTGTTTCTGCAGATACAGTTTCTTCTTTCGAGAGAGTTGCAACCTGTGATCCAGCTGTATACTGGTCATCAAAGAATTTAGGTAGAATTTCCATTCATACCCTCTCTAAGCTTATCCGTAATACTTTTTTCAAATAAATATTGTATTTGTTCGTGAGCTTTATCCATGTAAGTGAGAGAATCACTTAAGGAATGAGCGCATTGAACATATCCATCTAAATCTAGTACAAAAATTGGTCGCTTTATAGAAGCTGGATAATCTGGATTGGGCATACCAAATTGGAATTTTATATCAATATCTTCATATTTTAACTCTGCTACATGAAAGAGACGAGTTAAGTTAATTTTATTCTCAAAAAAGTCTACAGGTTTTAAAAGAAATTCATTGATGTATAAGCTCCAATCTGTAGGGCTTTTAAGACCATTAATCTCAATATTATTTATGTATCGAAGACCAAAACGTGCTGCCTTAACATCAGGAAAAGTTTTTTGTAACTCATCTATAATTGCACCGAAATCTCCTTTAATATTTTCGTATGTTGCATATTTTTTACACGAAACAAATGCATAAGAAGATGTTAGAGTAAGTTGTTTTTCTCTGTCTCTATCATAAAAATTCCATTGCCTTAAGTTTGTTTGTTGCTGACTTAAATTTCTTTCACTTATGTTGATTTTCTTTACAGGTGTATCAATTGGCTCAACAATAGGAAAATGTTTCGAAGCAACAGTTGTCAATCGGGAAGGTAACGCACTGTCAAGATTGACCGCTATAATGAAATCAACTCTTGCAATGGTTTCTTTGAGATAAGGTCTAGCATAACGGATTGCTTCGTACATGGCTCTTTGTATCTCGCATTAGTTATATAATTTTTCTAAAGATGATTCAGCGTATTAACTTTGTTTATTATTAGATAATCTCTTAAAAATTTGAAGCTCATTGAGCTGGTAAGTACCCAATACGATTACCATTAAAGTCAAAGAGATTTGCCCCTCCATCACTTTTGGGTACTATGTATCCCCGAGCTTCTCCGTCGTTATCTCTAATGATTCTATCGTTTCCATACTTAGAAGGGCTATTGTCATAGTTCGAGGGACTATTGTTGTAATTAGAGGGGCTGTTTTCATAATTAGATGGACTATTATTATAATTAGAAGGGCTTGAATTATAATCAGTAGCTACAGCCATTAGAGAGGTAGCTAACAAACAAACGCTAACGATTATTTTTCTCATAATATTTCTCCTTAAAATATTTTTTAAACTTCAATGGTAAGCTGCCCTTCTGTCCATTTGTTCATTAGATGCCACTGGC
>DAHVSZ010000123.1 GCA_027328625.1 Candidatus Paracaedibacteraceae bacterium | reverse complement strand
CACCTTGTCTTTGCTACCAACTTTTACACCATTATTAGATCAGTTAAAAGATGCTTTTGGAATTGATCCAACTCACCTTCTTAGTTTTTGGGTTACAGAATCATCAATTAACCCTTTAGATCCAGAAAAAGAAACAGCTCAACAAAGAACACAGATGGAAACGATTGAAATGCCTATTATTCCTCCTCCTGTTAACAAAATTTATCATCGCTTGCCACTAACAGTAAAGCCATATGAATAAACTTGAATTCTTAATATTAATGCTATAAATATAAAAAAAGTATGATGACAATAAAGGAAGAAAAACATGCTACATTTCACAATACAATCCAGCATTTATTTTTTCTTGCTTTTAAGCATGATTAAAATTAGCAATTGTACTACTGCCGATGATTTAATCACTGCTCTAGATGATGGCTTAAGAAAACCTCATGCTAGCTTAGTAGATATTAGAAATGGAAAGAATCATACAGACATGATAGAAGAACCTACCTATTGTGATAAACCTATTAGAGAAATTATTGATTCTAAAGAATTAAGAGATATTTATGAGGCAGCAGGATATTTTGCTGATGTGCAAAAATATTCCGTAGCTATCCAACTTTACACTGCTGCACTTGAAATAGAAACTAATACAAAACAAGTTCCTATAACCAAAACTCATTTGGCTAAATGTTTATTAAACAGTGATGATCCAAGAAATTGGGAAAACGGTGCTCGCTACCTCTTACAAGGCGCAAAGGACTATGACATAGCAAGTGCATTTGTTTATTGGTTACAGACAAACTTTGAACTAGAAACAAAACTCTTGCTATTACCAGAGGTAGAGGCCATAAAACAGATTGTAGACTTAAGAACAAAATATACAGATCCAGGTTACTGGCACGTAGAAGAATAAACTTCAAAAATTATAAGCCGATGTTCCTCACATCTCCAACTCCATCTTATCCAACCGCTTGATTTCATCTCTTAAGCGGGCAGCTTCTTCAAATTCTAAATTGCTAGCCGCCTCTTTCATTTGCTTTTCAAGTTTAGCTTTTAGTTTACCGATTTCTTTAGGGTTAACCATCTGCGTCGTTTTTTCAACATCAACATAATCAGCATCACAAACTGCCTGCAACGCTCCACTAATACCCTTTTTAATGGTAAAAGGAGTTATGCCATGATCTTCGTTATATTTTTGCTGTTTTTCACGACGTCTATTGGTTTCATCTAAAGCGCCTTGCATAGATCCCGTTATTTTATCTGCATACAAAATAACCTTACCCTCAACATTTCGTGCTGCGCGCCCTATGGTTTGAATCAAAGAGGTTTTAGATCTTAAATACCCCTCTTTATCAGCATCCAAAATAGCAACCAATCCGCACTCAGGGATATCAAGCCCCTCACGCAGCAAGTTGATACCAACCAATACATCGAAATCACCTAGGCGCAATCCTCGAATGATCTCAATACGTTCTAAAGTTTCAATATCGGAATGCAAATAACGAACCTTAAGTCCGGCTTCATTCAAATATTCAGTCAATGCTTCAGCCATTTTTTTGGTTAAAGTTGTTACCAAAACTCGGTAACCTTTTGAAACAGTCAGTTTACATTCATGAATCAAATCATCCACTTGATGATCACAAGGGTGCACTTCACAGACAGGGTCAATCAAACCAGTTGGGCGAATAATCTGCTCAACAAAAGCACCATCCGTCTGTTCTAATTCCCAAGGGCCAGGTGTTGCTGATACAAAAACAGTTTGTGGGCGCATTTCATCCCATTCCTCAAACTTTAAAGGACGGTTATCCGCACACGATGGCAATCTAAATCCATGTTCATATAAAGTTGCTTTACGCGATCTGTCTCCTTTATACATGCCGTTCAATTGGGGAACAGATACATGGCTCTCATCAACAATTAAAACAGCATCTTTGGGAATGTATTCGAACAAAGTCGGTGGGGGTTGTCCAGGTGCTCTGCCTGTTAAATATCTTGAATAATTTTCAATACCCGAACACGAACCTGTGGCTGCCATCATTTCAAGGTCAAACCTGGTTCGCTGTTCTAGTCGCTGATATTCTAGCAACTTATTTTGTTCTTCAAATTCCTTTAAACGAATCTTTAGATCAACCTGAATTTGTTTGATTGCTTGCTGCATTGTCGGGCCAGGCGTGACATAGTGACTATTAGCAAAAATGGTAATCTGTTCTAAATCAGCAAATTTTTCACCCGTTAAAGAATCAATTTCAATTATCTTTTCAATCTCATCACCAAAAAAACTAAGTCTCCAAGCTCTATCTTCATAGTGAGCCGGGAAAATTTCTAAGATATCTCCTCGAACTCTAAAAGTACCGCGAACAAAAGCAATATCATTGCGCTTATATTGTAATTCAACCAATCGTCTCATAATGTCTTGTTGATTAATGATTTGCCCAGCTTTTAGCTGTACAATCATCTCACTGTAGGTTGTAACCGATCCAATACCGTAAATGCATGACACACTAGCAACCACAATCACATCACGGCGCTCTAGTAAAGCTCGCGTTGCCGAGTGGCGCATACGGTCAATCTGCTCATTGATTGAAGCTGTTTTTTCAATATAAGTATCTGTTCTTGGGACGTAAGCTTCTGGCTGATAATAATCATAATAGGACACAAAATACTCAACTGCATTATGGGGAAAAAACTCTTTCATCTCGCCATATAACTGCGCAGCTAAAATTTTATTGGGAGCAAGAATTAAGGTTGGTCTTTGCACAGCTTGAATGACTTGGGCCATTGTGAATGTTTTACCAGAACCCGTAACACCTAATAAAACTTGATTTTTTTCGTTTTCTTCTAGTCCTTGTACAAGTTGTTCAATTGCCTGAGGTTGATCACCTGATGGTTCAAAAGGGGCTTCAATGCTTAAAGAAGGAGATAGGTTTGATGCTGCATTATAAAGCAATGGTAAAATAGCTGTCATAATTTGATTGTTGTTTCCCTCTTTTTAAAATTTATGACAGGATCATGCTGTTTTTTAAAGAAAAATTAATACGTGTATTCTATAATACCTTATACATTATGTAATTTGTTTCTATTGGTGAGGTTAAAACATGCGTTCATTAATTCCTATTTTTTCAGCCCTTTTCTTAGGTTCCACATCTCTTCTTGCTCAAACTTCAGCTCCAGCTGCTGTTTCAGCTCCTGCAGTTGAAACCGCTCCAGCAGCAGCAACAGCTGCTGTTACACAAGGGCATATCACTATAAACCGTTTTGTTTTAGCAACTGGCATTACAAATCGCGAACCACATGATGCAAAAGATACCTTTTCAGTTCACGATGGCAGAGTTTTTGCTTTTGCAGATTTAAGTTGTCAAGGTCATGATCATGTTACATTTCATTGGAAACATGAAGGTAAAACTTATACTGAATTTAAAGCACCTGTAAAAGATTCATCTCGTTGGAGAACATATAGCAGCGTTAAAGCTTTGGCTGGCTCTTGGAGTGTCAGTTTGGAAGATGAACATGGTAATGTTCTAAAAGAGGTGTCATTTAATATTGGTCATGATGCCACTCAAAATAATGCATCTGTTCAACCAGTCGCAGATAAAAAGGGAACAGAAGAAAAAAAAGAAGGAATTAAGGAAGTTCTAAGTTCTTTGGAGCCTGCAAAACCAGCACATGCAGCTCAATAGTAGTCTTCCTCGGGCTTGACCCGAGGATCTTCTGCACTTAAAAGACCCTATGGTCAAGCCATATGGACACTGGGATGGATTTAAAAGCCAACATAGTCTTCCTCGGGTTTGACCCGAGGATCTATTCCTTTTTATAAAGTGGGATTGATTCTTTAAAAAAAAATCTTACTTTCTTAATTAGATAGATACGACTGAGTAGCTAAGTTTTCTTTATCTTTTTTTGAACGTTTTGTGCTTAAGAAAGAGCGAACTCAACTATATCGGGAGAAGTCAAATGACCCAGATATATGATGTTCCTTTTATAAACGACGACTTGCTTACAACAGCAATTACACCCATCTATGGACTGACTAAAGTCAATAAGAATAAGATTCGAACTGATGTACCCTCTGTAATAATATCTTCAACTGCCCTTACAAACCCTAATCTTTTATCTGAAACACTTGCCAACTATCTTTTAACTCAGCAAATCAATGGTTCTACACCGGCATTACCCAATATACATGAATCAGAAGACTCAACTGAAACCACAATGAATAATCCCCAAACTCAAGAGAATAGCTATCAACAAACAACTAAAACTCAAGAAAACTTATCATTAGCTTACGAAATTAATGATGTGGTCATTTTATCTGATGAAGCTAAAGCAATGCTCCAAAAAAGCACTTTGATTAATAATAAACCAGATGAAAATGTAGATGTACCAGAAGAACAAAAAGATTCAGAACAAAATGATGATGAAGACCTGGAATCACTTATCAAAAAGAATCTTTATGATGAGTCAGATTCTTGACTTATCTTATGAAAAAACTATTCTTTATGTTTGTTAGTAAGAAAGCATTTAAGTGGAGGATCATTATGTCCAACATTTCAGCCATATCACCCTCACAGAGCCATTTTCACCATAATCATCATTCTCACAAACCAAAATGTCATAGCGAACATGAACATCATCATAATCCTAAATGTCATAGTGAACATCCTCATCATCACCATAACCCTAAATGCCATGGTAATGAGCCTCATCACAAACCAAAAGGTCATAATGATCATCATAAAGTGTAAATAAATTTCTTCAAAACCAAAACATGGATTAAAAACTGTTAATAAAAAGGAGGACAATCATGGGGGGCTACATTGATGCTGATGCAAGTGATTTTCAAGATACGAAAAATTCTCTTCAACAAGCTATAGAAGCAGCAGACCCAGATAACGCTGAAAGCATCAAGACTTTGAATAATGAGTTTCAATCATTCCTAAACTCAATCACCACGATTGTAAATAGTTCAAATTTTAACGGGGTTAATCTTATAAATGGGCAAGGCAACGGTCTGTCATTTTTATTAGATACTGATGGAGACACCATAAATATTTGTGAGCAAGATTTAACAGTGGAAGGGTTAAATCTAAGTCAATACCTGAATTGGACAGATACAGATGGAAATATAATCCCGGGTATTACGGCAAGTAATGCATCCCAAGCCATTACAGATATTCAGAATGTCATTAAGAAAATTAACAAAGTATCGTGTTCATTGGAAGCGAGTAGTCACCTACTTAGTGATCATGAATTGTTTGTTGATCATGATCACCAACACATATTGGATATGTTTATATAAAGGCTCTGATATCGGTCCCTAATGATTGACCAAGGATCCCTGGACCCTATGTTCAAGCCCATAGGTATCTACATATCTTGAATTCATTTTTAACTAAATGAAATGCCGTCATGGCGAGCAATGAAGTTGCGTGGCCATCCAGTTCAATAGTATCCTTTTTCAAATTAAAACAAACATTTGTAATGTCGTCATTCTCGGACTCGTTCCGAGAATCTCTAGATCCTCGCAACAA
>DAHVSZ010000122.1 GCA_027328625.1 Candidatus Paracaedibacteraceae bacterium | reverse complement strand
TGACTTTCAAACAATCTTGTCAACGATTTCTTTAAATTCGTTGACATCATTGAGATCGATGCCAAAGGTGTGCGCAGTTCATGAGCGATGGCACCGGCGAGCATTTTCATCGAGGCTAGTTTTTCTTGTACCATTTTTTCTTTATTTCTGGCAAATACTAGACCTATAAGGATTGTGTAGATGTAGGTATAGAGAACGAGGTAAAGGGATGAAAGACTTTGGGTGGCAATAATGACTTCTTGATTGAGAACTATGTATGACAAGTAGCCTAAAACAATACCTGCTGACAAAACAATAGAAAAAACGAGCCAATCAACCAGCAAAATTAATAAAAATAGACCCAATGCTTCATTCATTAACCATTCGGTTGATACGTGATTTTTTAAAAGCATATAGGTGCCCAAAAACGGCAAGCAATACATAACTGTTGTTAGCCAATATAAGTTCAGATATTTTTTTGCTTTTAACGGCCACTGATCTATAAAAATCAAAGGAATACACAGAAGTGTTGCGAAAAGGCGTACAGTCAGATCTTCATTGGTCTGCGTTCCCACATAATGAAGAATGAAATAGCAAAGGGGGTAATTTATAACACCAAAAATACCAAAAGTGTGGTATTGAGCTCCAAACTCTAAAGTACGTTTATCTAACGCTTGTAAAAGTTGAGTTGAATTGGTCATCATGGTTTCCCTTATACAAAATATATATGGACATGGCGCCTACACTATCAATTTTTCCAAAATGTTTAAAGCTTTTTATTTGAAATCCTGTATTTTTTATTTCATGCATTAATTCGTTTTCACAAATTTTGTAATCATGACGTGAAAAATCAAGTGTAGGATCATTATATAAGGATAGATTATGATGATGTTCTAAATTCACAAGAAACTCATGAGCAAGATTTTCCGTTTTTGTTTTTCTGGATCGCCACGCTTCGCTTGCTATGACGACTTCTCTCTCCACGTCATTGCGAGGAGCTTTGCTCCGTGGCAATCCAGTCATATCGGAATTCTTCTGTTTCTTTCGAGCAAAATTATCGATTGCCTCAACTTTTGATAAAACGAATTCGATTTGTTTAGGAGTTTTGATATTGATAATATTTCGGCCTTCATAAATATCATCCAAAAGCGTTTTTGCTTCTTCTTGAGCTAGATAGTCATACCCATGGTGCAAAGCATGAGCAATAATGTGAGAATACCAAATAACTAATTTAATTTCTCTTTCGTTTTCATTTTGGTAATCCGGAACAAATTCATCACTAAGGATATAAATCCCACCTGGTTTTAATTGATTATATAGATTCTTAAGATAGTTTTCAGTTTTTAAGCCTTTTGAAATATGGTGATGAAAACCTTGGCTATAAAAAATATCAACAGGTTTATTATGTTGATAAGTTTCAGCGTCACCATATTTTAATTGTACAGAAGTATTTTTTAATACTTCTCTGCTATAGCTTAAAAAAATTCTATCAACATCAATACCAGTCAAATTAATATATGGAATTTGAGCTGTTAAAGATAACACTCTCGCTGGCCCGCAACCTAACTCAACAACTTCTGCATTTTTTTGTGCAGCCTCTTTAATTATTTTTGCTATGAATTGATCAGCAGCAGCAATATAAAGATGTTCCTTTGACATTAATCGATTATAGTCTTCAGGGCTTATGATTTCAGAATAAGATTCAGCAAGATTACGCATAATAGAACCTCCATTTAAAAGGCTTATCAGCTATATAATCCTTGGATTACGAATGGGCAATAATATTACGCATATCAGGTCTTTGAATTATGCATGGAAAATCAACTTGATGTTTTGTTATTGTTCAATGTGTATATGAAATAGTTCTCTATATTAAACGAGTTCCTCTAAGTTTGCAGAACATTGCTTCTGTCATTCTCAAGAGGCCAAAGGCAACCACTCTCTTCATTCTCGGAGAGTTCAGTGGGTTCCTGGATTCCCGCCTTCGCGGGAATGACACTGTCTGGTTTTAAGTTACAAAAAAAATGTAATTTAATTACGTTCAAACGGCGGAGTATTTATTTTCGAAGATCTTGAGGTAATAACTAATTGATCAGGGCATCTAACTCAAATACTGACCGCCATTAATATTAAGTGTCTCTCCAGTTATAAATCCGGCGTTCTCATCAGCTAGAAAAGTAACACACCTGGCAATTTCATCGGCATGTCCTAAACGACCAGCTGGAATTTGCGCAAGTATTTTCTCTAGGACATTTTCTGAGACAGATCGTACCATTTCTGTATCCGTATAACCGGGTGCTATTACGTTAACAGTAATGCCTTTGCTAGCAGTTTCTAAGGCTAAAGCTTTTGAAAAACCAATAATACCGGCTTTTGCTGCACAATAATTGACTTGGCCCATCTGGCCTTTTAAAGCATTGATGGATGAGAGCATAATAATGCGGCCAAACCCATTTTGTCGCATAGATTCAACTAGCGGGTGAGCCATATTAAAGCAAGAACTTAAATTGGTTTGAATCACTTCATTCCACATAGAGGGTGACATTTTATGAAAGAAGCTATCCTTTGTAATGCCAGCATTGTGAACTAAGATACTAATTTCACCATGTTCTTGGATAATTTTTTGAACGGCACTTTGGCATTCTTCATAAGAACTAACATCCCATGAGTAAATATCTATAGAATGTTGCTTTCTAAAAGCTTCTGCGGTTTCATGATTTTTGTGGTAGTTGGCAATAACTTTATAGCCTTTGTTTTTTAATGCTAGAGAAATGGCTGAGCCAATTCCACGGGTTCCACCTGTCACAAGTGCGATACGTTGTTGCATACTGTGCTAGCCTCAAATAATAAACTCTACCTATAAGGCTAACAAAGAGTTCTTAAGATGCCAAGCGTTCTGCTTCTATTTCTTTTGCTTTTTTTTCAATCATCTCTGTCAAATGTTCAACGATGTTTCCATCTTGTAAGCGATGATGCGGTATGCCAGCTGTATAAATCTGGTGTGTGCCTTGGCCCCCACCAGTCAATCCAATATCTGTGGACTTTGCTTCACCTGGGCCGTTCACTACACATCCAATGATCGATACGGTCATAGGAGTTGTAATATGCTCGATTCTTTTTTCTAAAGCTTCAACAGTTCTAATGACATCAAACTGTTGGCGTGCACAAGAAGGGCAAGCAATAACATTAACACCACGATGGCGAAGACCAAGAGACTTTAATATATCAAATCCAACCTTTATTTCTTCTTCAGGTTCTGCAGAAAGAGAAACTCTAATTGTATCGCCAATACCTTGCATTAGTAAGGAACCAATACCAATTGCTGATTTGATTGTACCTGTGCGGAAACCGCCAGCTTCTGTTACACCGAGATGTAAAGGATAATCACATGCTTCAGCTAAACCTTTATAAGCAGCTATCGCTAGCATAGCATCTGATGCTTTGACACTTATCTTGAAATTGAAAAAATCATTATCTTCTAAAATTTTTGCATGCGTTAAGGCACTCTCGACCATAGCTTCTGGGCAAGGTTCACCATATTTTTCTTGAAGGTATTTTTCTAAGCTTCCGCCATTAACTCCAATTCGCATTGAACAATTGTAATCTTTTGCTGCTTGGATGACATCACGAACGCGTTCTTTTGAACCTATGTTGCCAGGATTAATGCGTAAACAAGAAGCTCCAGCTTTTGCAGCCTCAATAGCCCTTTTATAGTGGAAATGGATATCAGCTACGATTGGAACTTTAACTTGAGGAATAATCTGAGCTAGTCCTATCGTCGATTCTTCGTCTGGGCATGATACCCTGACAATGTCTGCTCCTATATCCTCTAGACGTTTAATTTGAGCAATAGTTGCTTTTACATCTTTTGTTAATGTGTTTGTCATTGATTGCACTGTAATTGGTGCATCACCTCCAACAGGAACACGACCAACAAGAATTTGTCTGCTTTTTCTTCTGAAAATTTGCCGATAAGTGCGCTCAGAAAGCATCTTTACTTAATCCATTATGTTAAATATTAAATTTATGAATAAACGAGAGTAAGAAAAAGTCAAGCATAATAAACTTCTTTATTGCATCACGAACGTGTTATTTGTTTTAATGATTAGAGACATACTTTTTAGTGAAAAATTTTGCTGTGCAGATTCAATTAATCGAAAATGAAACGACTCAAAAAACAACTGATGAACGTAGTGGCACTTCTGTAGTTGGAAAACTCTTAAGAAAAAAGCGTGAAGAGAAGAAACTTTCTTTGGAGGAGGTATGTGAAATCTTAAAAATTCGAAAATTCTTTTTAGAATCCATTGAAGCAGGTCGTCTTGATCAACTACCTGGGTCGGTGTATACAATCGGGTTTGTTAAAGTGTATAGCCACTTTTTAGGTGTGGACTTTGAGGAAATTTCGTCATATTTGGTAGAACTAATAGAAGTACCTCAAGTCGATACTCCACTTACAACTTATCATTTACCTCCTTCAAAAAATTTGTTAACACGTTGGTCAATAGGTCTATCCATTTTTCTTGTTATTGTTTCATTGGGTTATTTTTATTTCAATCATGAAAGAGACACAGCGCCAATATCTTTAGATACAACGGGAAATGAGACTAAAGAAGAAACGCCTAAACCAATAGAAACAACTAAATCTCAAGAGGAGCCACAGCTGCAAGCTCAAACAGATACGTCTGTGTCTGTTATTGATGAATCTTCTTTAGTTACAATCGTTACGACTAAAGAAACATGGATAAAAATAATAGATGGAACAAACCAACTAGTTGCTGCACGTTTGTTGCGACCCGGAACTTCTTACCAAATTGAAAGTCGGCCAGGACTTTTGCTAACAGCTGGTGAGGCAGACGCTATACAAATTTATCTTGGCAACATAAAGCTTTCTCGACCAATCCCACAAAATGCGGGGTTGTTAGAAAGTTTTTCTTTAGAAGCGGAAAATTTAAAAACTTATATAGAAAAGCCGACTGAAGTAACCCATCATTGACATCGGATACGCTTATTCAAAATATTTCAAGAAATTTGTTTCTTGGATCGTCAGGTTATGATCATGCGACAATCTAAGGCATATACCCAATGAAAATATCTGTTTTATATTTACCATTTTTTAGTTTTCCTATGGCTTGACCAAAGCATAGACCCCACGGTCAAACCGTGGGGAAACTGAGTGGGGGTAGGAAATAGACTTTTCCGAGTACGTGGAGTATATAGATAATTTCTAGACATTATGGTAAAACCATGGAATTACTGGGGATTAATTTGAAACTACAGTTGGTTTTCCACCGTCGCTACCAGAAGATCAAGGCTACTCTATTGAACTGCTTTACTACCCAAAGAAATTTATTAAAGAGTTGAATGGGGAGGATGCAATAGTGGGCTTTATGGGGCCCTCCGAGACCCCGGTGCAGCAACCCTCCCCACCACACAAACCACGACAAAACCCTACCTCAGCCCTTTTTATCACTTTTAAAAAGCTTACAAAGTTCCAATCCCTTTTATGGATTCCAACCCACAAAAAGGCAGTCTATAA
>DAHVSZ010000121.1 GCA_027328625.1 Candidatus Paracaedibacteraceae bacterium | reverse complement strand
GAGATAAACTATCTTCCCCAGTTTTTGAAGATCTCTATAGAAAAGTCATAGCTCAAAATTAATTTTCATTATGAACTTTGTTATTTTTTCATTCGTACGACTTTTTGAGCTCTTTGAATCAGGATTTGTCTTTTCAAAGGAGAAACATAATCAATGTAAACTTTTCCATCCAGGTGATCTATTTCGTGCTGGAAACACCTAGCTAAAAGATCTTCTGCATCTATTTCCTGTAAAATATTATTTTCATCCAAATACTTAACTTTAATAGCTAAATGACGTTCAACAGGAGCGCATTGATCCGGAACAGACAAACAAGCCTCAAGTTCAACTTTAGTTTCTTTAGATCTCCAAGTAATTTCAGGGTTTGCTATTTTTAAAGGTTTCAAAGTAGGATAATGGTCAGTTAAATCCATGACAATTACACGTTTTGGAATACCTACTTGGACAGCGGCTAATCCAGCTCCATCATCGGCATACATAGTTTCCATTAAGTTATTCATTAGCGTACGAATTTCATCGTCTACTTGTGCAACAGGCTCCGCTTTTAAACGAAGCCTTGGATCTGGAACAGTTAAAACAGTTAAACGAGTCATTGACTTACTTAATTATTGCCTCTTCTTAAAAAAGCTGGGATATCTAAAATGTCAACGTCTCTATCATCTTCTTGGTTTTTAGAATGAGTCTTTAATGTTTGCTCTGTGACAGGATGTTGCTGCGGACGGCTGCGGCTTACACCAGTAAATCTTTCAAATAATGAAGGTGTCCGCTTGCGTTCAGTCTTTTCTTGAGTAAGATCCTGTTGATTTTGGAAGGTATTATTCATGTGTTCTTGATAAGCAGTTTCATTTGAAAATTGCGAATCTTGTTGTTCAAAATCATGATTTGTATTTAAGTTGAAGCTATCTTCCATAGGCTGTGTGTTGGTTTGCTCTTTTAACGAATCATTTTGAAAATTAAGATCTTTTTCAAGATCTTCGGCAGTCAACCCACTATTTTCAATATAGTCGTCTGATTGTGCTGCAGTAACAGCAAATCCTGAGTAAGCTGGATTTGTTTGTGGCTCAGCTGTTTGATTAGATTTTATTGATGATGAGAAAGTTGATTCAGTTTGAGCTGTTGGTTGTTTCCAATTTTGCGCAATAGCAGCGCCACCTATGCCAGTTGCAACAACAGAAACACGGATTCTACCATTAAGTTTTTCATCAAAGGTTGAACCAAATATAATATTGGCTTCAGATTCAACATCTTCGCGAATGCGATTGGCAGCTTCATCAACTTCATAGAGGGTCATATCATAACCACCAGTAATGTTGATTAAGACACCTTTTGCACCTTTCATTGACACATCGTCTAACAATGGGTTGGAAATAGCAGCTTCAGCAGCATCAAGTGCTCGGCGGTCTCCTTCAGCTTCACCGGTGCCCATCATGGCTTTACCCATCTCAGCCATAACAGCTCTGATGTCAGCAAAGTCAAGGTTAATCAAACCAGGCATCATCATAAGATCAGTTACACCACGCACACCAGAATATAAAACATCGTCTGCCATTTTAAAGGCATCTGCGAAGGTCGTTCTCTCATTAGCTATACGAAATAAATTCTGATTAGGGATGATAATTAATGTATCAACATATTGTTGAAGTTCATCGATACCTTTTTCAGCTGAACGGGCACGGTGTGAACCTTCAAAGTGGAAAGGTTTTGTAACAACACCAACAGTAAGAATACCACTTTCACGTGCAACACGCGCAATAACAGGAGCAGCACCAGTACCTGTTCCACCACCCATACCTGCCGTTATAAATACCATATTGCTGCCACGTAAATGATTGATCACTTCATCCATTGATTCTTCAGCAGATGCACGGCCAACATCTGGTTTTGAACCTGCACCTAAACCTTGAGTGATATGAAGTCCTAATTGAATTCTACGAAGGGGATCAACCAAAGATTGTTCAAGAGCTTGGGCATCGGTGTTTGCAGCGATGAACTCCACTCCTTCAAGCTTTGCTCGAATCATGTTGTTAACAGCATTTCCGCCAGCACCTCCTACTCCAATTACGGTGATACGAGGTCTTAGTTCAAGCTCAGTAGCTGATTTTACTTTTTGTGTTGTCATCGTGGCTATCAATCCCTAAAAAATAGTTTAACGAGAGTAATCAAAAACATTATCTTTTATAAGATTGTAGTATAAAAAAATGCTGATTACCAAGTGCAAATTAGTATATGTTCCAATTATTTAACTTTAATGATAAATGGTTGACCTAAAAAAATCTACTTGATATTAAGTTTTAAAAATTCTCTTTAAGCCACAAATTAAGCCGTTGCCAGATTTGAGACTTACCAGAACCAAGTCTGATTGTTTGGTTGCCACTATAATCTTGCAAACCATATTGCAATAGCCCAGCTGTTGTAGAGAACAGTGGACTATTAATGATTTCTCCAACACCGGTAAGACCATGTGGATAACCTAATCGGACTTGTCTACCTAAAACTTGAATAGCTAACTCACGAATGCCTTGCAGCTGACTTGTCCCACCTGTTAGAACAATTCTTTGATAGACAACTTTATCAACAGCAGAGTTTTTCATAGTGGATGAAATGAGTTCAAATATTTCTTCAACACGGGATCTAATAATATGGGTTAACATCCCTTTGGGAATTTGATGGGTTTGGGTTTTATCCATTTCTCCCATTTGCGTGATCATGATATTTTCACGATCATCCGATGAAGAGGGAATAAGTGTTCCATAAAGGGTCTTTAATCTTTCAGCTTGCGCTAAAGGCGTTGCAAGCCCTCTGGCTATATCATTGGTAATGCTAGCGCCTCCAACAGGAATACTACTAATATGAACTAGGTTTCCTTCGTAAAATGAAGCTAATGTTGTATTGCCACCACCAATATCAATAACTGTTACACCTAATTCCAGTTCGTCTTCAACTAAAATAGCAAGGCCTGATGCATAAGGCGCAACAACATAACCAGCAACATCTAAATGACATCTACCAATACAACTTGTTAGGTTGCGAATTAAGCTAATTGGCGCTGAAACAACGTGTAAATTTACTGATAATTTTTCGCCAATCATGCCCCTTGGATCTCGTATCCCTTCAATGGAATCTAAAGAATAAGATATTGGCAAGACATGGATCACTTGACGATCTGCACCAATTGAGTTATCTCGATTGACACTGAGTAAACGACGCAAATGTGTTTCATCTACAGCATTGTTTGAAAGATATATTTCAGCTTTTAGATTATGAGAGTGAGTACTGCCTGCTGGTAAGTTAACATAAACGCTATTAATGTTCTGTGATGCTGCTTGTTCCGCACTATGAACAGCATTAAGTATAGAATCTTCTAGCGCTTCTAGATCAACTATATTACCAGCTTTAATCCCTTTTGAAATCTGATAACCGACACCGACAATGCGGAGCTGATGATGCCCTTCACTACCTTGGGCATTTTGAGAACGATTATTGATTTTTGCAATTGCGCAGCATATTTTGCTAGCGCCAATATCTAAGGCAGAAAAGAGTTCACTTTTTTCTATAGGTGTTTTTTTTGTGAATAAACTCATCTTACGTGAGGTCCATTAAGTTTAGGTATTTTTTATATTACGCAAATTATTTACAAAGTTGACAAGTCCAGGTTGGCGTATACGTTTAAGCCGTTCACTCTGAAGGATAGATCTTACACTCTCAACGCTTTTATTTAAATCATTATTAATTACAACATAATCATATTCTGCCCAATGGCTAAGATCAAAGGATGCTTCGGCCATTCTTTTCTTCATTACTTCTTCTGAATCAAGGGCACGTCCTTTTAACCGTTTTTCGAGTTCTTCAATTGAGGGTGGGAGAATAAAAACACTAACAAGATCAGTTTTAGCTAGCTGTGCTAATTGTTGAGTGCCCTGCCAATCAATATCAAAAACAATATCTATACCTTTTTCCAGAGTATCAAATACGGTTTTTCTTAATGTTCCATAAAAATTTCCGTAAACTTCAGCATATTCTAGTAATTCTTCATTTTTGAGCATATTTTGGTAAGAATCCAAACTTATAAAATGATAATCCTTCCCATCGATTTCATTTGTTCTTTGCGGACGAGTTGTAACAGAAACAGACATGACAAGTTCTGGTTCAACTTTGAGTAAATTATGAACAATAGATGTTTTTCCAGCTCCTGATGGAGAAGAAAGAACCAGCATTAAACCACGACGATACATTGATTTCCTCACAATTATTGGTCTCACATATTGCGACGATTAACTTGGCGCCATGTTCTGACATGATCGTTATGATCATTTAAGTTTTTACTAAAAGCATGTCCACCTGTACCATCAGCCACAAAATACAGGTCATCAGTTTCATCTGGCATTAAAACGGCTTCTATTGCTGCACGACCAGGACAAGAAATAGGATGTGGAGGCAGACCTATGACAGCATAAGTATTAAAAGGAGAAATGACTTGTAAGTCTTTACGTGTAAGCTCTCTGTCTAATGTGGTTTTTCCTTCAGTAATAGCATAGATGACGGTAGGATCAGCTTGTAATCTCATGCCAACTTTTAGTCGATTAAGAAAAACACCCGCTATTCTTTTTCTTTCTTTTGGAATACCGGTCTCTTTTTCAACAATCGATGCTAGGATTAAAGCAGTTTCAGGGCTATCAATTATAGAATCATTGCTTTTACGGCGTGGCCAGAGTTCACTTATAACAGTATGCATGGCTTTATGCATGCGATCTAATAATTGCTGACGATTATCGCCATAGGAATAATTATAGGTTTCTGGAAGTAAAACACCTTCAGCAGGAACAGATGTGATTTGTCCCTCTAAGGAATCAGTGTTTTCAAGTGCTGTTACAATCTGAGCTACTGTTAACCCTTCTGGAATTGTGAAGTGGCGAATAACAGTACGTCCAGATGCCATTTGGTTAATAATATCCCAAGGAGATGCTGATTTTGCGATTAAATATTCACCAGCTTTGAGTTTTTTTTTGGGATAAGTAAGATATTGCGCCGAAAAGAATGGCCAAGGGCTATTTAGAATTCCTTTTCGAGAAAGCTGCTTGGCAATACTAAGTGAAGATGTTCCTGCTTTTATGATAATAGTTATATCGCTACTGCGTTTGCCCTCGGAAAAGACCCCGTATGGACCAAAGCAATATAAAAAAACGCTGCTGACTAAAGCACATAAAAATACCCAAAACCTCAAGAACTTATTACGTCGAGGAGCAAGCGGAATTTCATCAATAGGTATGGTTACAGATGACATAGTCTAATCATACATGAAGATTTTCAATAATAACAGGAGAGAAATATGGTGGTTCTTACCACCCGACATTTTCTTTTAGCGTCATTACAAGCCCTTGATAGAGGCATAGGTACACACAAGTTTAGTCAATTTATCTAAAATTATTAAAGCAAACCCGCCGTGAAATGGAACACTTTATACAGGTGTTACCTCCAATTTAATTAAAAGAGTTTATGAGCATAAAGCAGATATTCATAAT
>DAHVSZ010000120.1 GCA_027328625.1 Candidatus Paracaedibacteraceae bacterium | reverse complement strand
AATCTACCATCTTTTTTTTAGTTTCTAAATCAGTATTAAAAAGAAGGTAATACTTGGGTTGACACTTATATAAGTTAACAAATTTATTAACCAAAGTTTTTAAGAAACTAAAAAAAGGCTTACATAAACTGAAACTAAGAAGATGCAGATTCCCCAATCGCTTTAAATTTTTTAAAAGAGATGTATGTGTCAAATATGGCAAAAGCAAACATGAAAAAAACCCAAAAGGAATTTTATGTTCTTGGCTCCAATGCAAAAGCTCATTATAAGCCTGGATATGATGAGGATTTAAATGCTCGTCTCCATATGGTGAATGAGTGATGAGCAAGCTTATATCTTCTTTTTTTAAATCAATTTTTTGCAAACCCTCTTCCAAAGTATTTGCGATCGAGGGTAAAGGAGTATTTGCGGGTCTTAATCTTCCACCTAAAACAATGCCTTTATGATATCCTACAATTTTTTTGGCAGCATTAAATTCTTCTTCACGTGGAGAATTAGCATCATGTCCGGATAAGCAAATAACGCTAATTTCTAAAAAAGAAAATTTAGATAAAGCATGCAAAAGCCCGCCCACCCAAAGCGCTTCATCATCAGGATGACAAACGACAAAAACCAACCGATACATTAAGGAAATTTGCTCCTTACAAAATGAATAATTTTAGAAATTTTGTTTTTTGTACTTGTTGATAAAAAAGGGACATTTAAAATACCTTTTTTAAGATATCTTCCAAAAAATAAAAACACATTTAGAGGTAGATATTTTAGAAATTTCAAAACCTGCTCTTGTTTATAATTTTTTTCTAGATTTTGAAGAAATACCAAAAGATCATTAGAGCCATTTTTATACGGAACAGCTTTCTTATTCAGCTTAAATATTGCTTGAATAACCTGATCACCTATTACTAAAGAAAATTCACTAATTCCAAAAAGATTTGTTAAAGACTGCAAATCAAAATGCATCAAATGAGGCAATTGAAGATATCTTAGGAAATTAGATTGATAATGGTTGCCTATATTTCTTAAACCTGGAACACCGATATAAAGTAAAGTGTCGTCATTTATTATCTTTTTAATCTTATTCAGCTCATTTCTAGGATTTGGCAGATGTTCAAAAACTTGCTCATAAATAACAAGACCAATATCAAGTTTCTTTTCAGAAATGACTTTTTCCAATACATCTATATCACTATGATATACTTCTAACGAGAGAGTATCTCTTGCATAATTAACGTTTTGAGAAGACAGATCACAGCCTAAAACTTTGAAGCCTTTTTCAGAAAAATGCTTCAACACTCCACCTGCACCACACCCAATCTCTACAATCACTTTATTCTTAATTTGTTCTAACAAATTATTATCTTTAAGAAAGCTCTCAATAATTTCCCCTTTTTCTTTTTCTAACTGAAAGTAATCCTGAATTTCAGGAAAAACTCTATCTAAATTTTTATATTCGCCATCGTAAAAAGGAGCTAGGCTTTTACCAGAAAGGCAGGGATTGTTATATACTAATCCACACTCTTTGCACAAAACTACTTGAACAGGAAGCCCATAAGTATCTTTTTGGGAGAGTATTTTGTAGTCTTTAATATCACAACAGGGACAATTAATTTTTTCTGTTTCATAAAAATTTTCTTTCAATTTTTTCTTTATAGTATCACGTGCTGAAATTTGTTTTTCAGTTAGATAGAAACTTTCCCTATTATCATTTTTATAACGTTTTGATAGAAGATTACGCATTATATGGGCTCATTACGTTTTCACCTATCTTTTGGTTTTTTTGGTACACTTGTACACTCGTAAGGTTATTAGGAATCAAACTTGGCTCAAAAGAAGAATCATCAGTAAAAATATACTGATATTTTTTATTTTGACTTAAGAAAATATTTCCAGGTTCATTACTTACTGTTACATAATTCTTTTCTCTAAATCTTACAAATCTGCTCAAAATATTTTTTAACCAGCAATTCTTGTTTTTAAATTTTGTCCGATAAGTTGAAATTAAGAATTTTGCTTTATTCCCAAGATAAAAATCCTCGAACAAACGTGGTTGAATGCTGTAGTATCCTCTTCCATAATAGCCAGAAGTAGCTGTAATATGAATTATAACACCACCCTCTTTAGCCATTTGATATATATTTTTTAAAGCTGCTCCAGGCTCAAAACACCAGAACAGCACCCCTCCGTCAATAATGCAATCATATTTGCCAATTAATTCTTCTGGAAGAGTCTGTGTCAAATCAACATTTAAAGTTGCTTTGCCATTAATATCCAAAGTTTCCGTTGTTTGAAACCCTAACGATTCGCCAAGCGAAAAAGGAGAAAGCACAGATGGAAGAACTTTTAAGTTAACCCCCACATCTTTAGCTAGCTCTGCATATTGTTGTGGAGCAAAATGAATAACAGCATCACCTAAAATCAGAAGTCTTTCTTTATTTTTTATTTCCTCACTTACAGTAAGGATCACCCTCATATCTTCATATTCTATGCCCATAACCCATTCTTACCTTTTAGGAAGCAAGTTTTATATGATCGCTCAACAAATGAATACTTGAAGCATTTACTAATATAACTTCTTTCGTTTTTTGTCTGACCATGCGGTCTTGCTCTTGAACCTCTTCAATAGAAGATGGCGAATTAAGCTGTACTGTTTCCATCATTTTTTCAACAGTCTTTATAATGTCCAAGAAACTTATTTGTCTCTTAAGAAAAGCCTCAACCGCAATTTCATTGGCCGCATTATAAACCAATGTTTTTCCTTCTCTAAGGGCTGCTCTTGCCAGCTTTAATGGGACAAATCGATCATCATCTGCTGCGAAAAATGTTAAAGAGCCAAGCTCTGCTAAAGATAATCTCTTCACTTTGGTCTTAATACGTTCTGGCCAAGCCAAAGCATAAGATATCGGTGTTCTCATATCGGGCATACCCATTTGTGCCAAAACAGAACCATCTTCATAAGCAACCAGAGAATGGATAATTGATTGTGGGTGAATAAGGACTTCTATTTTTGATTCTGGCATATTAAAAAAGTAGTGAGCTTCAATAAGCTCTAGCCCTTTATTCATTAGTGTAGCTGAATCTACAGAAATTTTTGCCCCCATTGACCAATTGGGATGTTTAATCGCTTCTTCAGGCGTAATGTCTGTAAGCTCGTCCAATGATCTTTTATAAAAAGGCCCACCAGAAGCCGTCAATATAATCTTTTCAACAGATTTATGATTATACTCTTCTAAACTTTGGAAAATTGCATTATGTTCTGAATCAACTGGAAGAAATTTAGCATCTGACTTTTTCACAGCTGATAACATAATGGAACCCGCTGCTACCAATGACTCTTTATTAGCTAACGCTACTTTTTTTCCTTGCTTGATAGCTTCAAAGGTTGGGAGCAACCCAGCTGTCCCCAAAATAGCAGAGACTACAGTGTCAGCTGGTAAACTTGCTGCTTGAACTATAGCTTCTTCTCCAGCCGCTACCTCTATGTTTGTTCCGGTTAAGCCTTCTTTTAACTCCTTGTAAAGAGCTGGATTTTTAATTACAGCCAATCTGGGATTCAAAACTAGGGATTGCTGAATCAACTCCTTAACATTCTCGCCACCACTTAAAGCCACAACATCAAAACGATCATTATGAAGTTGTAAAAGGTCAGCCGTACTCTTACCAATTGACCCTGTTGATCCCAGAACTGTAATTTTCTTTTTCATTTTTTATTGAATCCAACCCATCAAAAGAAAAAAACTGCACACCAACGCTGCCAACAAAAGGCTATCTAAACGATCTAGAAGCCCTCCATGGCCTGGAATAAAATTCCCTGCATCTTTCACACCAAAATGACGTTTGACTGCAGACTCTAGTAAATCCCCAATATGTGCGGATACTGCTAAAGTCAATAAAACACCTGAGAAAGATAGGCTTAACAATGACGTTAGATCAAAATAATAATTAAACAGAGTACCAAAAACATAGGCACACACCAGTCCACCAATCAATCCTGCCCATGTTTTATTAGGGCTAATCTTTGGTGCAAGCCTTGGTCCTTTTAATAAACGTCCAACAAAATAAGCCCCTATGTCGCCTGTCCATACAATTGAGAATAACCACAAAATAAACATACGATGTTCCGCACTTATATGACTCAAAAAGATAATAGTCGAAACCGCAGCACAGACATAAAAACATCCACTTATAAATAATAAAGCACGCTTAATAGGCAGAGTTTTTCCAACAAAACGTACAACCAATAACACAGCCGATGTATTAAGGAAAGCATGTACCCATAAAGAAAGGTTTTTCCCATAAAGGAGCAGGAGCATTTGAACAAACACCACCCCACAAACTGGATGAAATACGGAAAATGTTGTAAGACGAGACCATTCACGCAGCATTCCAAGCAGTATGCTTAATGCTAAAATATCAAAATAAGGAAAACCAAGATAAGTCACAGCAATAACAAACGGTATTGCAAAAACTCCACTTATTATTCTAAGCCAGAATTCATCCATCTTTTTATGCTGTAGCGTACAATCCATAACGTCTATTTCGTTGTTGATATTCATTAATCGCACTTTCAAAATCTTTTATAGTAAAATCTGGCCACAAGATTGGCATAAAAACAAACTCTGTATATGCCATTTGCCAAAGTAAGAAATTACTAATACGCTGCTCTCCAGAAGTTCGAATTAAAAGATCAGGATCCGGCAAATGGGCCGTATCTAAGCTCATTGCAATATCCTTGTCCTTAATAGAATCAGGATCAATGTCTCCCACTTTGACTTTCTGCGCTAAACGCCTGAAAGCTCGAACTATTTCATCGCGACTACCATAACTCAGAGCAAGGATAACAGTAATTGCTGTATTATTTTTGGTTTTTTCTTCAGTGTCTTTAATAAGTTCTTGAATGTCTTTAGCAAAAAGAGTGCGATCACCAATAACTTGAATCCGCACATTATTAGCCATTAATGATTTAAGTTCATTACGCAAATAGAGACGCAATAACCCCATAAAGTCATCAATCCAACTTTTCTCTCTTAACCAATTTTCAGACGAAAACGTATACAACGTCAGATATTGAATGCCCATTTGGGAGGCGCATTCAGTAATTTTTCTGGCTACTTCTGCGCCGGCCTTGTGTCCTGCTATGGCTGGGAGTTGACGTAATTTCGCCCATCTTCCATTTCCATCCATAATAATGGCTACATGTTTTGGCACGTTTGGCAATTCAGACTTTCGAGACAAAGACACTCATCAACTAATAAACACCATATGGCTCTGATCAAAGCCTAATTCCACCCCAAGCGTCAAGAAATAAAATAACATTGCTCTTACCACCCGACACAATTTTGTGATCTTGCTAGAGTTATGTAGACAAAGAGAAGCCGCTCAAAGAGAATATTTTTTGAGAGGTTTTTATGAATACACGAACAATAATAAATGCCGTCATGGCAAGCAATGGAATTGCGTGGCCATTGTTAAATAATCTCTTCATACAAATCTTTCCATTCATGATTCATGCGTTCAATAAGCATTAATTTGTGTTTTCTTGAT
>DAHVSZ010000011.1 GCA_027328625.1 Candidatus Paracaedibacteraceae bacterium | reverse complement strand
CACCACTAGCGTTTGAACAAAATTATCAACTCTCCGCTGAGCGGCTTCTTAGTGTCCACTAAATCCTTGCAACATCATGTCGAACGTTAATTGAATCCATTCAAATTCAGCTCGATAACGTAACCGAAGAGATGAAACAACTCACCGAATCCATGGCTGACTTGCAAGAAAAGAAAAAAATCTTGCAACAAGTTCCAGGCATTGGTGAGATCACTTCACTAATGCTTATTGCTTTGTTGCCAGAGCTTGGGCATCTGAATCGACGGCAGATTGCAAGCCTTGTGGGCCTGGCTCCTTATCCCAATGAAAGTGGTAAAAAAATAGGATATAGACGAACAAAAGGAGGGCGACTGGAGGTGAGAAATATTCTTTTCATGGCTGGACTTTCAGCAGCTCATTCGAAGTCTCGTCTCGGCGATAAGTACAAAAAATTGACGAATGCTGGTAAAAAGAAAATGGTCGCTATGGTTGCTATTATGCGAAACATTATCGTCATCGCTAATGCTAAACTTAAGGAATTCACAGAAGAGGCAGCTCCTGAACAATCCGCTTAAATCTCGCTTCTGTAGCATTTATACCCAGTTGAAAAACATAGTTGATGACGACATTTCGTTTAGTTAAAATATAGACACCTATTGGTTTAACCTGAGGATCCATTTTTGAATACTTGAAATGCATGGACCCTATGGTCAAGCCATAGGGGGGCTGGGCGTGGTAGGATTCTATCCTTTGATTCGTTCTTTTCTGGTTTCAACAACGGTAATATAAAATGTGCTGGCAGTAATTAAGGCTGCACCACCAAAGACCCAAATGGTTGGAATTTGGCTGAAGAATAAATAACCAAAAACAGCAGCAACAATAAATTCAACATATCTAAAGGGAGCTAATGCTGAAGCATCGGTTGCGGCAAAAGCTCGGAATAAACAGACTTGTATCATATTTCCACCAATACCCAACATGATCAACAACCCCAGTTCATTTAATGTGGGCATTTCCCAAAAGAAGAAAAGGGGAATCAGCGCAAATAATGTTGTACCAACACCAAAATAGAACAACATGGTAAAGGCATGTTCACCTGTCATCTTTTTGACCATAACATTTGAAAGAGCAAAGAGAATGGCAGCTGTCATAGGAACAAAAGCAACAACATGAAAAGCGTCAGTGCCGGGGCGTAAAATTACCAACAAACCGATAAACCCAACCATAGTTGCAAGCCACCGAGGCGTATCAACTTTTTCTTTTAAAAGAATAAAGGCAAGAGGCAAGAAGAATAAAGGTTCAGCAAACATGATGGTTGTGTTTTCTGAAAGAGGCATGATGTTGACTGAATAACAGCATAGGCCAAGAGCTGCTGCTCCAAGGATTGCACGTAACACATGCATCTTTGGCTGAGTCGTTTTAAAAGGCTCTAACCCACGACTGAGCATAAAGGGAAAAATAGATACCATACTAAAGAAAAAGCGGAAGAAAGAAATTTCAACCACATGCAAACGCTCACCCAAGAAACGCATTAAAACGTCATTGGTAACACTGACAACGGAAATCATAACTGCCCAGAACACGCCTTGTGCATATCCTTTGCTGATAAACCATTTTAAAAATGGAATGGAACAGAGAGTTTCAATCACTTTTGTAAATATAGAATTAGGGTTTCTTGAAATAGAGATGGTGCTTTGTGTCATAAAATTCAAGAGGCAATTGTAAGTAATTAATAAAAACCAGGGTATAGATTTATAAACATTCTGTCGAGAGGGGAATTTAATGCCAATATATTTTTCATGGGACATTGAAAAATATTGCAGTGATAGATTAAAAATTTTTCAATTAATTATTAGCCAAAGAGAAGGAGAGGTTGCTCTTGCTAAGCTTCAAATCTTAGCAGAGGAGATTTTTCATAAAGGACAAGATTATAAGTATATTATCTATCAAAATAAGAACGGCAAAAACCATTTACTGTTTAAAGGTAAACCCATTGGTTTTCCAAGACAAATAAGTAATGGTTTAGTAGAAATTGAACTGTCAGCTGAACCCGAGGATGCTTTTGAACAGCTTAAAATATTAGCAGATTCGCTAAAAACTAAGCCTTATTTTGATGAATTATTTATCAAAAAAGATGATGACAATCCCGTTAATGTGTTAGAGGCCAGAAGTGATTTATTTCATTGGGATAGAGCAACAGGGCAAGTTAGTTTGTCGAATCTTTTTCATGGAAGTAAAACAGTTGATTTATCAAAGGTTATTTTAGTAAATTCATTGAAACTGAAATTGGGAGATACACTGCTTGATTCAATCAGTATCACTTTAAGTGCTGAGTGGATTCAAGAGGCTGAAGGTGAAGTTAATATTTATCCCAAAATTGCTGCAACCTTTCCAAAAAGAAAAGTGAACACCTTGACACCATCTGGGCTGATTGCGGAATGGCCAAAGATTGGTGATAAAATAGGCCCTGCTTTAAGTCGGAAGCAGTCTGGGTATCAAGTGGTGCAGAGTCATTTAAAAGAAATGACTCCTCCATCAACTGGTGTGTTGGATATTTATCCAACTTTGACTCCTGAAATCACAGTGAAGAGTGATGGAAAAATAAAACCGTTAAGGTTGAAAAGATCTTGGTTTAAGGGGGAGTTGTTTTTACATTGGCATTATCGTCAAAAACGAAGGGAAAATCTGACTTTTACTTTGCATCAAGAAAGTCAGCTTAAAGGCAAAATTCGTCCCAGACATAAACAATTGAATATCCAACTGCAATCCATTGAAAAGCATTTGCCAAATCCAGGGTGTTCAAGCTTTTTCATCACAGATCGTGGACGTCAAACAGTAGAGCATGCCATTGAAATGGCTAAGGCTTATTTGGCAGGTTCAGCTAGATGTGTAGAGGTTGAGTTTAAGATTCCTTTTGATGAGGCGTTCGATGTAACACTTGATACATCCGTGCGTATTGGCTCTTCCTTAATCCCAGGTGGTGAATTGACGGGAAAAGTTGTTGAGTACCGATTAGTGCAAAATGGTTTGGAGGCGTATGGCTGGATGAGATTGGCTGTTGCGGTTGGTTCAAAATACATGGATCGCCACGCTTCGCTCGCGATGACGGGTGAGGAGCGACAGCGACATGGTGATCTAGAAAAATATGTAGACGATGATCTGATCTTGGATGAAAAGCAACCCGAAGGCATTTTGTATCCTCAGAATTTAAGCATTCATGATTTAGTGTGTGCAGTGGAGATTAAAAATGATGCGGATGCGCAGACACGATTTCTTTTAGAAAATGAGTATCCCAAGTGTGATGATGCTGTTTCTTTGTTAAATCAAATGCCAACAGTTGTTGACGTCAAGCTTTTGGATTTAAGAACTAAGCCAGTTTTAGAACACGACATTCATTTAGGTGAGTTGAAGGCATGGTCGGCGCCTGAAGGGATGAGTTTATCTCAATAAATTTGTTTTTTGCCATATAATTAAAGGACTCTCCTATGCGATTTCAACGAAATCTAAAACAACCTAGACCTTTGCCGCGCGGATATTTTGCGCCCCCAACGGATCGAGTGAATGTGGATCAACCCACTTTTCAAATTGGCGGAAATACTGATTTTTCAGTGATTGAGACGATTCATTTGCCTGAATTTTTGAAGGTGAAAGCACGGCTTCATCCCATAAAACGTCAAGGTGATGATCTTTTTGCTGTGGTTGAAAGGCAAGGAACAGCTTTAAAACCTTATGCAATTTATCAAGAGCATCAAGATTATCAGTATCAAGCCGTGCAATTAGTGTTTGAAAGTTTTCTGGATAAAACAGACAGCTTAATACTTGAGTCACCGGTGCTATTCGAAAAAACATTTATCATCCAAAGCCATGGTACTTGTGTTTTGAAACAAGACACAATTGAACGAAAACTGATTGTAACACCACCAGGCAAGGAAAATGGGCAACCTTTGTGGGGATATGGTGGGTATTACAAAGTTGGGTGTGATCTAAAGCAGATTGAGCAGATGTTTTTTATGCCAATTGCGCAATTTTCAGAAACAAACATTCATTTGACCAAGGCTTCATCTTGGACAGCTAAGGGTGTAATGCCGTCTTTAACTCACACCAAACCTGAAATTGTTTTTATGGATTCATTAATAGATCAGGGAATGTTGAATTTGGTTGGTGATATTGAACAAGGAAAAGCAAAGATATCTTTACAGATTGGCATAGATGAAACGGGTGTGGTTCATAAACAGGAATATCGATCAGTTTCGATTCAGCAAGAAGATGCTTTGACACCGTTTGTTGAGGTTGTTTTTAAAGCTTGATGATGAAAAACTTGAAAATTGTATGCTATAACATACATATATGTTATAGTGTTTGTAAGGCGTTTTTATAAAATTAAGTCAATAAATGAGAGTTTTGGATAAAAGACTTGTTGAAATTTATAGAGATAAATATGGTTTTGAACCTTATACAGAATGGATTAATTCTCTAGTTGATTGGAAAATTAAAGCAAGGATTGAGCAAAGACTAAGGCGTGTAGAACAAGGAAACTTAGGAGATTATAAGTCTTTAGGAGGAGGTATCTTTGAGTTTCGTTTTGATTTTGGCTCAGGTTACCGGGTGTATTTTGGGAAAAAACAAGAAAAGCTAATTATCCTTTTGATAGGAGGAGATAAAAGCACACAAAAAAAAGATATTATTTCTGCAAAAACTTATTGGGATGAATATAAGGAGGGTAAAAATGAGAAAGTTTAGAAAATTCAAAGATACGGTCATAGAGAGTCTTCGAGACAAGGAATATGCTAGAACATATTTAGAAGTCGCTTTAGAAGAATATTCAAAAGACCATGATACGAGAGCCTTTTTTCTAGCCTTAAGAGATGTGGCTGAAGCTCAAGGAGGACTTTCTAGATTGGCAGAAAGCACCAATCTTAATCGTTCTAATCTTTATAGTATTTTATCTGGTCAAAACAAACCAAAGCTTGACACTGTAGATACGATCTTACAAGGACTTGGATTTAGGCTTGGAGTTGTTCGAGGAAATTCTGTCGAACATTCTTCTATCATAGATGGCAGATGAAGGTGTATTTAAAAAAGGGGGAAAATCAAATGCCAATTATTTATAGAGAACATAAAGGCGCACCGTTAACGATTCAAGAAATGGATGGGAATTTCAAAGCGTTAGAGGAACGGTTAGAGGCATTAGAAAAAGCCCCTTTAATGGCTGAAGGGATTAAAAATATTCATCAAGAAGGTGATCAATTGAAGATTGAAAGCACTGAAGGTCGTCTATTCGGGCCTTTTCAGTTGCCAAAATATTTACCAAACCCGAAAGGTGTATGGACTTCAGGGGAAAAATACACCTGGGGGGATTGGGTAAGTCATGACAAGTCTCTTTACTTTTGTATTAAGGGGCACGCTAGTGAAGTTTTTGCCAAAGAAAACTGGCAAGAATTATTGGTAATGAAAACGGCAGGCTAAAATATGGACTACATTGTCTGTTATTCTATAAACAAGACGGTGCTCTTGATCAATGCGGCGTGAATAACAGTCACTAAGTTCAAAACGAAGACGTTCTGGTTTTCCGACACCATCATAAGGCTCTCTTTGAATTGCTTTTGAAAGATCATTAATTCTTTTAACAATTTTCTTATTCTGATCTTGCCAATAAATATAGTCGTTCCAAGCCTTGGAAGAAAAAAAGATATTCACTTTTTAAGCTCAAAAGGTATGCCTTTTCCTTGATGGAACTCTTCAAGAGACGATCTTAAGTGTTCAGCATTATAGGGATTTGATAGAAGATAATTGGTTTCTTCCATAGACTTGTAGTCTTCAAGAGAAAGAAGAACCATATGCTCACCGGACTTTCTGGTAATAATAACGGGATCATGATCATAGCAAGCCCTGTCCATGATGGATTTGAGAGAATTTCTCAACTCCGTATAGCTCACAACCTCCATTGAATTTTCCTTTCTTTTTTAAAAACCCACTTTTAAGTACAATATACTGTACTTAATAAAAAGTCAAATCTATTTTCCCAAAGGAGTAACCAAACCATGATCACATCAGATGATATAGATATTTTGGCGCGCACTATTTTTGGTGAAGCCCGTGGTGAATACACTCGTTCTGATGGTGGTATTGCTGCTTTGATTGCTGTTGCCAATGTAGTCATCAATCGTTTTAAGCAAGGGGGATGGTTTGGCTCAACCATTAAAGAAGTCTGTCTTAAACCGTGGCAGTTTTCCTGTTGGAATAAAAATGATCCCAACGTTGCTTTGATTAAAGAAGTGACGATCAACAATCCTATTTTTAAGTTGTGCAAGCAGGTGGCAGAAGAGGTATCCAGCCAAAGATGGCCTGATTTGACAGAAGGTTGTGATCATTATTTCAGTACATCTTTAGTAAAGTCTCCTTCATGGTCTGTTGGTAAAAAGCCAAAACTTCGAGTGGGCCGACATATATTTTATCAATTAGGAGGAAATTAATGCCTTTTCCAATTATTGCAGCAGCCTTAGGTTTGGCTGAATTTGCGCCCATTATTGCCAGATGGCTTGGAGGTGACCAAGCGCAAAGCGTGGCAACACAAGTCGTTGATATGGCCAAAAGGATTACAAGTGCTGAAGATCCTATTGAGGCTATAAAAAGCTTAAAAGAAAATACACTACAGGTGGCGGAATTTCAAAAAGAAGTTTTAAAAATTGAAACGGAATTAGAGCTTGGTTTTTTAAATGACCGTCAGAATGCAAGAAACCGCGATATCGCTTTAGCTCAAGTTGGAAGACACAACATGCGGGCTGATATTATGGTGATTTCAGCAGCTGTGGGGCTTGTTATGTGTTTGGTGTCATTAGCTTTTTATTCTGAAGCTTTGCCAGGGGAAGCGGTTGGGATTATCTCAACGATTGCGGGTATTTTTGGAGCGTGCTTAAAAGACGCTTATGCTTTTGAGTTTGGTTCTTCCCGTGGCAGTAAAGATAAAGATTCAACAGTGGCTGCAATGATTGAACGGGGAGCTTATTAATGTTTCATCCAGCTCTTTTATATTTAAAAGCTTCTTCATGTTTAAACAGACGAAGTAAAAGTCGAAGAGCTTGGCCACGTTCAGATTCAAGGTTTGGATCTTGGCGGCAAATTTGTCTGACATCTGCGTTAGCTATTTCTAATAGTTCTTCATATAGATCCAAAAGAGATTCTTCTTTACTGTTAAAATCAGCAAAACGAAACTTAAGTGCACCACTTTGCCGCGTTCCCAAGATTTCCCCAGCACCACGAAGTCTTAGATCGGCTTTGGCAATTAGAAAACCATCATCTGTGGCCTTCATTGTTTCTAATCTTTTACGAGCAACCCAGGTTAAAGGATTGCCATAAAGCAAAAGGCAGGTTGAATGACCGGTTCCTCTTCCAACTCTTCCTCTGAGTTGATGAAGTTGGGCAAGACCAAAACGTTCTGCATGTTCAATAACCATAATTGTGGCGGCAGGTACGTCAACACCGACTTCAATAACAGTTGTTGCAATCAGGATTTGTGTATCACCGTTGATGAAACTGTTCATGGCTTGTTCTTTTTCTAAAGACTTAAGCTTACCGTGGACAAAGGCAACTTTTCCTGGAAATAATTTTAATAAATGTTCATACCGTTCCATAACCGCTGCAAAGTCAGAGGTTTCAGATTCTTCAATCAAAGGGCAAACCCAATATATTTTTTGTCCAGTTGAGAGAGCACGGTTTAAAGCTTCCACAACTTCATCAAGACGCTCAATTGACATTACACTTGTGACAATGGGTTGTCGCCCTGGTGGTTTTTCACGAAGAGTTGATACATCCATATCACCATAGTTAGCCAGCATAAGTGTGCGTGGAATTGGAGTTGCTGTCATGCTGAGGATATGGGGATTATAGCCTTTACAACTTAAGGCAACGCGTTGTTCAACACCAAAACGATGTTGCTCATCTACAATAGCAAGACCAAGTTTAGGAAAATTGACTGTGTCTTGAATAATGGCGTGCGTTCCAACAAGAAGATCAATATTGCCAGAACTAAGGTCTTTTAAGATTTGTTCTCTAAGCTTGCCTTTCTCACGGCCTGTTAAAATGGCGATTTTTATACCGATGGGCTCCAGCCATTTTTGCATGGTGAGATAATGTTGACGAGACAATATATCCGTTGGGGCTAAAACTGCAACTTGGTATCCAGATTCAATAACTTGCAGAGCTGCCATGATGGCAACCAATGTTTTACCACTTCCAACATCTCCTTGAAGAAGTCTGAGCATTTGCTGAGGTCGATTTAAATCTTCATAAATTTCCTGTAAGGCTTGATTTTGGCTTTTCGTAAGGCTAAAAGGTAAGTTTTTTAGAAGTTTTTCTTTAAGTATTTCATTACCAGCAAGAGCTGGCGAAGGTAGTTTTAAATTTTCTTTCTGAGTTAAATATAAGCTTAGTTGATGAGCCAAAATTTCATCATAAGCCAAGCGCTGGCGACTTATGTTTGTTGAGTCCAAATCAAGAGAAGTTTTAGGTGAATGGACTTGTTGAATGGCATTATGGAAAGCGGGCCAATTTTTAGATGTAATGAGTTCATTATTGATCCATTCGGGAATAGGGGATAAGGTCTGTAATCCCTCTTGAATAATACTTCTAACCATACCTTGGGTAATGCCAGCTGTTAGAGGGTATACAGGTTCAATGCCGATCCAGCGGGATAGATTGGATGGATAACCAATATGATCGGGGTGAGTGATTCGCCATTGATCAGCTCCATATTTATTATCGTGTTCAAGTTTACCACTAATGAGAATTTCTTTTCCTTCAGGAGCTATTCGCCGTAAATAAGCTTCACGAGATTGGAAAAACAAAAGTTCAAGCTCTAGATTGTCATATTCGCAAACAATGCGATAGGGGCGACGGGATCCTCTCATCTTGGGGGCATCATGGTAAACAACTTTTGCAATTAGCGTGACTATTTTGTTAGTTAGGTTTTGGTGGAGTTGATCTGCTTTTTCTCTAACAAGAATGTTACTGGGTAAATGCCATAGAGCATCTATGACGCGTTCACCTAGTAGCTTGAGATAAAGGGGGCGTCTTTTATGGTCAATAGTTCTGAGATAAGAGATGTCTTTGAATAAGACGAGGTTATCATGCATGAGTGGAAATGATGATTAATTTTTTGAATCCTTAGTTAGTAATTATAACGTCTTTTTGTGAACATGTCATAATCAACTATTTTTAGTGCTTACCACCCGAGATTTTCTTTTAGCGTCATTACAAGCCCTTGATAGAGGCATAGGTACTACACAAGTTTAGTCAATTTATCTAAAATTATTAAAGCAAACCCGCCGTCATGGCGAGCAACGGAGTTGCGTTGCCATCCAGAAAAAGGGATACAGATGAAACAACCAATAGTTTATATAATGACAAATCAACGAAATGGAACACTTTATACAGGTGTTACCTCCAATTTAATTAAAAGAGTTTATGAGCATAAAGCAGATATTCATAATGGTTTTAGTAAGAAATATGGTTGTAAACATCTTGTCTTTTATGAGCTTTATGAAACAATGGAAGCTGCGATTCATCGTGAAACACAAATTAATGCTTATTGAACGCATGAATCATGAATGGAAAGATTTGTATGATGACATTGTTTAGCTGGATGGCCACGCCCCTAAAGGGGCTCGCCATGACGGCAGGCATAAATATAATAGGAGTGACGCAGTGCTAACAGCCTCTAAAATTAAAGTAATCTATTGCTATTTGATGTGTTTTTTCATGACACTTATCGTTGTTTTTTGGACAGCCTCTCTGACCCGAGACTATATAACATTAAAAAATTTCGAAACTACTTATATACCTTCTCCTGACTTAGCAGAACATGTTTTCTCTTTTAAGAAACGCTACCAAAATATGGCTCCTGATAAAATTGAGCAGCTTCGCCAACAAGCCATCAAAGAAGATAAAGAAAGAATACGCAGCGGACTGGAGAAAAACCTTTTGACAGATTGGCCTTATATTATTTACGCCTTGCTTATCTTAGGAGTGCATATAATCATTATTAAAAGAACGAAAGAATCGTGAAGGGCGATGATTAAACTAACAATCAACAAACAGACAATAGAAGTCGAACCGGGCACTACTATTCTTCAAGCCTGTGAACAACTTGAAGTTGAAATACCCGTCTTTTGTTATCATGCACGTCTTTCCATTGCTGGTAATTGCCGTATGTGTCTAGTTGAGGTTGAAAAGACTGCAAAACCAGTAGCCAGCTGCGCTATGCCCGTTAGTGAAGGAATGGTTGTTCATACCGATAGCCCCATGGTTGAAAAAGCCAGAAAAGGAAATCTCGAATTTCTTTTGATTAATCACCCTCTAGATTGCCCTATTTGTGATCAAGGAGGAGAGTGTGATTTACAAGATATCACAATGGCTTATGGAAGTGGTGAGAGCCGTTTTGATTTGAACAAACGCGCTGTAAATGATAAATACATGGGCCCCCTTATCAAAACGGTGATGACTCGTTGTATTCACTGTACTCGTTGTGTTCGTTTTGCCAATGAAGTTGCAGGGTCACCTGAACTTGGCACCACTGGTCGCGGGGAACATATGGAAATCACCAGCTATTTAGAAAATGCTGTTTCCTCTGAATTATCAGGCAACATGATTGATCTATGCCCTGTGGGGGCTTTAACAAGTAAACCCTATGCATTTCATGGGCGTTCTTGGGAGCTTACCAAAACTGAAAGTATTGATGTGTTAGATGCAGTTGGTTCAAACATTAGGATTGACTCACGTGGCCGTGAAATTATGCGCATTCTTCCCCGTTTAAATGAAGATATTAATGAAGAATGGATTAGTGATCGCACCCGCTTTGCTTATGATGGTCTAAAACGTCAACGATTAGATCAACCTTACAGACGTATTGATGGAAAATTACAACCTTGTACATGGGATGAAGCTTTTGCAACGATAAAGGAAAAATTAGAGACAGCAAAAGGTTCTGAAATTGCTGCACTTGCTGGTGATATGGTTGATTGCGAAAGTATGCTTAGTCTCAAAGAGTTAATGCTATCTCTAGGAAGCCCTCACATTGACTGCCGTCAAGATGGATCATCACTTTCAACGTCTAGCCGCTCTCATTATATTATGAACACTCCCATTGCAAGAATTGAGGAAAGCGATTGTATTTTATTGATTGGCACCAACCCACGTCATGAAGCTCCTATAGTTAATGCTCGTATTCGTAAACGTTATCTTCAAGGAGGTTTATCAATTGGTTTAATTGGCAGCCCAATTGATCTTTCTTACAAGTATGAGAATTTAGGTGAAACACCTGAAGTGTTAGAGTCAGACCCTTTTTCAAATGCCTTGAAAAAAGCAAAGAGACCGATGATGATTTTGGGTCAAGCTGTCTTTAACAGACCTGACACTTTAGCCATTCTTGGAGCCATTCAAAAGCTTATTAAAAAGTATCAATTCATCCAAGAGGATTGGAACGGGTACAATGTTTTGCACACAGCAGCCGCCAGAGTTGGGGGATTAGATCTTGGTTTTGTTCCACAGCAAGATGGCCTTTCAACCAAAGAAATTCTAAAAGCCTGCCAAAAAGATAAAATTAAGGTTATCTATTTATTGGGAGTTGATGAGATCTCTATGGATCAATTAGGCTCAGCCTTTGTTATATACCAAGGCCATCATGGTGATGCTGGTGCTCATAGAGCTGATGTTATTTTACCAGGCGCCACATACACTGAGAAAACAGCCACTTATGTTAACACAGAAGGACGCGTCCAAACGGCTCGACAAGCTTTACCTCCTCCGGGTGATGCAAAAGAGGATTGGAGAATTATCAGGGCGTTGTCTGAAGTTGTTGGCTATACTCTTCCTTATAATACTTGGGATGATATCCAATTGGCCCTTATAAAGGGTCATCCTGCATTTGCATCAAGAGGGGTGATTGTTTCTTCAAAATGGGAAGATTTTGCTCAATCAAAGAATTCTTTGATTGAAGCCGCCCCCTTTCATCTGCCCATTTCTAATTTTTATATGACTGACGTAATAAGCCGTCATTCAGCCAATATGGTTGCCTGTGTTCAGGAAATTACGCAAGGAAAACGACCTCATGTTTGAACAGCTATTCTCATTTTGGAAAAATACATATGTGTCGTTGGAATCGCATGGTCCCTCGGGTCAAGCCCATCAGTATCTACACAAATCGAACTACTCTAACTCGACTAGGTGCCGTCATGGCGAGCAACGCAGTTGCGTGGCCATCCAGTTAAATAATATCTTCGTGATTTATGCTCTCAATACACATCAATTTTTGTCTTACTGCGAATTACAACTTCCATTGTTTCTTCTGTGTAACTTTTATTCTGGATGGCCACGCAACTGCGTTGCTCGCCATGACGGCGTTCGATTAGGGTGGAGTAATCTAATTTGTGTAGATACTGATGGGTTTGACCGGAGGATGAGAGTATGCGAATTGACGGCGTAACTAAAGTGAGAATTGCTGATGTTTGAAGCATTATTGGCAAATCCTGTTATTGCGGAACTATGGCAGTATGGCTTAACCCTGTTTTTTATAGTCATAAAGCTTATCCCCTTTATCATTGCCCTTATCTTGGGAGTTGCCTATTTAACGTTAGCGGAAAGAAAAGTAATTGCCGCAATGCAATTGCGTGTTGGCCCCAATATGGTCGGCCCTTTTGGGCTTTTGCAACCCATTGCTGACGGTATCAAACTTTTACACAAAGAAATCATTATCCCGCAAGAAGCAGATAAAATTCTCTTTATCTTTGCTCCAATTTTAACATTCAGCCTCAGCCTTGCTGCGTGGGCAGTTATTCCATTTAGCGAGGACTTGGTTTTTTCAAATATTAACGTTGGGGTGCTTTATCTTTTTGCGATTTCATCTTTGGGAGTTTATGGAATTATCATTGCAGGGTGGGCTAGTAATTCAAAATATGCGTTCTTAGGTGCCTTAAGATCTGCTGCACAGATGGTATCCTATGAAGTGTCACTTGGTCTTGTTATGGTTTGTGTGCTTCTATGCGTAGGTTCTCTTAATCTTAACCAAATTGTTTTAGCCCAGACTAATGGCTGGTTTGCATTTAAACTCTTACCTTTTTTTGTAATCTTCTTTGTTTCAAGTCTTGCTGAAACCAACCGGACTCCCTTTGATTTACCAGAAGCTGAAGCAGAACTTGTTGCTGGCTATAATGTTGAATATTCGTCATTCTCTTACGCTTTATTCTATCTTGGTGAATATGCAAACATGATCCTGATGAGTGCTATGAATAGCATCTTGTTTTTAGGAGGATGGTTACCGCCTTTTGATCATCCATTCTTAAATTGGATACCAGGCCCAGTTTGGTTTATCTTTAAAATATGTCTTATGCTCTTTGTCTTTCTTTGGGTTCGAGCAACCATGCCAAGATATCGTTATGACCAATTGATGCGATTAGGTTGGAAAGTATTTTTGCCTATCTCTTTAATTGGTGTCGTGATTATAGGTGCTTTAATGACTTATGGAGGTAAATTATGACTCCAGTAAAAAGCATAAAACAACGAATAAAAACATGGCTTTTGTTAGAAATTCTAAAAGGGCATTGGGTCACATTAAAGTACTTTTTTAAACCAAAAGTCACACTTAAGTATCCCAATGAAAAAGGCCCTTTAAGTCCACGTTTTCGAGGTGAACACGCTTTAAGACGTTATCCTAATGGTGAAGAAAGATGTATTGCCTGTAAGTTGTGCGAAGCTGTTTGCCCAGCTCAAGCCATTACAATTGAAGCAGAAGCCAGAGAAGATGGAAGTCGTCGCACCACCCGTTATGACATTGATATGACAAAGTGTATTTATTGTGGTTTGTGTGAAGAAGCATGTCCAGTGGATGCCATCGTTGAAGGGCCCAATTTTGAGTTTGCAACGTACACACATGAAGAGTTGATCTATAACAAAGAAAAACTGCTTTCCAATGGTGATCGTTGGGAACAGGAAATTGCAGCGAAGTTAGAAGCGGATAGTAGGCATTAAACGCGAATTTGGGATTATCTAGCTATGCGATTTTTTTTTGTATGTCTATTTATCTTTTTAAATTTGCAGGCTTTTGCAAACACACCTGATGCAATTAGCTCGCTTCATAGTAAAATCATAGAAGAGTTAATTCCTGATAACTTTCGAGAAGCTATCGATAAGTCTCTGCATGCTAAACTTTTAAACTTTATAGAATCAAACCCAAATGCACATGCTGCTTTAGAAAAGCTAAAGCCATTTGATAATTCATCCTTTTCCTTAGATAAATTGATTTATGACTCAAACCCAGACATAGCCAAAGCAGCTGCCTATATAAGACGCTTTTATTTATATGTGATTTATTCTCATCCAGCTTTTTCTTTTATAACTGATTTTATCCCAGCTGAATCGGTCATTCACCAAACGGATCAAACCTATCCTGAAAGTCATATTCAATTAAATGGAGATGAGCTGACATTTGATAACGAAGAAATAGATTATTTAATCATTGGTAGTGGCCCCTCTGGAAGCTTGATTGCATCACAGTTAGCCAAAACAAAGAAAGTTGTTCTGGTAGAAGCTGGGCCTTTTGTAAAACCTGGAAGCATAAATACCGAATACGACTCTGAATTAATGGAATCATCAAATCAACGTCATACCCTATCAGGTGGAATCGCCCTTAGAAATGGCAGAGCAATTGGCGGTGGAACAACAGTTAACATTGATTTAGCCTTTTCTCCCTTGCTTCCTTCTGTCAAAGAGATTCTAAATAGTTGGGTCCTTAAAAATCATATGTATACATATTATATACATACATATGAAAATAATTTCATGGTTCTTAGTAAGGCTTATGAATGGGTGAAAAAAGCCATCGGCACAAGAACACTTAACTATCATGAAATTAATGCTAACAATATGATTTTGTTAAAGGGTTCTCCTACAGCGAGACCTTATGAATTGAATGAAAAAAAACCATCGGGATTGCCAGCTGAAATCCTTAAAATTTCAACTGTAGATGTTTTCTTGTGGCCTGCTATGACTCAATGCTCACACAACTTACAAGTGATTCCAAACCTTCAAGTTATCGCTCTTAAGCAAGTAGGTAATTCTATCTCTGAGGTAGTTGTCAAACCAACTGAAACCATTGATAAGGCATATGTATTTAACGACCCTCATAATTTACAACTAGCTTCTGCTGGGACATATAAAATTAAAGCAAAGAACGTTATCTTGTGTGCAGGAGCGATGGGATCGGCTGAGATTTTATTAAGATCCAATATCCCTAACAACAATATTGGCAAAGGCGTTGTCTTGCATCCGTCAATTGGGATTTTAGGCATATTTAATCAATCTATCCGCAATATGGAAGGCCTATCAGCTTCTGTGTATGCAACCTCAGTTCCATTATCTGATAAATATTTTTTCGAATCGATGTCAGCTGACCCAAGTTTTATAGCGTCAATCCATCCTGGGACAAAAGAGCATATTGCGCATGATCTTATGTATTTTCAGAATATTGGGGGATTTGGCGTTATGTTGGTTGATTCTGTCTCTGATAATAATCATGTTTTTATCGATTCAAATAATCAAATTCAGGTTGATTACAAATTATCTAAAGAAGATATGAAGCGCTTTAGAAAAGCCATTTTAGAAGGCATTAAGATTATGTTTGAACAAGGAGCTTTAGAAGTTTTCATCCCCTCAATGGAGCGTATTTATAAAGATCCCGCAAAGAGATGTTTTACATCTTATAGAGAGGCCAAAAAAGCAATTAAGAAACTTGAATTTAAAGAAAATCTAACGGTTTTATCTTCTGCTCATATGCAGTCGTCCAACAAAATGGGAAACGATTACAAGATTTCTGTTGTCTCTCGTGATTTTAAGGTTTGGAACCAAGAAAACGGCCAAGAATTCAGCAACCTTTACGTGGTTGACAGCAGTATCTTTCCAACTTCCGTTGGTGCTAACCCGATGCAATCTATCTATACCTTTGCCAAGATTTTTGTGGATCGGTTGGATAAAACATATTAAAAAAGTTATTTTTGTGTTTTTTCGACATAAAAACATATTTTTATGCAATAAATCAGTATTTCATTAATACCTTAATGCTAATTTAATAATTATAGCAAAAGCACTATAAAATGATTACAACCCCTTAGTTTTCATGCCTCTTGACCGGATCCATAGACCCTATGGTCAAGCCATAGGGACACTTGGAATAGAGAAGCTAATAATAATTTATAGTGCTTTTACCTTACCACCCGACATTTTCTTTTAGCGTCATTACAAGCCCTTGATAGAGGCATAGGTACTACACAAGTTTAGTCAATTTATCTAAAATTATTAAAGCAAACCCGCCGTCATGGCGAGCAACGGAGTTGCGTTGCCATCCAGAAAAAGGGATACAGATGAAACAACCAACAGTTTATATAATGACAAATCAACGAAATGGAACACTTTATACAGGTGTTACCTCCAATTTAATTAAAAGAGTTTATGAGCATAAAGCAGATATTCATAATGGTTTTAGTAAGAAATATGGTTGTAAACATCTTGTCTTTTATGAGCTTTATGAAACAATGGAAGCTGCGATTCATCGTGAAACACAAATTAAAAAAGGATCAAGAAAACACAAATTAATGCTTATTGAACGCATGAATCATGAATGGAAAGATTTGTATGAAGAGATTATTTAACTGGATGGCCACGCAATTCCATTGCTCGCCATGACGGCATTTAGTTTAGTTAAAATGAATTCAAGATGTGTAGATACCTATGCGATAGAGGACATGGTAATCCAGTAAAACTGCTAATTTCTGGATTGCTTCGTCGGGACTACGTCCCTTCTCGAGGTGACGTGAAATGGCTGTTTTTCTAGGTTCCAAAATTCTGTCGGGTGGTAAGTTGATTCTGCTGATAAGTAACGTGTTAAAGTGGATCCACATAAAATGGTAACAGGTAGCATCCTCTATAATTTGTCAGGATATCTTCTTGATTAGTAATAGTGTTACACATACAAGATTTTTTTGTATAAGTACATAGATAAATTTTTAACAATTTTCTACTTGAATAATGTGCTTTTATGATAAACTTAACGCAAATATTATAAAAATTTTAGTAAGACATCTTGACACAAATCCTTCATTTTCTGTTACAAAGGAAGTAGGAATACATAACTTGTATACCCCCAAAAAAACACTTTGATTTGAAAAGAGGTCAACATGGTAATCTATTATTGCATTCGATATTGCAGCTACCAAGCATCTATCACTGGTAACTCAACTAAAAAGCGACATAAAAGAAAGCAAATTAGAACATGAAAAAAACTATATTTTTAACCCTTTCCCTTTTCCTTGTTGTAGCCATCCTGGCTTTTAAGAAAATCTCAAAAGACACTCTAGCCACATCCAGTCATAATGAATTACCTATTGTTGCCATTACTCAGATAGTTGAACACCCTGCTTTAGATGCTGAACGAAACGGCATTATTGAATCTTTGAAAGATGCAGGTTTTCAAGATGAAAAAAACATAAAAATTATTTATAAGAATGCTCAAGGTAATATTAGTACCAGCGCACAAATAGCTCAGAGTTTGGTTGCTGAAAAACCTAAAGTTCTAATAGCAATATCAACACCATCTGCCCAATCTTCATTAAAAGAATGTCAAGAGCAGAATATTCCTCTTGTTTTTGCTGCTGTTAGTGATCCAATTGAAGCTAAATTGGTGTCAACATTTCAAGAAAGAAAAGAAGCCGCAGTTGGTGTCTCTGATTCGGTACCTATTTCGAAGCGATTACGATTTATTAAAGATTTAGTACCTCAATTAAAAAAATTAGGAATTATCTATAATCCTGGTGAAGCAAATTCAAGTAACATTGTCAAACTTATGAAGCTTGAAGCCAAAAGCCACGGCATAGAAATCATAGAAGCTACGGCTAATAAAACATCAGAAGTAGATGGAGCAATGCGGAGTTTAGTTGGCAAAGTAGATGCTTTATATATTCCGGATGACAACACAGCTGCCTCTTCAATTGCCACCATAATTAAAATAGCTGAACAATCAAAAATTCCTGTCTTTAGTTGTGATACTTCTTTAATGAATTCAGGTCTGGTTGCTACATATGGCTACAGTCATTTTACCTTAGGCAAGCTTGCTGGAGAGATGGTTGTTAAAATTTTAAACGGGACTTTAGCAAACCAAATACCCATTCCTGAAAATATTCCAGCCGAATTAATAATAAACCCAAATGCGGCAAAACGAGTTAATCTTGAATTATCTAAAGATCTACCTAATGATGCTAAATTTTATAAGGAGTAATCCTGTAATTCCGAATTCAGGATTAAAACATTGTTTTCTAACAATGTGAAGCTTTATGGCTCCGGTCAAGCCGGAGAGAAGCTCAATAGAGAAGATTACTATAACGGTTTTACATGAGACTAGCTATAATATGCTTGGATTTATCATAACCTTCAAGAAGCATAAGGATTTTTGCTACCCTTAAAGGTCAAACGTATCGGAATACCGGGCATTTTAAAGTCAACACGTAAGGCATTAATCAGGTAACGCTTATAAGAATCCGGCACGTCACCAGCTTTACTTGAGAAAACAACAAAAGTTGGTGGCCGTGTTTTTATTTGTGTCATATATTTAGGGCGAATACGACGACCGGCAACCATAGGTGCTGGATGAGAGTTTGTCTTGTATTCAAGCCATCGATTCAACTCAGCAGTTGGTAAACGGCGATTCCAATTGGCTTCAACTTCCAAAACAGCTTCCATTAAAGGCTCAATATTTTTATGGTTCAATGCTGAAATAGGCACACATGCAATGCCCTTGGCTTGCGTAAATTGGATATCCAACTGCTCACGCAAGTGCTTTAACAACTTGTCTTTTTCTTTGACCAAGTCCCATTTATTGACAGCTAAAATTAAAGCGCGCCCTTCATCAATGACTTGTGAGGCTAAAGTTAAATCCTGTTTTTCAATTAATTGATCCATTGGAATCGAGCCATCAATAACAAGAACGACAACTTCAGCATAGTTTAAGGTGCGCTCAGCATCCATGATCGCCAGCTTTTCAACATCTTCCTGCACACGGCTTCGCCTTCGAATACCAGCTGTATCAACAAGTTCTATGGAACGCCCTTCATATTGCCATGGCAACGTAATGGCATCTCTTGTCACGCCTGGAATGTCTGCTGTTAACTGACGTTCTTCCCCCAATAAAGCATTGACCAAAGTTGATTTACCAACATTAGGGCGCCCCATAATTGCTAACCGCAAAGGCTTTTCAATTGCATCTTCTTCCTCTTCACCTGGCTCTTTAATATAAAGAATTAATGCTTCTTGAAAATCTGCCATTCCTAAACCATGTTCAGCGGCAATAGGAATAGGCTCACCTAACCCCAATGAAGCAGCATCTGACATTCCTTGAACACCATGCTTGCCCTCGGTTTTATTCACCAACAGAATAATGGGTTTATGCGATTGTCTTATTAAATTAGCTAATTCTTGATCGTACGGTGTACATCCAGCAATACCATCAACCACAAATACAACAGCATTAGATTGTTCAATAGCAGCCATTGTTTGCCTTCGCATTCCTTGAGAAAGCTCCACTGATAAATCTTTTGAATCTGGATCAATCAGACCTGGTGTGTCGATGACTCGAAACCTAAGACCCATAAAATCAGCAACTGCTTCTCGACGATCACGAGTAACACCTGGTTGATTATGAACCAAAGCTAAACGTTTACCGACCAGTCGATTAAAAAGAGTTGATTTACCAACATTAGGACGCCCAACAAGCGCCACTAAAGGTAAATCATAATCACTTCCACGCATACAATTCAGCCTGGTCGTTCAATATATATAAAGTCTTATCAGCAATAACCGGAGATAAGAAACTCTCTCCATCAAAAGTTATTATTTTGGTCATTTTACCATCAGCAACATTTAAGAATTGTACCTGACCATTTGACCCTGTAAAGACTAACTCTGTTCCAGCAATAACTGGCCCTGCCCAGAAAATTGGTTTTTTATCATCATGTGTCAACTTAGGCAAAGCTGCAGCCCAACGCACCTTGCCAGTTGTACGTTGTAAACAAATAACATCACCTTGGCCTGTTAAGATAAATACCCAATTTCCAGAAACAGCTGGTGTTCTAATACCACCAACTTCTTTTTGCCATTGACGAATACCTGTTTTTAAATCAATCGCTGTCATGCGTCCACCGTGGCTAATAGCAATGACTTGATTCCCATCAACAACAGGACGAGCCCGAATATGTGGAATACTTGTCACTGTATCAATGCGCACAGCTGACGTTAGCATCTCAACCCACAATTCATGGCCATTTTCAGCCTGCAAAGCACAAACTTCACCAGAAGAATAAGCAACAATAACAACGTTATCAACAACTGCAGGGTTGGCTGTTCCAAGCAAGGCTGCTTGCTCAACAATGCCTGCATGTGTCCAAATTGATGTTCCTGTTTTAGCATCAAACGCATGAGTTTCATTATTAATTGTCACAACAAACACGCGCCCATCTTTTACCGTAGGAGCACAGCGAATCGGGGACATTGCATTCGCTCGCCAAAGAATTGCCCCATCTTTTGGATCTAAATTTAATACTTCACCAAAAGAAGTCGTTGCGTACAAAACACCATTGTCAAAAACAACCCCTCCCCCTAAAGGTTCTCCAGTTTCTTCCTCAGGAGTTGTATTTTTCTTCCAACGAACTTCACCTGTAGCAGCATTGATGGCATAAACAACACCTATTGCGTCCATTCCATAAACTGTTCCATCATCAACCACTACGCTCGAAATAAGTCTTTGACCATCATATGATCCATACCCCATATTGACTTGCCAAAATTTTTCAGGCTTTTCCGATAATTCAACCGGAGGTAATGCATGCGCTGTATTTCCTCCAACTTGTGGCCAATCTCGATTTGGCACAGTTGGAGGTACTGAAACTTGTTCGTGCATAATTGAAATATCTGGTTGCAATGACTGATCTAAAATGATGAACGACTCACGTTCACCTGTAAGAGGAATCTTCTCTTTATCACACGCTGTTAGTAAAAAAACGCATCCCAAAAAAAGAAGAGAACCACGTAACAAACTTATTTTCATACACGTTAATCTTTCTTTTCTGGCCGAGACATTTGCATTTGAGCTGCAATAGTTTGTGACATCAGCTGAGCCCTCATACGCATATTATCAGGTGTTTTTGGATCTTGTGCTAAAGCCACAAACACTTCAGATGCATTCACCAAATCATTTTGTTTAAATAAGATGAAACCTTTTAACTCATTTGCCAAGTTATGCCAAGGATTATCTGCATGGGTTAAAGGTTCAAGATCACTTAGAAACTCATTTAAAGTTTTTTGATCACCAAAATCTTCTGTTTCATCAACTTTCATATTGATCAAAAAGAAGGTTGCTAAATCACGCAAACTTTTATCAACCTTCGTATCTTGAGCTATAAACTGATAAATTTCTTTTGATGCTGTAAAGTTCTCATTCGGTCCTTCCTGAGCATACAAAGAGGCTTCAGCAAATTTAGCAAGAATCGCATAGCTTTTATGTGACACTTTGGACAAAGATTGCATGACCCCAATTGCTTCGGCAATTTTACCTTGTGAAATTAAATCTTCTGCACCAATAAACTGCTCAGAATAAAGCTGATTTTGTTTTTGTTGATGATTTTGCCAAGCCATATACCCGCCTGTTAAGACAAAAACACCAATAACAACTGCAACTATTGTCTTTCCATATTGTTCCCACAACTTTTGGAATTTTTCTTGACGAATGTCATTTTCAACTTCTTCCAAAAATTCGTCGAATTTATCAGCCATTATTTAAAAACCTCAAACTTTATGTTTTTGCCTTAAGTGGTAAAAAATTGATATAATACCTGTAATATAACAACAGTTGTGGATTTTCAGTATAAAAAAGTTTCTTTAGTTTTTTAATAGATAACCTTTTTAATTTTATAAAGGCGGATCATGCAGCAACTTCTTTCTTATTCTCAAACAACAGATGCCGTGAAGGTTACGGTATTTCCTGTTTATTTAGAAAGTCAGTCAACACCCGAAAGCAGCCAATTTCTCTGGGCTTACCACATTCGTATTGAAAACCTTGGATTTGAAAGATATCAACTTAGGAACCGCTATTGGAGAATTACAGATGCTATGGGAAGAACTCAAGAAGTATGGGGAGATGGCGTCGTTGGTGAAGAACCTGAATTATTGCCAGGTGAAGTTTTTGAATATACAAGCGGCACCCCTCTATCAACTGCATCTGGCATTATGGTAGGATTTTATATCATGGAAAAAGAAAATGGAGATCGTTTTCAAGTGAATGTCCCTGCATTTTCCTTGGATAGTCCGCATGAATATATGTCTGTTAATTAGTAATTTACGCAAAGTGCAAGTTTTTTGATGAAGACCATACATCTACAGTTTTCCTCCGACTTGATCGGAGGATCCACAATACACAAAATAGCTTGGACCCTCTGGTCAAGCCAGAGGGATACTGGTGTTGTGTTTGATGTAAATTTCCTTTCAAGAAACTTACACTACATTAATTTTATAACAAGCTATATGAGTTAGGAAAAATATATGCGTCCCACAAGAGATGAGGCAGAAAACGCCGTCCGCACATTAATTGCTTGGGCTGGAGATAATCCAGATAGAGAAGGGCTTAGAGAAACCCCTAGTCGTGTTGCAGAAGCTTTTGAAGAATATTTTAATGGATATAAAACAGATCCAACAATTTACCTTCAAAAAACATTTGAAGAAGTTGCGGGATATGACGAGATTGTTTTTTTACGCGACATTCGTTTTGAATCCCATTGTGAGCATCATTTAGCTCCTATTATTGGGTTTGCACATATTGCTTATCTTCCCAATAAAAAAGTTGTGGGCATCAGCAAACTTGCACGCGTTGTTGAGATTTTTGCAAAACGACTGCAAATTCAAGAAAAAATGACTGCAGAAATTGCTGATACAATTGATAAAACACTGCAACCACAGGGGGTTATTGTTTTAATTGAAGCTATTCATCATTGTATGTCTACCCGAGGAATTTATAAACCTGGATCCAGCATGGTGACTTGCCGCGCAACGGGTATTTTGAAAACCAATGATGACTTAAGACGTGAAGTCTTAGCCACAATCCAAAGTAAGAATAATTTAACTTGATAGAGATTTAATTATTATATGCATACATATTATATACGCATACAATAATCACCCAATCTTAATCTTTCGTTCTTCACCAGGCACAAACTCTTGGTGGAGAGCAGCCTCTGCCAATTGAGGAATAACATTCTGAGCTAAATAAGCATCCAATGCACGAATTCCACGTGTATGTCCTGTGAACTGAACGGCTAAATTTTCAACAAACTCTTCAGAATAACTCAATCCAGATTGATGTTTTTCTTTTAAGCGTTCTTCAATTTTGGCTAACTTATGACGAATAATTGTCGCAACGTCTGCTTTTTCCAATGGAAAATAAGGCATAACTGTTGCTCTAGCCACAAATGGAGCACCAAAGACTCGCATTAATTCGTCTGTCACTTTAACAGATAATTGATTAAAGAGAATCTCTTTGTCTTCGGTTTCTTTGATACTGTAACAACGATCTACAATAATCTCTGCCGCTTTGTTAGTTGTCAGTACAAAAAGAGTATTGGAAAAATCAACCTCAACTCCTTCACTATCTTCTAAAATTCCTTTGTCAAAGATTTGAGCAAACAAATTGATTACATCATCGTGAGCCTTATCAATCTCATCGATCAAAATAACGCTGAATGGATTTTGCCTAACAGCTTCAGTTAAAGTCCCACCTTTGCCATAACCAACATAGCCAGGAGGAGCACCTTTTAAGATGGCAATAGAATGAGATTCTTGAAATTCACCCATGTTTAATCTAACAAGATAGCGACTATGCCCAGTTAGCACTTCGGCAAGAGCTAGAGCTGTTTCTGTTTTACCAACACCACTTGGGCCTGCAAGCAAGAAAATACCGATTGGTTTATCTGAATCTGAAAGTCCGGCATGATAATTTATAATACTACGCGATAATGTTGCAATTGCTGGATCTTGACCTACAACTCTTCTTTGCAAAGTACTAAATAAATGATTCAAAGACATACCGTTGCCTTGTGCCAGAATTGTTCCTAAAGGAATTCCTGTCCAATTCGCAATAACTCGTGCAACTGCCACCTGATCAACGGCTTGATTAACCAAAATTTGATCAGGATCTAAATCAGCAAAGGTTTGTTGGAGTTGAGTTAATTGACGTTGCAGCAATGTTGTTTCAATCAATTGAGATTCTTGGCCATCCAAATTTTGTACTTGTTGGCGAATATCTTCCACTTGTTTGACAATTTGTTTTTGCTCTTTCCACTGGGTTTCCAGCTTTTGTTGAAGTTGATGAATCGTATTCAATTCATCTTCAACAACTTTTATTCGCTGCTGAATAGGATCGACATTATTTAAAATAGATGGAAGAACTTGATCTTGTTCATTTCTTAGCATCTGTAATTCAAGATTTAATATATGAATTTTACTGAAACAAACTTGTAATTCTTCAGGTTTTCCAGATTGAGAAAGGGCCACTTGTGAGCAAGCTGTATCCAAAACTGTAATGGCTTTATCGGGGAGACGACGCTCAGGTAAAAACCGATGGGATAAATGAGCTGCTGCTTCAATTGCCTCTGTCAAAATAGGAATATGATGATGCGATTGAAGTTTTTCACTTATTAACCTCAGCATTGGAACAGTAGATTCAGGCGTTGGTTCTTTAACTTTTACTTTTTCAAATCTTCTGACCAAAGCTGCATCTTTTTCAAAATGACGCTTATATTCAGACCACGTTGTCGCTGCAATTGTTCTAAGTTCACCTCTAGCTAAGGCTGGTTTTAATAGGTTTGCTGCATCTCCCAAACCTTGGATTCCACCTGCTCCCATTAGGGTATGCGCTTCGTCTATAAATAAAATAATAGGATGAGCCGAGGATTGTACTTCATCAAGTAATTTATTTAAGCGCTCTTCAAATTGTCCTTTTGCACTAGCTCCAGCCTGTAAAAGTCCTAAATCTAAGCGATGAATATGAGCATTTTGCAATGCTGGTGGAACATCTCCTTCAAAAATTTTTAAAGCTAATCCTTCAACAATTGCCGTTTTTCCAACACCTGCCTCCCCAACTAAAATGGGATTATTTTGGCGACGCCGTAACAAAATATCAATAACTTGTCTTATTTCATGCTCACGTCCAAAAATAGGGTCAAGTTTTCCCTCACAAGCAACTTGTGTTAAATTATCGGTATATTCGCTAAGCGCCGTTATTTTATTTTTATGATTAGGCGTTATGATCTCTCCTGTTTCATTAATAGGAAGAGTTCCTTGAGCTGGTATAGATGGAAGCACTTCCTTACTTGATTTAATCAAATCATTAATATCTTTGACCAGTGACAATCTTGGTACCCGTAAAAGAAGAGGGCAGTTTTCTAAAATAATTCCACGAAGAGGATCAATATCAATTAATGCATATAAAATTGCTCCTGATCGGATTCCTTGCTGCCCTAGTTTTAAAGAAGAGATAACCCAAGCTTGTTCTAGCATATTCAAAATGTGTTTTGATAAAGCAGGACTTGTGGTATTACCAACTGGTAATTTTTCAAGAGCTAGCTGCAATTGTTTAATAACAGTTTGAACGTCAATGTCATAGTAACGAAGAATTGTCTGTATATCTGAATCAACAGGCTCCAAAAGCTTGAGTAGGAAATGTTCAAGCTCAATATTATAGTGCCCCTTTGCCACACATAAAGCAGCAGCAGCCTCTAAGGCTCTTTTACAAGTTGAATTTAATTTTGCAATCAGCATTTTCAAAAAGAAGAACTCCGGTTCCAAATTGGAATACACTTAAAGTGTAAAATATTTAGATAAAATTTTAAATAATTTAATTATTTTCTAAGAGATTATGGCAAAAGCACTATAAAATGATTATTGTTAGCTTCTCTATTGGTTCTGTCGCATCTGTTAGAGAGATATGAGAAATTACAAAGAGTTGAGTCAATTTTGGCATAGCTACGCCATCAAAGTGCAAAAGTTTTGAAAAGTAGAGGGTTGAGAATCACAACCTTGAATTTGTCCTTTTTGAATCATTCTAATATTTTCAATACCGGTAATGGTGGCTGCTGCTGAATAAAAGTTCTTGAATCCTAACATTGGCCGCGTTCGCTTTTTAATGAAACGGTGATCTTGTTCAACAATGTTACTAAGATATTTGATTTGGCGGATTTCAATGATGTCTTCTGCTTCTATCCCCTCATTACAAGCATCAAGAGCCGCTTTATTACTGCCACTTTTATCAACAGTAACCTTGTCAGGACGGCCATGCTGCTTGAAAGCTTTTCTAAAAAATGCCTTGGCAGCAATGGCATCTCGCTTAGCTCTTAACAAGAAATCAATCGTATTGCCTTCTTTATCAACAGCCCTATAGAGATAAACCCATTTGCCGTTCAGCTTAATGTAAGTCTCATCCATGCGCCAACTCCCATTCACAGGCTTCTTACGGCAACGAACCCGAGTATCAATCAATCGCGTAAAACGTTTAACCCAGCGTTGTAAAGTTGAATGGTCTATGACGGCTCCTCTTATAATCATCATTTCTTCAAGTTCACGATAGCTTAATGAAAAACGACATTTCATATAAACAAACATCATGATGATGCTTGGTGAGGAACAAAAATTCTTAAAATATTTCAGAAGGTCAGTTGAAATTTGCAGCATTTTATTTTTCCTGTTTGGAATACAAAATACTCTTTTTCTTCCCTTCTCTCAACAGATGCGACAGAACCGGGAAATGCTTCTATCGTTTTATTAAAAGACGCGAATTCGTGATTTTTTACCATTTTTTTACCATTTCATCCGCATAGTAGAAGATAAGAGTGTGCTTAAGTGCCAACAGCTTAAGCATGTAATTTAATTTCTGAGTGAGTTTATGATTTTAATTATCGATAACTATGATTCTTTTGTTTACAATCTTTCTTGCTATGCTCAAGAATTGGGGTACGAAGTTGTTGTGTATCGCAATGATTGTATTACCATCGAGCAAATTGAAACACTTAATCCAAGTCATATCATTATTTCTCCCGGTCCTTGCGGACCTGAAGATGCAGGTATTTCTACAGAAGTTGTAAAATATTTTGCTGGTGTTATTCCAATATTGGGGGTGTGTTTAGGGCATCAATGCATAGGACAAGTTTTTGGCGCGGAGGTTACACATGCTCGTCAGCCTATGCATGGAAAAACAAGCCTGATTAGTCACCAAGGAACTGGTGTTTTTAAAGATTTGCCTGCGCCACTTCGTGTTGCTCGTTATCATTCTTTGATTGTTTCAAAAGATAATTTACCAGAATGTTTGACAATCACAGCAATAAGTCCAGATGATGAAATTATGGCATTTTCACATACAGAATTGCCGGTAGTTGGAGTACAATTTCATCCTGAAGGGGCATTAACCCATTATGGTCAAGAACTTATGTATAATTTTCTAGAGGGTAGCTATCGTTAGAGTTTTTTTAAATATTGACAAAGGTCTAGGCTTTAGTATTATTGATTGATGAAAATCAAAAAATTGAAATTTAATTTTATTAAATGAAAGTAAGTGGATTAACATTAAAGATGAAAGATATGCTATCTTTTGAAGCTTCAAAAGAGAAAGCTTCTGTTGTTATTCGCCTTTCGGTTGTTTGTTTCACCATTCTTTTTTCAGTCGTCATTTCCAACGTCGTCGTCCCCTTTGGGGCATAATTTTCATCATACGTTTTTTCTATAATTTTTTCTTTAACCTCACAAAGTTGGAGTGGGTGCAATGTTAATGCGGCGACATATTTTTATTTACGGTTTTTCAATGTTTTCCATGTTCTTTGGCTCTGGGAATTTGGTTTTTCCTCTTAAAATAGGGCTTGAGTCAGGATCGTCTTGGTTATTAGGATTCTTAGGACTGTTTCTAACGGGTATTGTTCTTCCTTTTTTAGGACTTTTTGTCATTAAGCTTCATAAAGGAAATTACTTTTCTTTTTTCTTAGAAGCTGGAAAAAGTGCTGGTTTATTTTTGCCTTTATTTACACTTTCTCTTCTTGGGGCTTTTGGTGTTGTACCTCGCTGCATAACCGTTGCTCATGGAGGAATTGAATATATTTTTAAAGATTTATCTTTAACTCTTTTTAGTCTCGTTTTTTGTATTATTTCTTATCTGATTAGTCTTAAAGATACCAGAATGGTAACCATTATAGGCAAGTGGTTAACACCCATCAAATTATTAAGTTTGGCACTATTAATTGGTCTTGGGGTTGTTTATGCTCCTCCACTTCAAAGTGCTTCTGCACATGGTTTTTCAATAGGCTTTCACGAAGGCTATGAGACAATGGATCTTTTTGCTGCTTTCTTTTTCTCAGCATTGATTTTTAACCAGCTGCAGCAATTAACAAATGGCTCTCAAGATACTAAAACAATTATCAGAACAGCTTTAAAACCAAGTCTAATCGGAGCGGGCTTATTAGCTATTGTCTATTTTGGTTTCGTTTATTTAGGTGCAGCTTACGGCACTATCGTTAATAATGTAGCGCCTGAACTGATATTGCCAAGCATCGCAACGCATTTAATGGGTGAAAAGGCTTCTCTTTTGATTGGTATTACAGTTGTTTTTTCATGTCTGACAACGGCTATTGCTCTTAACAATATTTATGCGCGTTATTTGTGCACAGCTTTGAAATTAAAAGAATCAATGTTTCCTATTATATTATTGGCAACAACGGTCGTATCATTTCTTGTTTCTTTGCTAGATTTCAAAGGGATTGCTGCCTTTTTAGGGCCTATTCTCGAGATTTCCTATCCAGGACTTATTGTTCTGACAGTTTTATCTATTTGTCTGAAAGATCAAATAGCTGTTAAGAAATTTGCGTTTTATGGAATGGTCGTTTTTATGTTGTGGTATAAGTATGGAAGCTAAACTTACTATCACCCGACGGAATTTAAATTGTGTTGAGAGATGAGAGCACAACAGTAGGCTTGTTGGGACCCTCCGAGACCCCAGTGCAGCAACCCTCCCCACCACACAAACCACGACAAA
>DAHVSZ010000119.1 GCA_027328625.1 Candidatus Paracaedibacteraceae bacterium | reverse complement strand
ACGCTCAGAATTACTGTATGTATCTATAGGTGATGATGAAATGAATAAAACACCGGCTTCTCTCAATCTATGCTCAACATAACCGGGCAAATCAAATTGATAATGATCTTTATCACAACCAGGTTTAAAAAACTGAGGAGCATTTTTGAAGTGATCTAGAAATTCCGGGGTGACTTCATAATAATCTTGCCATATGCATGGACCCAAAGCCGCTATAATATTATCAATGCGACTTCCACAGTTAACCATGGCTTTTATCGTATTTTCTATAATGCCACCAATAGCCCCTCTCCAACCGGCATGAGCAGCACCAATAATCGGTTTAGTTTTATCTGCAAATAAAAGTGGCACACAGTCAGCTGTCTGCATTCCCAACAATAAATTTGGCGCATCCGTCACCAAAGCATCACCTATAGGAAGTGATTTTTTAAATAATTCTGAATTAGAAATCTTATGCACGATATTTGTATGTTCTTGCCTTAATAAGACAAGATCTTCTTTTCTAAGGCCAAATTGACTAGATATTCTCTCACGATTTTCCAAAACATGATTGTCTATATCACCCTTTTCGAGTCCAGTATTAAGACTATCAAAAAGCCCTTGACTTACTCCACCTAAACGACCAAAAAAGCCATGCTGAATAAAAGGAATATCTTGTAACTGATGTGATGTTATATAAGGAACTAACATATAAATAGCGCTAACTTGACAACATTGTTTTTTATATATTAGCTAAAAATAATAAAATGTTAAAGTTTTTGAAATTATTAGAAACAACCCAGTGTGCAAGTTTTCACTTCATCCCCTTAAGTTTTCCTCGGTCTTGACCCGAGGATCCATAAGACCCTTTGGTCAAGCCAAAGGGACACTGGGCGGGATGCCCTTTTGAAATAACTTGCACACTGCGTTAGAAACAATATAATTTTACATTAACCCACCGTAAATTGCATACGGGTGATCAGTCTAGCTAAAACACAAGGATCAGCAATTAGAACTAAATCATTAAAAGGAGAGTTAATTTGTAAGATCATTAAATAACTCTTCCAAAACTCTGTTTTCAATTAGTAGTATGCGACTCTCTATAAGTCTCATGCACAAATTTCAATAAGAACCAGCTCAAAATTAAACAAGCAGGAACAGCCAAAATTGACATTTGGTAACAAGAATGACTGTAGATCCTAATACCCGTTACGGAAACTTGCCCATCCCAAAATAGATCAAGGATCCAACCAAGCATTGGCTGAAAAATAATACCACTCATCATAACAAGAGCATTGGTGAAAGCCATTGTGGTACCACTTATCTTTTGTTCACTATTGTGTTTCGCGCAGGTAAAACACAAAACCTGACCACCAATTGTTAAACCAGCTGAAAATAACAAGATAAACATTGTTGTAAGGTTAAAAATTTCAGCATAAGCAATTGCAATAAATATAATACCAGTTACAAGTGCTGAAAGCTTCATCACCTTTATGTAGCTTTGCAGCTTTTCTGCACCCCATGCCGCTAAAGGGCTTCCAACTGCCATTCCAATAGCAAGCATCACGCTTGCAGTCGAAGCAAGTTCATTATTTATTCCATAACTACTCATCAAGAAAGGAACTGCCCATAGTTCTGTAAAAGCAGATATTGGTAAGTACATGAAACCACCAATAATACCCGCCAACCAAATTTGCTTGTTAAGACAAATAATTTTTAAACTTTGACTTAAACTTAACGAAGCTTGTTGGTTTATATTTTGGCTTGATGGCGTTTTATTAGAGGAAGTATCTCTGATCCATAACCAAGCAAAAAGAGTAATAGGTACACCAGCCAAAGCAGTGGCAAACACTGCCTGACGCCAACCATAAGCGTTAACCACCATCGCAAGTGGACGCCCTCCAAAAGTTGCACCTAACGTTCCCATCATATTGGTGAGACCTGCAATAAGTGCAAATTGAGAAGGCTTAAACCATTCTGCAGTAACCTTTAAACAGCTTATAAAAGCACAGGCAGATCCAGCTCCAATCAAAAAGCGGCCAACTTGCGCTGTTAACAAATCACCACTTTCTGCAAACAGTATTGTTCCAACCACACACAGAAAAGAAGAAAAAGCAACAATCTTTCTAGGGCCAAGCTTGTCGACGAATAGCCCACACGGAATTTGTAAAGCTACATAAGCATAATAATAGAACGAAGCAAGGACACCAAGCGAAGTTGAAGACACTTGGAAATCTCGCATTAACTCATGTGTCATAACACTAGGAGATACCCGCAAAATCATCTCATACAAGTAAAATAGACCAGCAATTCCCCAAACAAACCAAGCTTTTGTTGTTCTTGAGTACTCTTGATGAGCACAATTACCAGCACTCACTTTTCCAAGTTCTCTTGACGTTGTTGATACATTTTTTAAACGAGTTTCTGACATATTTTTTCCTATTGATGACACACAAACGTCTAAACACTAAAACTTAATTATTTGTTTTAATTGCTATCTTTAAAAATCATTTAGTTGTTTTAGAAAACTCAGCTATTTTCAGAATCATCTTCATAAGTCTCTCGAATGGATCGAACAATGACCCAACTTACCAAAAGAGCGATGCAATATACAGAAAATGCAATTTTATATGTAGCTAACGTATATTCTGGAGAACCATCTGCAGTCATACGTCCATCCCATGCTAAATCAAGAAGCATCCCAAGCAATGGTTGAAAGATAACACCACTTACCATAACCAAACAATTTGTAAACCCAATTATTGTTCCGCTAATATTAGAGGGATTAATTTCTTTAGCAGCAGCAAAATAAAGAATTTGGCCACCCGAAAATAAACCACCTATAAATAATAATGGGAACATAAGTGTTAAAGGAATATCTGGCACATAAAATACAACCGTAAACACAAAAAGAGTCCCAAGAGCAGCCCAAGACATAATTTTTTTACGGCTTTTATAGCGATTAGATAGCCATGGCCCAACTAAACTTCCAAGTGCCATACCTAAAAAGACCATGCTACTAGCTGTAGAGGCAATCTCATTATTAATTCCATAAAGCTGCATTAAAAAGGGAACCCCCCACAATTCAGCAAACGCGGACAGTGGAAGATACATCATACATCCATACAGCCCAATCAACCAGTTTTGTGGATTTGAAAAGACGATTTTAAGCCCATCAAGAAGAGACTCACCTTCATGACTATGTGCTTTTTGTACAGCCCTTGATTCACTATTCGGATAATCTCTAACAACAACCCAGGCAGCAAAAGCAATAAGTGCACCAAAAGATGCAGCAATAAACATAGAAGAGCGCCAACCCATACTATTTACCAAAATAGCAAAAGGACGCCCACCAAAAGTTCCACCCAATGTCCCCATCATCATGGTCATCCCAGCAATCATCGCAAACTTACTTGAATGAAACCATTCAGCTCCCACCTTGGCGCAACTTAAATACCCACAAGCTGAACCAGCACCAATAAGAAATCGACCTAATTGTGCTGTAGCTAGAGTATCACTTTGCGCAAAGAAAACACTTCCAACTACACAAAGAATAGCTGAAAAAGTAATAACTTTGCGGGTACCTAACCAATCGACAATAACGCCACAAGGAATCTGTAAAGCAACATAAGAAAAGTAATAGAAAGAAACTAATACACCTAAGGCAGTAGAAGTAACACCAAAATCCAGCATAAGCTCATTTGTCATAACGCTGGGGGAAACACGTAAAACATATTCATATAAATAAAAAGCCCAAGCACATACTAAAATTAACCAGGCCTTTAAAGAACCTTGTTGATTAATCATTTGGTTAGCGTCGGGGGTTTCGTACTGTACAATCGAACCCATTTCCACTGACTTCATTAGGTTTTTTCTCCTAAGTTACTGTAAAACATAAAAATAGTTGTCTATTTTATTAATTGTCCAACTTTGTTAAAGTTGGTTAAGTTCTAATTTAGTAACTTTAACATGATGTTCAAGAAAAGTTCTAAAGAAAAATCACTAACAAATGATTTTTTTGGTGATTTTAAAATATTATTTTGATATGGAATAAATTAATTGATTAAAATTATTGAAATGGCTTTTTTTCTAAGTTTACTGCTCACTTTAGGCAGCCTCTTTTTTGGATTATATACATACTTTAAAGGTGGGGAACTTCACAAAAAATTTAGTAATGCTGCGATGCGTTGGAGAATTATTTTTCAAGCACTGAGCCTAGCATTATTTTTCCTTGTCTTATTTTTAAAAAATTAGGCATTTAAATGGTTCGCTTAACAAAAATCTATACAAGAACTGGAGATAAAGGACAAACTTCACTTGGAATTAACCAACGTCTTTTTAAGGATTCCATTCGCATTGAAGCGATTGGTGAGGTTGATGAAGCGAATGCATTTATAGGATGGGCACAACAATATTCACCCGAAGCACTCACCACATTACTCTCTCAAATTCAAAATACTCTATTTGATGTTGGAGCAGATCTATGTGTACCCGAAGATAAAAAAGACAGAAAAAGTCTTTGCATTACTCAAAATCAAGTCCAATACATCGAAAGAAAAATTGATGAATATAATGCCCACCTCCCATCTCTGACGTCATTTGTTTTGCCAGGGGGCACAAAAGCAGCTTCAGCATTACATCTTGCTAGAACAGTTGTCAGAAGAGCAGAAAGAAGAGTTGTTGCTCTGCAAAAAGAATCTATAAACCCCGAAATCATCAAATATCTCAATCGCTTATCAGATCTTTTATTTGTCTTAGCAAGATACACGAATCATTTAGAATCAGGTAAAGGATCAAAAGAGATTCTATGGATCCCAGGAGAAAATCAATGAGTTTAGAATCTCTAATTGTTGGTGTATTAGGGGCAGGCCAAATGGGAAGAGGAATTACCGTCTCCTGTTTATTGGCAGGCTATAAAATTTTTTTATATGATAAGCAAACTGAGCTATTAAAAATTAGCCTTGGAAAAATAGAAACTTCTTTAAAAAAATTACATGAGAGACAATCTATTTCAAAAGAACAAATGGAATCAGCCCTTGCTAATTTGGCCTTTTATCCAAACCTCGATCAAATGCAAACAGCTAATATTTTTATAGAAGCTATTCCAGAAGATTATTCAATTAAAGGACAACTTTTTAGAGAATTATCAGGCATGTTAACTTCAGAAAAAATTCTTGCATCAAATACATCTTCTCTATCAATTACTAAATTAGCAAAAAATGTTGTGTATCCTGAAAATTTTGTTGGGCTTCATTTTATGAATCCTGCTGAAATAATGCCCCTTGTTGAAATTATTCCGGGAGCACAAACGAATGAAAGTACACTTAAAAAAATAGAATTATTTTGTAAAAGCATTGGGAAAACAACGGTTTTAAGTAAAGACACCCCAGGGTTTATAGTCAATAGGCTATTGATTCCCATGATTAATGAAGCCATTTACGTTCTTTACCAAGAGATTGCAACGGCTGCAGATATCGATAAAGCTATGAAATTAGGCGCTAGTTTTCCACAAGGCCCCCTAGCACTCGCTGATATGATTGGATTAGACACATGCCTTGCCATTTTACAGATAATGACAAAGGAATATAACAACCTGAAATACACCCCGTGCCCTTTGCTCGAAAAATATGTCATAGAAGGAAAACTTGGTAGGAAAACAAATGAAGGATTTTATAAATATTAAAGGGGCTGTCCCAGATAACATGAAATAATGTTATAAGGATGGTATGAGAAAGAGCCGATTAAGCAAACGAGTACAGGA
>DAHVSZ010000118.1 GCA_027328625.1 Candidatus Paracaedibacteraceae bacterium | reverse complement strand
TGCTCTTATAAATTCTTTTTGAAGGCTAGGTTGACTAATGGCTGGGATGATCCCTTGCTCAGAATGAATGAATGGTTGCATATCCGTCAATGGTTTTCCGATGATTGGGGTTATATGTGCATCAAATGCTTTTGTGTAATGTTTTCTAATAGCATCATATGGTAGAGCTTCCTTAAATGGGGGGAGGAAAAATGCTATCTCTACCAGTTGTTTATATATAGGATGTCCTGTTAATACCATTAGCTTTCGAGCTTCTGTTATTTCAGCTCTCTCGGTATCAGTTTCAATGTCGCTATCTTTCTTAAATGAATTGCAAAAATAACTTGGAAAAACATATGGAATAGGAAAATAAAATGGCTCAACTTTACCCCCATTTTGAACTATTGCTAAGATTCTAGCTAAAGCAATATTTCTGTTTCTAACAGGTTTAGCTCCAGGTTTTCTTGGGGGAATAAAAGCTGATAGAGATTTGCTGATCTCGTCAACCAATCTTATTTCCTCTGGATGCCACCTAATCGGCTCTCCAATTCCTTCAAAAAATAATTCTGCTCGCCATAATTTATTTGTTGCTGTGGGATCAGCAACTTCAGCAACTGTTGCTGCTCCCGGTTTATCGCCAGCTCCACTAGCAGGTTCTGCTGCAAAAGACGACGGAATAGCTGTTATAGAAAAAAAGATAAAAACGAGATAACGTATAAGGAAAGAGAATTTCATTTTGTCTTTATTTGCTTATGGTAAAAAAAAGCTCATACAATGAAGAATAAAATATAATCATTAAAATATAATTAAACCAGATTTGGGAATTATTACCGAATGGAATAAATATTTTCTTGTGTGTTTATTATCAATTCCTCTAAACTTAATTAAAGCTAGAAAGCCTTAAGGAATTAAGAAGTTATGTTTGCAAGTTCACGTCGTCGCCGTCATTCCCCCATAGATATTTGGCCTGGGTTTGTTGATGCTTTGGCTACAGTGTTAATGGTGATCATTTTTGTGTTGATGACTTTTGTTGTGGCTCAGCTTTATTTAACCGATGCTATAACTGGTAAAGAAGAAGCTCTTGCGAGTTTAAACAAGAAATTGGAATCATTGACCCTGACTTTGGATGATGAGAAAAAGTTGAATGAACAACACCAAGCTAAAAATACTGAGTTGTCAGTATTGTTAGCAGAATTGCAAAAGCAAATTAATGGCTTAAAGCAAGAGGTTGATGATCATCAAGCCGAGAAAATTCTAGCAGTACAAAAGAATAAAACTTTGAGTGAACAGATTGAAGATTTAAGTCAGCAACTTGCAAAATTAACAGCGACTTTGTCATCGAGTGATTCTAAGAATAAAGAACTAGATCAAGAACTTAGTGCTTTGAAACTTCAGTTAGACTCAACAAATGTGGAATTGAAAACTGTAAAAGATAAACATAATGAAAATAATCGTTTAGGACAATTAAGGTCAGAGTTTTTTACAAAACTTAAGCAGGCTGTTGGTAATCGTTCTGATATGCGCATCGTTGGGGATCGGTTTGTGTTTCAATCAGAAGTGTTGTTTGACAAAGGGTCGGCAGAACTTGGTATTGAAGGTAAACAGAAATTGGACCAATTGGCTGAGGCCCTTAAAGAAATTTCTAATAAGATTCCAAATAATCTTAATTGGATTTTGCGCGTTGACGGTCACACAGATCGTTTACCAATTCATAATAAATTTGCATCGAATTGGGAACTTTCATCGGCTCGTGCAATTTCAGTGGTGAAATACTTAACCGAAAAAGGCATTGATTCAAAGCATCTCGTTGCTGCTGGTTTTGGCGAGCACCAACCCATGGATGAGGGTGATAGAGAAGAAGAGTTGGCTAGAAATCGTCGTATCGAATTTAAGCTAGATCAGAGGTAAGTGTTCTGATACTAGGTTAGCTTAGAAATCAACCCCTCAAACATCTGATGCCAATTGCGCTCAACCTTAAGACGCATGAAAACTGATCCTAAACCCACGGCAGCTCTATCCATAAAAACAAACTCTCTTGGCGGTTTGATGCCGCCCAGGCGATGTAATTCTGCGTGAACTTTGGTTGCCGTTTCCCAACCATTTGCACCACTAAAACCTTTTTGAATAGGACGGACTTTGTCATCCAACAAAGGATCGTACAACAACCGTGCCCATTCGTTCATAATTTCAATAAGCTCATGGCTTAAATTTGTAAATCCCCAGGTTTCATAGGCGTGAACCGCTTGTTCAGGTTTTTCGTGTAAAAGAGCATGATACAGATCAATAACTCCCCGAATGAATGAAGGAGAAAAGTGGCGTACACAGCCAAAATCCAAAAGCTGAATATATCCTTTATCCGTTATTAAATAATTTCCAGGATGAGGATCGCCATGAATAACGCCATGATGATAGAAGGGTTTGTACCAGGCTTCGAATAAACGATCTGCGACTTGGTTTCTAAAATCTTCATCCTTATCAACACAATGAAGAAGAGGCTTTCCACTCATCCAACTCATGGTCAAAAGACGCTTGGTTGAAAGGTTAGGGTAAACGATTGGCAAGTTAATGGTTGGGTTGTCATTAAAGATCTTTGTATAGATCCCTATCTGCTCAGCTTCATGCTCGTAATCTAACTCTTCTGAAAGACGTGTAGTGATTTCTTGTTGAACTTCGCTGGTATCAAGCGCTTTATTCCACATGTGATAAAGTCCAAGCAGCATTTTGAGGTTGTTAAGATCAGCTTCAATCGCTCCTTGCATATTGGGATATTGAAGCTTACAAGCCAATGCATTTCCATCATGATCAATGGCCTTATGCACCTGACCAAGAGAGGCCGCATTTGAAGCAACAAGGCTAAACTCTTTAAAATGTTGTTGCCAATTGAGCCCTAGTTCAGCTGCCATTCTGCGTCTGACAAATGGTGTACCCATAGGAGGTGCTTGTGACTGCAATTCCAACAATTCTTCAGCATATTCAGGTGGAATGGCATCAGGGATTGTCGCTAAGAATTGCGCCACCTTCATCAAAGGGCCTTTAAGGTTACCAAGGGCTTCTTTTAATGAACGTGCATAAGCATCATCATTGATTGAACGCCCGAGATAATGCTGTCCTGCTACACGAGTGGCGAGCCCCCCAACAGTACTGCCCACTTGCAGGTAACGCTTTAACGTGCTAGTAAGAGATGAATTATCCATAATAATGTTTTAAGCCACTTCTAAGGTGGGATGTAAACGATCTCTTCATTTTTGTTGACATCTTTTTTTCAAAAAAACTTAAACCATTTTTTCCAAATCATCGATAAAGCTGCTAATCATATTTAAGCCCTGCAGCCAAAAATTAGGATGTTTTGCATCTAATCCAAAAGGGGCCAATAATTCTGGATAACGTTTAGACCCACCTGCTGACAAAAGATCAATATATTTATCAGCAAAACCGTCGGGGTGTTGTTCATAAACAGCATATAAAGAATTCACTAAACAATCGCCAAAAGCATAGGCATAAACATAAAATGGCGAATGGATAAAATGGGAAATGTATCCCCAAAACGGACGGACAATAGGATCTAAAATGATACCATCACCCAAGGCTTCTGCTTGAGTTTTCATCCATATATCATTTATGTCTTCAGCTGCCAACTCACCTTGACGTCTTGTCTTGTGGACTTCTTGTTCAAAATTATAAAAAGCAATTTGACGTACAACCGTGTTTAGCATGTCTTCAATTTTTGAAGCCAGTAATTGACGTTTTTGAACGGGATCTGATTCTCCTGCTAAAAGTGACCTGAAGGTAAGCATTTCTCCAAAAACAGAAGCTGTTTCTGCCAGAGTTAGAGGGGTGTCACTCAAGAAATAACCTTGTTTCCCTGCCAAGACTTGATGAATGCCGTGTCCAAGCTCATGGGCCAAAGTCATAACATCTCTTCTCTTGCCAAGATAATTTAAAAGAAGATAGGGATGAACTGATGGAACTGTCGGATGTGAAAATGCACCTGAGGTTTTTCCTTCAAGAACAGGTACATCAATCCAGTTTTTATCAAAAAATTGACGGCCTATATCAGCCATTTTAGGGCTAAATTTCTGATAGGCATCAAGCACAATTTGACGAGCTTGCAACCAGCTAATTTTTTTGTCATCAGCTTGTGGAAGAGGAGCATTTCGATCCCAATATTGCAGAATTGGTTGACCAAGTAATTTGGCTTTGAGTTTGTAATAACGATGTGACAATTTTGGATAGCTGGTCTTAACAGCGCTAACCAAAGCCTCGACAACTTCTGGTTCAACTTGGTTGGCAAGGTGACGTTCGCTTGTGGGATCGGGGTATTTGCGCCATGTATCTTCAATTTCTTTATCTTTAGCAAGAGTGTTCGTTACCATAGTAAAGAGAGAGAGAGATTGCTGAAGTCCATCTGATAAAGCCATAGCCGCTTGGCGTCGGATACTTTGGTCTTGATGATTCATTTTTTCAGTAACCTGAGGCAGCGTCAGGCTTTGACCATCAAGAATGAATTTCATACTGGCTAAGGTTTCATCATAAAGGCGATTCCAAGCACGACTAGATGTTAATGCCTTTTCCATAAAAAGCTTTTCTAAGTCATTGGTTAGTTGATGATCACGGAAAGTACGTACTTGATCAAGCCAGGGTTTATAATGTTTAAGGTCAGGAGTGGCTTCAAGCGCTTTTAAAATTTTGTCATCTGAGATTTGGTTAATATCAAGAGTAAAAAAGATAAAGTTTGCACTTATGGCTGTTAGTTTTTCCTGAATTTCTTGATAGAACCTTTGAATCTCAGTATTTTTTAAATTTTTATAGTATGAAAGGCTTGCAAAACTAGCAAGTCTGCCTAAAGTTTCACTTATTTTTTCATAAAGAGAAATAGCCTCATATAAATCTTGTCCCAACCATTTTTCACTTTTAAAAAATTCGTTATATTTTTTAAAAAAGGCCTGAGCTTTTGTCTCACAATCTTTAAGATCAGTATTTATTTTGGGGTCATTTAAAGAAGAATAAAGATGTGTTAAATCCCACTCTGGGAGTGTTCCTAAGTCTAAGTGTGAAGAGTCTTTAGCTAAAGTTGAAGATTGAGACATTGTTTCTCTTGTTTTTTTGACGTGAACATAATCAGGATTATAAAGGGAGAAAGTGTTTTGATCACCAAATCTTTTTGGTTTTAAGAAATAAAAATGGCTCCTTAAAGACAAGAAGCCATTTGTAAAGAATCTAACGAGCTAAAAATTATCGTGCAGAACCATCGGGAACTACGCGGCTACGATCTTTACCACTTTGAATCACAAGAACACGCTGACCAACGGCCATTTTTGGTTCTTCACCTTGAGTCAATGTAATCACATCACCTCGATCAAGTTGTACTTGGTATTCTGTACCCTGCTGCTCACCCATCTTATTTTCTATTAATTGACCAGCTCCACCACCAGCTAAGCCACCAAGAACACCAGTTACCAAACGACCTTTGCCTCCACCTATGGTTGAACCAAGTAAGGCCCCTGAAAGACCACCAATAACAGCACCTGCCCCTAAACTTCCATTGGGATTGTTATTAATTGCAACAGGTCTCATGGCAATAATGGTTCCCTTAAAAGTTTGGCTAATTTCACCTGCACCACTTGTACTGTAGTCATCTCCACCAAGTTTTGGGGTACATGCTGACAACATTATTGAAGCAGCTGAAAGTGTCATAATAAGAACTTTTTTCATCTTATTTTCCTGATAAATAAATAAACTAACTTAAATAGTAGATGAAGCTATATAGAAATGCAATACTGTGGCTGCGCATTTAAAATATCACATTTTTATATATTTTTTTCACCGTTTA
>DAHVSZ010000117.1 GCA_027328625.1 Candidatus Paracaedibacteraceae bacterium | reverse complement strand
CTGATAGTTTTTAAAGGTTTCTACCTTTTGCTTCCAGTCAGCACGCTCTTCATTGAGCCTATTCCACTCTCCCTGAATCTCATCCCTATTTTCTTCGAGTTCAAGTTTTTCATTACTTAGATTGTAATGCTTACTCTTTCGCCATTCTCGTTCATTTTCTTTTATCAAAAAGGCTTCCGCATCTTTTAAAGATTCACGTCTTCGAAATAGCGTACTATTTCTACGTGTTAATTCATCTATTTCATTGGATAGAATGCTAATGTCATTGCCAACCCGATCAAGCTCATCTTCTACTTGTATTTGATATTTTTTTAAAACTTTTTCACTTAGAATAATCCGCTTTTCCTCTTGAGGACCTCTTATCCCTCTCGCATCGAGAAGTACACCATTTTGAATATGTGGTTTTTCATTTTCAAAAAAGCTCGTAACCCACCACAGTGCTTTTACCGCAAGCGGATAAAGATTATTGCTTAATTTTTCTTTTATCTGCAAATGTTTACCCGGAAGTTGTGTAATTGTTTTTTCCGGAACAATATTTGGCAACGGGACATGGTATAAATCATTTGGCGCATGAAAATCCTTTTGGTTCACAAACAACGTATACTTTATCGTATCAAACAAATCTTCATCATTCGGCTTAGCTGTTTCATCTAATTCAACAAGCTCCCGCAAAGGATAGACTTCTATATTTCGCTTTTTGAAGTATCGGATAGACACTTCCTGACGAGAACTGTAAACGCGATTCATTCTAAGATTTTCTAGTTCTTTTTCTAAATTGTCTTTTTTAATTATAAGTTTCCCTTTTTCATTTTTTGCATTTTCTAGTCGTTGCTCATTAAACTCCATCTCTTCCTGCACAGCTTGACTACTTTTATATGCATCAATAAGTTTACGCACTTCTTGTTCCCTAGCACTGTCTTGGTCAATCTTCACTTTTAGTTCAGCAATTTGCGGGGTTATGTCATCTAATTTTTGTTTATTTCTTTTCAACAACTGTTGCTTTTCTTCCATTAAAGCATCAATAGAATCATACTTTTCCTCCGCATTAACCAAAGCTTCATTTACTTCTTCTTCAGTCATGCCCATTCGTTCTACTCTCTTCGTAATTTCCTCGATTTCGTTTGAGATAGCCTTCACTTTATCATTATAACTTGTTATCTCTTTCTGCAAATGATTGAGCTCATCGACTAGCCCGATTTCACGGGACTCCATTTGAGTGATTGCTGACTGAAACTTTTCATACTTTTCTCTCTGGTCTGCTTGTAAAATTAAATCTTGCTGCTTGTCTGTACTTTTCTCTTCTTTGTCTGCTTTTAGTGTCTCTACTTGACCTTTTAAAGTAGTCATTTGATTAAGATGATGTTTTTCCAACCATTTAAGAGCTGAAAGATACTGCTTGAATCCGTCTTCTAACCGCTCATTTCGATCATAATACCTGTCTAATTCCGTTTTCTTTTGGGTTAACTGGAGTTTGTTAAGACCTTGTTTACTCTCCGCTTCCTGCAAGGTCTGCTCCGTTTCTTTTACAAGTTCTTTGCTTTCTTCCCAGTTTTTCTGGATTCTATCAATACCATTCATTTCACTAAAAATACGGAAGCGTTCTTCTGGATGCATCACTGCAAATTGGTTTACCTCTTTTTGATACCAAATCAAATAAAATTCATCCGGATCAACGGCATATTTATAGAGAATCTGGTTTTTATATTCAGTAAAGTTAAAGTTCCGATCTCCAGAAGAATATTTCGTTTCCCGTTCCCACTTGTCAATGACTTCCCCCTCTTGAATATAAAATTCTCTTTTTACCGGATCACCCGGTTTCTGTTCAATGTCTAATCGAAACTGCACAAACTGCGGCGCATCAACCTTGATTTGCCCATCATTTTTAAACAGCAATTCAATCTTTGCCCGCCACGTTTGGTCTGTTGGAAGGTTGTTTGACTTTAACCCTTCAAGATCGACTTTACTTGAATAAAGAACGCCGCCCATACAAAACGTAACCGTTGATTTTCCAGCACCATTTGGTCCTGATATTAAAATATGGTGATCTTTATCAGAGAAATCCATAACTGTCGGCGTATAATCCCGTATTCCTGAAAATTTAAGTCTCCATGGAATCATTACTTGTGCCTCCATTCATGTTGTAGCGTTTAAAGAACCGTAAGATATCATCCATGTGCAACTGATTCGATTGACTAAACTCGGTGTATCTTCGTAAAAAGGAATTCGAAAACAAATTAGCACCGATAGATGTAAGTTGATAGGCTTCTTCCTCTGAGTTCGTATCATATACTTCAATTGCCCCAATCTTTTTCAGCGGATCCAAGTTAGCTTGAATTTTTCGTGTTACCTGCAATGATTCGTGGCCAAAACTATTAATCAATTGGGAAAAGAGTGTATATTCATTCTGCAGTACTTCTTGGTGATAAAAAATAAACATGAGAATAGCTAGACTTTCTTTATTTAATAGTGTTTTTGCTTGTTTTGCTGGCACGCGCATGAGGGCTACCACTTGATTTCTCCGCTCATCATAAATCACTTTCATATAACGACTAACAGCTTGGTTTACTCGCTTGAGAAAAGAAAAAAATGCTTGATCATCATCTGTAATTCCAATTAGTTTTTCTACTTCCTTACGTGAAAGTCCAAAATTCCCACTTCGAATTGTAGCAGACGATGAGAACAGGATTTGCATAAATGCAAGCTCTTCCTCTGTAGTTAAAAATCCTTTTATCGATTGTAGGGTTGCTAACGGATTAACGTTCGTGATTTCTTCCTCGTTTTCTAATTCCATATGTTCCTTGTTCATCCTCACTCCACCTCCAGTCACGCTGATCGTTGTTATCAGACAGTTTCTTTTTCGCATATTCATCAATGTCAGCTTTTTTATTAGCCACTAGTGCTGAAACACCAATTAATCCGTTGAGTACGTCACTCCATTTGGATGATCCAGACCGAATAATTAGTTCGTCAAGGCCCGCTTCTTCTACTTCCTCCAGATATGCTTCAATCCGCTCTGTGTGTATCATTTGTTTCGTCATTTGCCATTTCGAATCACCCATTATTTCATCCAACTGATCTTCCATTATTTCTTCTGTGCCTGGAAATTCTTCTTCCACTGTTTCCTCTATCTCTTCTGTAATAGGTTCATAGTTTTCGATATAGTTAATTCCCTCATCAATGGCCCTCGGTGATAGCGGGCTGGCAAATTTCACTGGCGCCCATAGACCATCTATTTTTTCGTCCTCGTATTGTCCTTGTTCCATGAAGCTTAGTATTTGATGTGCATTCGGTATTTCAGAACCAAGGGGCGGATCAAACGATTTTACAATGAACGTGCGAAACTCTTCTGGCCGGATTATATGGTTAAAATCCGTTTCTTGTAGGTGGGCGAACTTTAGAATTTTATTAATTGTCCCAAGGCTAATTTTTGTCCCATCACTAATCGCAGCCGTACCTCGTTGTTTTATATCGGAAAACACAAGCTCTTGATCTATTGTTTCAAATTTCTCCATTCGTTCTGCCATTTTACCTTCTAGCTCTGTCATCAGATGATGAATCACTTCTACTTGTGTTAATGCATTTCGGTCTGCTAAATACTCAAGCTCCCTCTCATAGAGAAGCAATACAGCTTCTTCCACGTTTTTAATCATACTAGCAAGCTTATTCCCACCAGAAATTCCTTTATCATCATATGCTTCACTTAGTTCTGCATCTCTTTTTGCTTGAAAGAGAGACCTTGCCACATCATCATTAAGATAATACGCAAGAGAATCATTAGCTAAACGAATCAGTACATCCATCATTCGTTTTCCTACATCCCGCATTTTAATTCGTTTTGCTGTTTTTGCTACCCAATTGAATTTTCCCAAAACGAACACAAGATGTTTCATGTAACCTTGCGTAATTGCTTCATCATAGCCATATACATTGCGATAGCGATAAAATAATGTTCCCTCGTTTTCAATTGGTTCTGCGATACCGAGTGCTTCTTGATTAATAATATTTAACACTCGGAGGAAACGAAGTACGTGGATTGGTGACTGAAAATACTCCTTATCACTTAATTCCGTTAATACACCCGAAAGTTGTGCAATATCACGCATCGATTGTAGCAGCTCAGGTTTATCATCTGTAACATCAAAGATCGAAATTAATGATTGATCCACTTTTTCCACAGCTCTGCTCCTCCAATTTCTTGTTCCTGCTCTTCTTTCCTCATTTGTATGGATTGTTGGTATTTGTTTGCAAAAGTTTCCCATTCAGTCACCACGGTTAATGGTGGTACTATCCACTTTGTTAGGACATGTTCATCCTGTGTTAACTTATATAATTGCTCGGCAATCAGATAACCTGCTTTATCAACGTCGGTCCAAATAATAACTTGACTGACACACGTTACTACTTGCGAAATTAGTAGTCTATGTGCAGACCTAACTTGTCCATCCACACCCAATACAAAGCTTTTCGTACCTCTTAAAAATTCTTCCTCGTAGGCCATACGTGTTAACACGCCTCTATTTTCAACCAGCCACAACACATCTGCTTTCGTATTAAACGTCTCCGAAAAAACAGCTAGATCTGTTGTTGCGTGGACAGTACCATAACGATAATCCACGTAGTCCCCTTGCATTGGCCCAGTAAAAAACAATGGTGTAATTGTCCCCATACTTGCCAGACCTAACAATTGAATTGGGCGATGAAGGAGGTTTTCTGTTTCTTCAATAAATTCCTTTTTATAAGCATCAAACTGCTTTGATCCACCTATCATCCGATAGTAGGTAGCACCTATTTGCTTCCAATCAAAATGTTTTTCCGTACATGCCAGTTGGTATAAAGCAATCAAAAAATGTAGAAATACTACTTGTTTCCTTAAACGCCAAGAAGGATGAATACTCTTAATTAATTTTGCCTCTCCAGCTAAAACCCTTTCTGTCTCACTTGCAATTTCATCTATGTGCTTGGCTAATAGGGAAACAACATCTGCGCGCTGGTCTTGTTCAAAACCTGGCACATCGCTACGCCTGGCAACTTCCCACTGCTTATTCCAATCAAGTATCCAGTTTCTACTCTCCTTTTCTGCTTCAGCTTCTGCCTTTAAGCTCAGTTGATAAAGTATAAAGCCCATTCGATATCGTTCTGTTTTTACTGTTCTCTCATCTTTTTCTAAACGAATTTCACGAATTATCCACCCAAAACGAATCCATTCATAGGTTTCATCAGAAAGATCAACCTGCTTTTTCGTATTCGGACTTTTAAAACTGTTGGTTAGTTTTGTTGGAATTTTATCTATTCCCTGTAAGTCCGTATTAATCCCAACCATTAGCCTTGCAACAGTCCTTCTTGTTCTCGCCGTTCGCTTAATTACCGGTATATGAATAATGCCGTTCTCTTCCGATGCGTCACTAACATGTAAACTCTCATTTTTTAATACAATATGGTATTGCAAATAATCTTGTAACTCCACAGAAACCAAGGTACAAACCCCCTCTATTATTCCTTTATTTTACCATGGGTCTAGGTGGTAGCACGATGGGGTAGGAAGGGAATATTAGGAATTCACTTAATGGTAAGTCGTAACCTTTATTTGAACGAATATCCTTCATCTCATCCATTTCTTCACTTCCATTATTTTATCCATCGGCGCAAACACATTTATGTAAATTAAAATTTTCAATACTAATTCTTTTATACTTATAATAGATCTTTTAACTATAACAAAAATAGACAGGGAATTACTCCCTGTCTATTTCGATAATAGTATTTAATAAATTGTGTACTTAGATTGTATACCGGTGGCCGGGGTCGAACCGGCAC
>DAHVSZ010000116.1 GCA_027328625.1 Candidatus Paracaedibacteraceae bacterium | reverse complement strand
TACGTCCCTTCTCGAGGTGACGTGAAATGGCTGTTTTTCTAGATTCCAAAATTCTGTCGGGTGGTAAGGAGAGGGAAGTTAGGAAATAGACTTTTCCAAGTGCGTGGAGTATATTTATGATTTTTTGTATTGAGACAAAATTTTACAAAAATTACAAAGATTTAGCAATTTTCCTCCGGCTTGACCGGATCCATGAGACCCTATGGTCAAGCCATAGGAACACTCAAGCGGGGTTAGAAAACAGACATTTTCAAGTGCAATGAGTATAGTATGAGGCCTCAATAGTCTTCCTCGGACTGGATCCGAAGACCCATGTATTTTCGCGTCTAACACAAAAATGACAATACATAAATTTTGGTTTTGAAAAAAACTAATAACGATTTGTGAAAGGAACAAAACGTACTGGCAAGATCATTTTTTGGGTGATTTTCCCAGATAAATCTTTTTTGATGACAGTCAGGTATTGATCTTCATTGTCCTTACCAAGTGGGATTACCATAATTCCATTTGGACTGAGTTGTTCTATTAAATTGTGCGGGACTGTCTCTGATGCTGCTGTCACGATAATCTTATTATAGGGAGCATATTCTGACCAACCATTTGCCCCATTACCAACATAAGTCTGAATATTCAGGTAGCCTAATTTCTTAAATCTACTAACCGCTTCCTCCATCAAACTCGGAAAAATCTCAATAGTATAAACTTTAGATGCAAGTTGTGAAAGAATCGCTGCTTGATACCCAGACCCTGTACCAATTTCCAGCACTTTATCAGTAGATCTAATATCTAAAAGTTCAGTCATAATTGCTACAATAAAAGGCTGAGAGATAGTTTGTCCCTCACCTATTGGCAAAGCACTATTAAGATAAGCATAGGGCTCCTGGTCTTCAGATACAAACAAATGCCTTGGAACAAATCTTAAGGCTTTGAGAACTTTAGTTGAAAGAGAAGAAATACCTGTTAAGCAAGAAGTTTCTTCTATTTGTGCATTTATTGCCTCTAACATCTTTTCTTGCACTAATTGATATGTTTCCACCATGGCTGTTCCTTTTGCCTCTTTCATGAATGTACTTATTACCGGAATAACAATTGCGCTATAAAAAAGAAAATAACAACAAAAAACAAAAATCAATTTCATGAGGATGCCTTTAAAACAGACAAGCCAGTTTATAAATACCATAACTTTAGTGCAGAAAATATTCTTTTTAATCTTTTGAATTAATCAAAAAAACTTTAGCTTTTTATAGATTTTGGGGGTAAGATTTTATATTAAGAGCCCTCTCATACTCGTGAAATAATCATGTATGATTCTCTTATGACATATCTAACGCTAGCGTTACTGATGGGAAACCCTATTTTTGCCCATAATGACTATCCGCTTGTGACATTAACGAAACCCAAAAAAACATCCCATCATGAAAATTGTCCAATTTCATCAGTTCTAGCGACAAGCAAAAGAAAACACGGCTTTACAAAAAATAAAGACAAGCAGATCAAAACAACAGCATCAGCAATTGAGACGTTTTCATATATTATCGCGGTTAATGAAGATATCAAAACGATTGAATCGGTTACCCTTCCATTTGATCTTAAAACTTCGACCCAAAATGCTTTAATCTCTCAAAATACTCTGAATTTGGTTGCACAAAAAAGGTAGAATCTCCTTTTCAAACCATACATTTTTTAACAACCAAGTATTATTGCGCCAGCTAGGATGTGGTAGAGGCAAGAAGTCAGGTAAGTATTCACGCCAAGAATATATTGTTTCTGTCCCCGATTTTTTAGCTTTATCACCTAAATAGTAAATTTGTGAATACCTCCCAACCAGTAAGGTGAGTTTAATATCAGGCAAATAAGATCTTATTTTTTGGTGCCATAAAGGAGCACACTCAGGACGAGGAGGTAAATCTCCCCCTTTAGGATTTTTTCCCGGATAACATAACCCCATAGGCATAATGGCAATTTTAGTTTTGTCATAAAATAGATTGCGATCAATGCCCAACCATTTTCTTAAACGATCTCCACTTGGATCATTAAAAGGAATACCAGTCTGATGCACTCTTGTTCCAGGTGCTTGCCCAATTATTAATAAGCGCGCTGTAGATGCAGCCTGAATAACTGGCCTTGGATCAAACGGTAGATGACTCTCACACAACTGACAAGACCTAACCTTAATTAAAAATTCCTCAAGATTGGGCTTTATAGACTTCATATTAATCAGGCAAAGCTACCATATACTCATAGACCTCTTCCAAAGGCTTTTTGGTCAGATCTTTGTTTATTTCTTTGACAACCTTACTTGTTACAGCAGAACTTAGACTGACCCTAAGCTCGCCTAACCTTTCAGCAGGTGCAATCACTGTTAAGCGATCAAACTTATTTACATTATGATTCAAAATTTTTGCAATGAATTGAATAAACTCAAGTTTTTCCAATTCATGAAGTGGAATATCAGGATCAAAAATTGTCCCAAGAAACTTTGAACCTTTTTTAATATGTCCAGGTTTTTTGGCATCTTGATCAAAATCATTTATGATTTCATTTTTATGATAAGTTGGAAATACATGATCTAAAGAACGACCATTTCGTTGAAGAATTTTAGCTTTAGCGCCATCGGCTACTATAACCCATTCTTTTTTCATTCTTGAGTCTCCTTATAAATTGTTTGTTATTTTAAAACGATCCAGGGTTACTCAAATTAACAACGCATAAAACCTTGATGAAGAGATTTCATGGCTGATTATAAACATAAACTTTCAAAATCAAAAGGGTATGAAATAAATTTCATACCCTCCATTTTCTAATGATTTTAAAGAACTTACCCAAAAGGCTTTGCTGTTATACGCAGTATTCAAGTTTTCACTTCACACTCTATAAGTTTTCCTCCGGCTTGACATAAAAATCCATGAGACCCTATGGTCAAGCCATAGGGACACTTGATGCCGGTGGGTCTTTTAAATAACTTAAACACTGCGTTGTTATCAATTTTTATATTTGTAGGCCTTTTCTTTCATCTCGTCCAAATGCTCATTAAAACGGTCTTGCATTTTTCCATATAATTCATGATTGGACTTTACCATTACATTAGCAATATTAGCTGAATGATCGAGTGCTTTCGTCATTACTTCTTTAATCTTCCCTGCATGCGATTCCCACTGTTGATGAGAAGAAGGTTGAGATGCTGACATTTCACGCATCATTGAATTGATATCATCAAAAGTTTGACGAACATACTGACTTTGCAATTGTGCAATTGTTTTGATGACCTCTACAGCCATTTTATTAGCATCATTAATTGCGTCCAAGTTTTTACGATGATTGTTCATTATTGCCTCACGATCGATTTTTGGTTTTTTCATATTTGATGCAAAAGCCTTAAACATCTCAACTGCAGGATTCGAAAAATGACTTGAGTTGTGTTTTTTTTCGTGTACTTCCTCTGATGATTTTTTTTCCTTAGCTTTTTCTGACTTTTTCATTGGATACTCCTCACTAAACTCTACTAAAAATACTGAACGCCTTATGCCGTATCATCTGTCAACCACTGATCCATAAATCACTTAAAGAGGAAGCCTTATAACAACTCTAAGTCCTCCCATTGGTGACTGTTGCAAGTAGATCTGCCCTCCATGGCTTCTTATTGCATCTCTTGCAATGCTGAGCCCTAAGCCCACTCCACCACTATCTAAATTTCGTGCCTGATCCAGTCTATAAAAAGGGCGAAATACATTTTCCCTTTCAATCGATGGTATACCTGGTCCATCATCATCAATAATGATCTGCAAATGGCGATGCTGTGTTTGTACTTGCACTGCAGCACTCTTTCCATATCGTTTAGAGTTTAACAACAAATTAGTTAAGCAACGGTTAAAAATTCCAAGTTTCAAAAAAATTTTCGTATTTTCAAAGTTATTTAAAGTAATTTTAAAATTTTCATTTGCAACTTGATTAATTATTGTTTTTAAAACAACTCCAATTGAAACTTCTTTGGCTTCTTCATCTCCGGCTCCACGAGCGTATGTCAAAAACCCTTCAACCATTTCTTGCATCACAATCACATCTTGCTCAAAAGCTCTTAACTCCTCCTCATCCTTCATCAACGTTAATTGCAATTTCATCCGTGTCAAAGGTGTTCTAAGATCATGTGATACTCCAGCCAGCATTTCCAAACGATCCGATAACTGCCGCTTTAAGCGATCACGCATCAAAAGGAAGGCAAATCCGGCTTTACGCACTTCTGTTGCACCTTCAGGTTTAAAAGGAACACTTTCATCCCCTCGCCCAAATCGTTCAGCTGCTTCAGCTAGCCTTCTAATTGGACGAATTTGATTACGCATAAATAAAGAAGCCACGCCAAATAAAAGAATAGATGATGCTGCTGTCCAAATAATAACAAGAGGCGTTGTCCTGCTAAACAAACGCTTTCTTGATAGTTTTATTTTTAAAACCCCCTTACTGCTGTTAATTGAAATATAGATAGAATCACTGTCCATTCTAACAAAGTAAGGTGCCTTTATTTTTTCATTAAGGGCTGATTCTAAAAAAGCATAGAGCCATGTCTGACGATGTAATCCAATTTTATCCAAGGTATGTCCAGCATCCAAAGACAAATCAAGTCGAAGATTTTGTTGAGCAAGTTCTTTTACTCTTTGAAAATCATCACCCTTTTCAACACAATCTAAAACTAAAGCAATATCTCCAGCTATAGTGTCTGATAAAAGTCTTAAAATTGTTTCTGTGTGACGATCAAAGAAAATATACCCCAAAACAATTTGAACTAAGATAAGGGGAGTTACCAAAATAATGAGTGAACGTCCGAACAAACTCTGCGGTAATAGCTTTTTAAGAGCCATCCAAGGATGTATTAAGCCCTGCTCTAATTTCCTTTTCAGTGAGGACATAGCGCGTACCCAATATGTCTGATTGTTTGAATGGTGCGCGGATTTTTTGGATCGTCTCCAACCTTTTTACGTAAACGTGTAATTTGAACATCAACCGTTCTTTCACTTACGCGATGGCCTATTCTTTGAGCGAGTTCTTCTCGTGAAAAAGGTTGATGTGGCGTTTGTGATAACGTTCGCAGAAGAATCATCTCAGTCGAAGTTAGATAAATGACTTCATTTTGACAGAGCAGTTGCCCACTTTGCATATTAAAGGTATAAAGACCAAGATTAATCTCAGCTTTAGTTTTTTCCTGTGAAGTGCCTGAGCGACGAATAAGAGAACGAATCCGTGCTAAAAGCTCCATTGGTTCAAATGGTTTAGTCAAATAATCATCTGCACCAAGGTCAAACCCATTAATTTTATCATCAAGCTGATCACGTGCTGTCAAAAGCAAAATCGGGGTTGTGATCGTCTCTCTTAAACTTTGTGTAAGCTCAGTTCCACTTTCGCCTGGCATCATCACATCCAAAACAATTGCATCAAAATGATGGCATGCTAATTGTGACCTAGCTTCTGCTGCATTTGAAGCAGACTGCACTCTAAAACCTTGCTCAGTTAAAAATTTAACCAATAAAGCTCGCAAACGACTGTCATCATCCACCACCAAGAGATGAAACAAAGCTAGGTTACTATTTTCTTCAGACATCAAACTCACCCGTCAAATAAGCTACGATTATTTTTAAAATCTTGCTTAATAATGCAGCATAGCACAAGTTACAAATAATTTTCTGGAAGTTTTATTTTAATTCGAGAACAAATGATACATTTTCAACTAGAAGTTTTGTATCTCAGCTTTATTGTGATCCTGATGTAAATATTTTTTAACTAATGTTGCAGTCTATAACAACTTAAAAATTAGAATTACTAACAAAGTATTCAAACAAGTTATTTTCAAGGTTTTTTATTAAAATTTTA
>DAHVSZ010000115.1 GCA_027328625.1 Candidatus Paracaedibacteraceae bacterium | reverse complement strand
TTCTTTCAACAGAAGTTTACCTCAATACATCCCTTTCTTTAATAACCTTCCTTAAACGCAACTCGGGTTATTTTAAAAAATCTTTAAGCAAGAAACATAAAATTAATTTTCTAATTCTAATAAAATCACCATTTGAATTCATGGAGGTAAATGATGATAAATAAAATACACTGTTGTCAACGGCCAAGTTTATTGACCCTCCCCTCGGCCAGAGTTATTGACCCCTCGTGAAGAATTTAGACTTCTAAAGTAATAGCATTAGAGGATCTTATTTTTCTTTTTTAGAACGATGAATAACAATCATTCCACTATTTCTCTCCAGTAGATGGAGGAGGCTGAAGGCGTAGTCGAAGTCGACTGAGAATCTTGGAGAGAAATGATTCGAACGAGCCTACCAGCCATTAAACAGCTAGTCTTATCGTATTGCGCTGTGTGTTTACCAAGAAGCCTTTTTTTATCCAGGTTGTGCCCAACTATAAATCCAAGTTTTGCAATGATACCGTATAATATGGTAAGGAGTTGGAATGTCTTGGCATTACGATCCTCATAGTGGCGGCAATAAGATACCGCCCCAGATTTACGAAGAGATACGCGCAGCCGTGCACTCTTATGAACAGACACGCCCCTGGTATCCAAAGCACTCACTTAAGCTTCGTTTTAAGGGGCAATTTTGCTATGTGGATTCTTGCGAGAATGATTACATATCCCCTCTTGGACGATTGCGTTACTTTTCGAAAGATCAATGGAGTTTAGGGTTTTTTACCTACAGCAATGAGCGTTACGAACCGTGTTTTCTTGCCAATGGCAAGATGTGTGGGTCGATAGAGGACGCCATTCGGCCTTGTGAAGTTTATTTGACTTAACGATCTTAAAATTGCACTTGTGGTCTTGTCTTTTTTCTATAAGAATCACTTTCTAAAATAAGATGATGAGCATGATGAGAGATGCGATCCAAGGCAGCATTGCCCATAACAGGGTCGGGAAACAGCTCCAACCATCCTTCAACAGTTCGATTGCTGGTAATAATAAAACTGGATTTTAAATGGCGCTCTGCAATAAGTTCATAAATATCTTCTGATTGAGCTGACGTGAAAGCTTTTAGCCCAAAATCATCAACAATGAGCAATTGAGGTGCCAAAAATTTTTTAAATTGTTGTTCCCAAGTATGATCAGCTCTGCTGGCAAGCAATTCTCTAAACAAAACATTGGCTCGAATAAAGCGTACCTTCTTTCCCTGGCGGCAAGCCTGATGCCCAAGAGCTTGAGCTAAATGTGTTTTTCCCGTGCCAGTTGGCCCCATGATTAAAATGTGTTGTTGCTCCTCAAGATATTGCCCTACCATAAGGCTACGAATGGTCTGCTGTACTTTAACTGGATAGCGATTGAGATCATATCCTTCAAAAGTTTTTTGTTGTTCAAAATGAGCTTTCATTAAGCGCTTTGCAAGGGTTTGTGCTTCCCGTCTTTGAATCTCATCTTGTAAAATCAGTCCTAACCATTCTTCATAAGCTAAACTATGAGAACGAGCTTGTTCCAAGCGCGGTTGATAGGTTTCTAAAACGCCTGATAATCTTAAACGCTTAAGCTGATCTTCCAAAGAAAGGGTTATTGCCACTAGTGACTCCTTGATCTTGATTAATGAATAGAAGCAAACTCATGAGCCTTACGCAGAAACGCTAAAGCTGGAGAAACGGGTTTATTAATTTCTTCTTTAAAATTGTCGGAGATTCCTTCTGTTAAAATCCTCTTCAAACTTTGGTATTGAATGTTTTCGAACTGCAAACAGCGCTGACAAGCTTCTTCTACTTGGTTTTTATCAAATTGCTGACATAATCTTAAAACAGCTTGGGCTTTGCGTTGTGCTGTCTTGGAAGGATTACCATCGAGAATTTCTTTTAAAAATAAATGGACATGTTGTCCTAAAGTTTTGCCTTCCTGTAAGCAGGTTTCAACATTAAATTCCAAAAAACGTTGTGCGGATTCAGGATAATCCTGTTGATCAGTTATCCACTGTCCTTTTTGTTGTGAACGGGGATGAGCTTTGATCTTCTTCTCTTTAAAATAAAGTTCAATCAACCGTTGAGTGGCCTTAATCCAAGCTGTTTGCCCTACATAAGCATACGGAACAGAATAAAATGATCCTTCAAAAACAACATGACAATCTCGGTGAACTTTTGCTTCTTGCCAAACTGCCATTTCATAAACAACTTCAGGCAGAGGTTTCAAACAAGCTTTTTCTTTATTTGTAAACAAATCCCAGGGTGTATGACCTGTTGTGCGCGTAATTCTTTGAGCGATTTCATGTCTGCACCACTTAAGAGCGTATTTGTTCGCTTCTTCAATGGTGGCAAAGTTTCTCCCAGCCAATACTTGTTGTCGTACCAAAGGAATACTTCTTTCGACCTTACCCTTATGTTCAGGAACCCTGACCTTGGCTGGGTCAGCAATGAAAGAATAATAATGTTCTAACTCACTGTAGCTTTTGTTGATGGTTGGGTCATAAATATCAGGAGAAATTACGCCAGACTTGAGGTTATCTAAAATAATACAACTAGGGACACCACCAAAGAATTCAAAAGCCTTTATATGGCAATCTATCCAAGTCTTTACATCCTGGTTAAAAACAAATCTTACAAAGCGGTGGCGACTGTAGGACAAAGTCATAACAAAAGCGTAAGCCTTTCTGAGTTTGCTTTTGATGGGATCAACCATATAACCAACATAACCAAAATCAACTTGGGCTTCTTGGCCTGGAATAGCTTCCAAGTGAACAGTTGTTGCCAATAATTTCTTTTTAAAAGAGTCAGCAACATAACGGCGCATGCTGCGTTCACTAACCTGAACCTGATAACGTTCATCTAATAAACGAGCCATTTGAGTGGCTGTCATATAGGGTTCTTCCCACCATAAAGACAGCTGATCATGGTAAGAAGCTAATAAATCCTGGCTTGTCTTTTTTTGGTTGGAACTTTGCTTTTTCTTTGACTCTATAAGCTGAGCTGCTATGGGTTCTATATCCTGTAAACAGGATTCTTCTTTCTTCAATCCAAATTCCTGAGCACGACGGATCAAGTCTCTGACGGTATTGCGGGCAATCCCTAAAGAACGCGTGATTTTTTTAATGCTAAACCCTTTTTGATAGCGGTATAAAACCTCTTTAATCTCAAGCATGGTTACAGGCGGATTCAAAAGATAAGTGCAACTTTGGGTTCAATTGATAACTATAAGATAATTAAAATCTTATTTGGTTATGAGGATGAAGGAATTGCACTGTGGGATACACCCAACTTGATTACATAAAACGATGCGAAATTTATGCTTTTTGGCAAGCAGGATACAGCCAAACAAAAATAGCTAAAGAAGTTGGCGTTCATAAGTCAACTATTAGTCGGGAATTTAAGAGGAATATGTTTTGGTGGAATAGTAGGATTCCCCAATATAAGCCTAACTATGCACAAACCTATTGTGAAGGCCGACATAAATCCAAGAAAAAACTTGTTAAATTCACAAAAGAAGTAGCAAATTTTGTTCGGGCAAAATTACTCCAGGAATGGAGCCCGGACCAAATTAGCGGTTATGCTAAACGGCATCAATTATTTTCAATTAGCCATGAGCGAATTTATCAATTCATCCTTTCTGATAAAAAGAAAGGTGGCAAGTTATATAAACATTTGCGTCATCAGCATAAAAAATATCGTAAACGGTACGGTAGTCCAGATCGCCAAGGTCCTATTAAAAATCGTGTTATGATTGATGATCGGCCAGAAATTGTTAATCAAAAACAACGCTTGGGCGATTGGGAAATAGATACAATTGTTAGCAAACAGCACAAAAGTGCTATCGTAACGTTAGTCGAACGTGTTTCAAAAAAGACCTTAATTGGACAAGTTGGAAGTAAACGATCAGATTTTGTTAGAGATCAGGTTATCCGACTGTTAAGTTCTTTAAAGGCTTATGTCTTCAGCATTACAGCAGACAATGGAGGAGAATTTTCTCAACATGAACGTATTGCAGCAGCCTTAGAAACTCATGTATATTTTGCTCATCCTTATCATTCGTGGGAAAGAGGTTTGAATGAAAATACCAATGGTTTAATTCGTCAGTATATTCCTAAAGATAAAGATTTTACTGAATTAACGGATGTTCATATTATTGAGATACAGGAAAGATTAAATAATCGTCCAAGAAAATTATTAGAATATGCAACTCCTAACGAAGTTTTTGCAAACTTACAGAAACAAATGTGTTAAAGAATCTGGGGAACAGAATGAATCATAAAATAGGGCGTAATGATGTTTGTTCTTGTGGTAGCGGAAAGAAGTATAAAAAATGCTGTATGGAGGCAGAAAAATCTGCTGTTTCCAATATTACAACAGTAGATTTTAAGTGGAGGCAAATACGTCAGTTAGAAGGTGCCGTTATTGACCAACATTTAATACCTTATGCTATGGAAGAATTACCAGAAGAGGTCTTTAAACTCGCTCTTGCAGATTTTTTCCCAGAAAGCTTTCCTGAAGATGCAGATATGGAAATATTCCTTCATCAATTCTTTTTACCTTGGTATTTATTCAATTGGATTCCTGATGAAGATTTTGGTTTGGAACAGTTTGATCCTGATAAAACAATAGCCCAGAACTATTTTAGTTTTTACGAACATAAGCTTAATAATCAAGAAAAACGCTTCATTGAAGCAATAAACCAATCTTATTATAGCTATTATAGCGTGTTAGAAGTAGAGCTGGGGAAATCTCTGCATGTTAAAGATATTCTTTTAGGAACAACTCATACTCTCAAAGAAAAACAAGGGACACATCATATAAAACGCGGAGATATTATTTTTAGTCGTATGTTGACTTTAGATGATCAATCTATTTTTATCGGCATGGCTCCTATTATTATACCGACAGGTTACCAGACTGGTCTCATTGATTTTAGAAAATGGCTCATCGAAGAAAATGACGATTCTCCTTTGACCCCCAAGGCTTTACGAGATGAGTTTGATGTAGAGCTATTTGAATCCTTTTTTGATATTGTACAAAGTCTCTTTAACAGACCTTCTCCAATCCTAACCAATACAGATGGTAATCTTATCCAGTTCTCAAAAACTTACTTTAAATTAAAGATATCCCCAGAAGAAGCATTGAATTATTTATTGCCTTTGACATTGGAAAATGATCCTGAAGAATTATTACAAGAAGCAAAGAGAGACAAATCTGGAAAAATAAAGAGACTTGAATTTCCTTGGTTAGTGGAAGGCAATCAGAAGCATAAAAATTGGAATAATACAATTTTAGGGCATATTGTCCTTGAACAAAGCAAGTTAATACTTGAAACCAATTCACAAGAACGGACAGAACTTGGGCAAAAAATGCTTAAACAGTATCTTGGAGATAGCCTCTCTTTCCAAAATACTCTTATAGAAACATTTGAACAAAAAATGAAATCATTACCTAGCTTTGGGATTGAAAAAGATGAAGAATCAAATAAATTACTTGAATTACCAGAGGTGCAAGAGCAACTCAAAGCTATGGCAAAAACGCATTGGGAAAGTTGGTTTGATGAACCTATTCCGATGTTAAAAGATAGAACCCCAAGACAATCTGCTAAGACAAAAGAAGGTAGAGAGAGACTTGAAGCTTTATTGCTTCACTATGAACGTCACGATTTAGGAAGAGAAAAAGAAGACGATCCATTTAAAGCTGATATAAGCTATTTGAAAAAAGAATTAGGACTGGATCCATAGACTTTTTAAAATAGCTTTTATAAAATGAGTTGCACTTATCTTTTGAACCCGCGAATGTTTAAAGTTATATGAAACTATTTATTTTCCACTCAACTTCTTAATCTCAACCATTTCATAAAAAATACGAGAA
>DAHVSZ010000114.1 GCA_027328625.1 Candidatus Paracaedibacteraceae bacterium | reverse complement strand
CGTCGGGACTACGTCCCTTCTCGAGGTGACGTGAAATGGCTGTTTCCCTAGGTTCCAAAATTCTGTCGGGTGGTAAGAAACTGAGGGGGTAGGAAATAGACTTTTCCGAGTGCGTGGAATATACTCTCAAATTTTAAAATAATTTACATAAATATAAAATATAAATTAACCTCAAATAAATATATATGTCATAGTTTATATAAAAACAAATATTTCAAAGTATTTATTGTGATTAATTTATTAATATTCAGCGATTCATCCGTTACGCAACAGTCTATTCGAAACACAATAGGTGAACACCCAAATATTAAGATTGTGGGTGAACCTACTAGTGAACAAAAAACCATTGAACTTGCAATTAAATTAAAGCCTGATGTGATGGTAATAAATTTCGAAACTCCTTCGATGAATAGACTTAAGACGCTTCAGAAAATCCTGAGTGGAGCCAGCCTTCCTATCATTGTCATTAGTAATTCAAGTAGATTTGATACAGAAACCATCAAAGCAATATCTTTTGGTGCTGTAGATTTCATTCCCATAGACCTTCATAACCATAAAGAAGACCTTATTAACAAAATTCTCTATTGGGGAAATCGAAATATCGAACATACGCTTCAATATCCTAAAGGAACAAATAGCTCTATCCCTTCTTTCCTTTCACATTTAACTTCAGAAATTGGATTAATTGTTATTGGAACCTCAGCAGGTGGTCCTGTTGCTCTTTTAACACTTCTCAAATCCATCAAAGAATTAAACTGTCCTATGGTTATAGCGCAGCATTTGCCAAAAAACTTTACAAAGCTATTAGCTTCATATCTTCACGTAGAAACAGGGCTTAATATTGTCGAAGGCCAACATGGATTAAATCTATATCCAGGATTAATTGCCATTGCCCAAGGAGGAATTGATAGTTTTATTCAAGAAGATCAACAGGGAAACATCATTCTTCAAGAAAAAATCCCCTCAGATCTTTATTGTCATCCATCAATCGATACCTTATTTGAATCAGCAGCTCATTTATCGAAGCCTGTTCTTGGTATTATTCTAACTGGGATGGGAACAGATGGAAAACTTGGGGCAAGAGCAATCAGCAATACTGATAACACTATTATTGCTCAATCACCTGCAACGTGCATGGTTGATACCATGCCTAAAACCGTGATTGAAGATGGCCATGCTACCTATGTCTTAGAAATTTCTGAAATAGCGCAAATTTTATTAAAATGGTGTGCCTTCAAATAAACTCATTTAGTAATTCAAATGGTACAGCTTCTGATGCAGATTCAAGAGCTTCTACTAGCAAATGCAGTGAACATCATCATAGGCATCATGATAGAAAACATCATAAAGAAAATGACTCCTGAAGAAAGAGCAGCCAAGAAAGCAGAACACAAAGATGCTCCTGCAGCTAACAAACCTCAAGAAGAAGCTGCAACTGCTTCTTAATCGGAATCTAAGTCCCACTTTTAAGCTCTATACCCAATGAAAATGAAGATGCCTGTTTTTTATTTACCATTTTTTAGTTTTCCTTTGGCTTGACCAAAGCATGGACCCCCCCGGTCAAGCCGTGGGGAAACTGAGGGGGTAGGAAATAGACTTTTCCGAGTGCGTGGAGTATATGATATTAATCGTAGAGCTTTTTTCTTTTTCTGTATTAAACTAAATCAAAATAGATTTCATATTTCTCTTTATCCATGGATCTTATCACTCAAGGCATCTTAGGTGCAGCTGTTTCTCAGGCTGGCTTTCAAAAAACTTTAGGGCGTCGTGCACTTGCTTGGGGTGCAATTGCCGGCATGATCCCCGATATGGACGTTTTTGTTCGCCTTTCATCTAATCCTTTTGCTGAAATGCTCTATCATCGTGGCATCACTCATTCTTTATGGTTTGGCCCAGTTTTAGGCCCAATTTTTGGATACCTAGTCTGGAAATGGTATCAAAGAAAGGGATTTTCAGATCCTTTATCATCTTGGATTGGTCTTATGATTTGGGCTTTGATTACACATCCCTTATTAGATGTCTTTACCATTTACGGCACTCAGCTCTTAGCTCCTTTTTCCAATCACAGGTTTACAATCCCAGCCATTGCTATTGTTGACCCCGTTTATTCGTTAACCTTGTTAGCAGCAATATGTGTTGGCTATTTCTTTCATAAACGCCAAACTCTTGTCACCATAAGCGCATCCATTGCTCTTACCCTAACCTCTGCCTATCTTTTCTTTGGCCTTGCTCAAAATGAAAAAGCTGAAAAACTCTGTCGCACTGCCATTCAAGCAACTGGAGAGAACCCTCTTATTTCTATTAAAGCTTATCCAACAATGTTTCAACTGTTCTTGAGACGATTAGTCGTCGAAGACCCAGACAAAATTCGTGTTGGTTTTGTCTCCACTTGGTCACCACGACAAATCCTCTGGGAGACTTTAGAAAAACCAAAAAATTTACCATCATTTGATTTTTTAAATGACCCTGAAGTTGAGATTTTTAAGTGGTTCACAAGCGGGCAATATGCCATCATTTATGAGCCTTTATCTCACCAAATAACCATAAATGATACAAGATTTGGCTTTAGAGGGCCTTCTGCTTTCGGTCTATGGGGAATTCGTTTCCAAATTGATCAACAAGGGAATAAAGCCGGACCAATAGAACGTGTAAAATATCCCATTGGTACCATTACAGGACGAAGCATTATCAAACTTTTTCAAGAAACCTTCGATTAAAAGCATGCCTTTTTCAATGATTTTTTCTTGCCTTTTGATCCAGAATGTCATAACATTATTTTATGGGTATTGCATTGAAATCATTTCTACCTCTACGACTAGGCGGCCGCTCCGGTCGACACTAATACTTATTCACGCCTACAATTTATCCTTTTTTTATTTAACGCTTTTTAAGTTAGGTACATTATTATGCCAAAAAAATTAGCACGCACAGTCGTCACCAGCATGATGGGAAATTTGTTTGAATGGTATGATTTCGCTCTGTTTGGTTACTTCGCTCCTGTCATTGGTAAATTATTTTTCCCAAGTTTCGACACCATCACCCAATTATTATCAGCTTATGGCGCTTTTGCAGCAGGCTATCTTGCTCGACCCTTGGGAGGACTCCTCTTTGGTCATATTGGTGATCGCTACGGCCGCAAAAAAGCCCTTGTTTTAACGATTCTGTTAATGGCCATACCAACAGCCATCATTGGTATACTTCCAACATACAATGATATTGGCATTACTGCCTCAATCTTGCTTATCGTTCTGCGACTCCTTCAAGGTATATCGATGGGTGGTAATTATTCAGGATCCATTACCTTTACAACAGAACACAGCCCTGAAAAGCATCGCGGACTTATTGGTAGCTTTGCTGTCACCAGCTGTTTGATGGGTTTATTATTAGGTTCAGGAACAGCTGCTTTGTTTGCAACCATTTTTGACACCATTCAATTAGAAAGCTTTGGCTGGAGAATTCCTTTCTTAGCCGGTATTTTTATCTGCTTGGTTGGTTATTACATGCGCCGCACCGTTCCAGAGTCCCCTGCCTATGTCAATGCACAAGAAGCTGGTGAATTAATTAAAAATCCAGTTCGAACTTTGTTTCGTGACTATGGTATGGTTCTTTTTACCATGATTTTGGTTGTGATGTTGCATGACTTAAGCTTTTATATTTTGTTCATGTACATGCCAACTCACTTAACTGAGTTTTTATTCTTGAATAAAAGCGCCGCCTTTACCATCAACACACTCAATATGGTATTTGTGATTTTGTTCACCTTAGGATCAGCTTGGTTGTCAGATCGTTATAGTCGCAAGAAAATCATGGGAATCTCTGCCATCTTATTTATTATTGGTACTATCCCTTTGATGACCGTTGTTAATGGAAATGCTGATCATTTGATCATTATTTTCTTAGCTCAAACCTTGCTTGCGGTTGGCGTGGGTGGTTATTTTGGCCCATTACCTGCTTTAATGGTTGAAGCATACCCTACAAACATCAGAAATTCCGCCATTTCAGCCACAACCAACATCAGTGGACCAATATTTGGTGGAACAGCTCCTCTTGTGGTAACATTCCTTATCAATTTAACCGGTTCCAATATGATACCTGCTTTCTATTTGACTGCTGGTGCCGTTTTGGCCCTTATTGCCTTGATAAAGATAAAAGCCAACTATGAGGCCTAAAAGACTATTATATCTTGTCGCAAATGACCGTTATTTTTGCAGCCATCGCCTCTCTTTGGCTTTGGCTGCAAAAAAACAAGGTTTTGATGTAACTGTGGTAACCCCCGCTTTAGGTGATCATCAAAAAATTATCGATTCAGGCTTAAATTTTGTTCCTCTACCCTTTCATCGAGGAAGTCTCAATCCTTTATCTGAACTAAAAACAATTTATCAAATTTGGAAATTATATCGGCAAATAAAACCTGATATTGTTCACCATGTTGCGCTTAAACCTGTTCTCTATGGCACAATAGCTGCCTTTATCGCTAGGGCACCTCACATCGTTAATGCTGTTGCAGGCCTTGGCCATGTATTTGCTGCAGATTCTTGGTTAAAAGCCCCTTTAAGGCTTGCTTTATGTTTTTTGCTTGACCTTAAAAATGTTCAGATTATTGTGCAAAATCCTGAGGATTATGAGGAGATTAGCATTTTAATTGAAGGTTCTACTTTTCTGGATCGCCGCGCTTCGCTCGCGATGACGGAGGAGCGGCGTCATTGCGAAGAGCCCCAAAAGGTACCGGAGCAACGTGGTAATCCATGTATTGTGGACTCGCACAAAACCAACATCCGCCTCATCCTAGGAGCAGGCGTTAATCTAAACGAATTCAAACCTGCAAAAGAACCCAAAACCCCGCCTCTTAAAATCATTCATGTTTCTCGTCTTTTATGGACAAAGGGTATTAAAGAGCTTGTTGAAGCTGGTCAAATTTTAAAGAAACAAGGCCATGATATCCATATTCAAATCGTAGGCGAACCCGACCTTGAAAACCCTGCTGCAATTCCAGCCGAAGTCCTTCAAAAATGGCATGATCAAGGATCCATTGAGTGGTTGGGACATCGCACTGATATTGCATCGTTATACCAACAAAGCCATATCGCTTGTCTTGCCAGTTATTACCGTGAAGGAATTCCAAAATCTTTAATTGAAGCCGCCGCATGTGGCAAACCCATCATCACCTGCGATATGCCTGGATGCCGAATCATTGTTAAAGATGGTGAAAATGGATATTTAGTCCCGCCTCGTGATCCAGAAGCCCTAGCCGAAGCTATTATCAAAATGTCTGATTCAAAAGTTCGCCAACAAATGGGCAAAGCCAGTCGCAAACATACTGAAAAACATTTTGGGGAAGACATTATTAATCAGCAGACGATTGCGATTTATGGATAGAGAACAAAAATTTACTCTTTTTTAAAAAACTCTTCTTAAAATTTAAGCATGGTCATCTTTATTGAGAAGAATTCATGCTTATACCAAATCTCATCAATAAATTTATAAAATTCTTTACGCGTCCTCCTCGGACTTGTTCCGAGGATCTTGAGATTCTCACAACATGTGCGAGAATAACAGAAGAAGATTTTATAATTGTAAATTTATTGGTCAGATTTGGCGTTAAATTTCTGTTATTACTAGCATTAGGATCGATCAGTTTAAACGCTACTGACGAAGATCCTTTGAAAACTCAACCTTCAACTTCCAAACAAACTCCTGTTCAAAATCCTGAAGACACAAGAAAGATAAGAGATCCACTTCATTGCATCAAAATGCTGCCTAAGCCAGGAACAGAATTAAAAGCGGCTAGACCTCCTTTAAAAAAGAAAAATCCAAATACTTAAAGGTAGTCAAATCATGCTTTAGGCTATTCTATAGCAAAAGCACTATAAAATGATTACAATCTCTTAGTCTTCATGCCTCTTGACCGGAGAGGATCCATAGACCCTATGGTCAAGCCATAGGGAGACTTGAATAGAGAAGCTAATAATAATCATTTTATAGTGCTT
>DAHVSZ010000113.1 GCA_027328625.1 Candidatus Paracaedibacteraceae bacterium | reverse complement strand
AACTTTTCTTTCAACAGAAGTTTACCTCAATACATCCCTTTCTTTAATAACCTTCCTTAAACGCAACTCGGGTTATTATTAAATAACCTCAGTTCGCAACAGAACCTTCTGGTCAATCACAAAAATTGTTCGAACAAATATAACAAAAAATCTATTAGATTAAGTCTTAGGCTGTTGGGTTGATTGATTATCTGTAGACTTTGGAAAAATGTCTACCTTCTTTAAGATCAACTTAGTGCTAAATCCTGCCTCACCATACCCCATAATCATCGACGTAATAATACCAGAAGGAAGAACAGTCTGGGTTATTTCATAATCAGGCTCAGGATTACGGCTACCTCTTGCAAAAATAGCCATCTGTAAAGACCACATTTTATCTGTCGATAACAAACCTGGATTATCAACAACTATTTTTGATTTTGGAATAGGATTAATCAAAACATTCACATCAACAGGCTCTCGTGTATCACTACTTCCATCAAAAACAACTTTGTTTGAAAAAACGTTTTCGCCAGCTATTGCAGCTGCAATGGCCTGTTTTAAATGCTGAAGTGGAAATAAAGTACCAACTGGCAAAACAATATCTGCTTTAACAGGTAACTGGTAAGTAACATGTCCTGCTTGCGAAGAAACTACACTTCCATCACCTTTCATAAATTCTTCTTCTGCTCCGTTTCTAAGAGATCTTACGTTGAAGCGATAACGTCCACCGTCTTTTGATTCCCATGAAGCAATAGTTGTAATATATTGATCTGAATATCCTAAATTATAATAAACTTGCAATACAGAATGCTGCTCAAAAGCCCATCCATCACCTGTATCTATTATTTGAACTGTTAAGCTACCTTTAATATTTGAAATTTCAGATTTGCTATCTTTGCTATTTAACTCAATAGCATATTCTGCCCGATGCGGTAAAAATTCAGCTATTAATTTTTTTGGCTCTTCTTTTTGAGAAGAAGCTAAAGGTTGCACTGGATCCGAATGAAGTGTCATTGAAGAGGTATGAGTTGAATCAGTTGCCTTTATTTGGCTATGTTCAAGTTGAGCCGGTGCTACACTTGCAGTTGCTGCATGAAAGAAAGTTGTAAGACAACAAATTATTAGTATAACAAAAAATATTTTTTTCATTTTGATCTGTAAATTAATAAAAAACATGATGATCATAAACTTTTTACATAAATTATTCAAATAAAACACCCAAGCAAAATTAATTATCTGCGTTCTTATCTATTTAACCAATAAAAAGACAGATAAATCTTCTAACTTGAAATGTTTTTAACTAGATGTTGCTTTATACGTTTACTCACCCAAATAAGCAGATTTAACAGCCTCATTATTAAGGAGATCTTTAGCAACCCCTTCCAAAACAATTTGACCTCTTTCCAAGACATAACCATAATCAGCATATCGTAAAGAAGCCTCTACATTTTGTTCCACTAATAATAAAGTTATTCCTTTTTTATGAAGCTTTTGTAACAATTGAAACAACTCACTGACCTTTATTGGTGATAATCCAAGAGATGGTTCATCACATAAAATAAGCTTAGGTTCCGCCATCAAACAGCGCCCGATAGCAAGAATCTGCTGCTCTCCGCCTGATAGGCTTCCTGCTAATTGTTTGCATCGTTCTTTTAAATGCGGAAATTCATGATAAACTTCTTCAAGCTTTTGTTTAATTTTTGTTTTCGGAAAAACAACCGCGTAACCACTGACCTCTAAGTTCTCTTGAATTGTTAAAGTTGGAAATATTTGTCTTCCTTCAGCAATGTGACCAATTCCAAGCTTACAAATTTCATGGCTGTGTCTATTCGTAATATCTTGACCATCCAATTGGATTTTACCCGTTTTTGATGGGTGTATACCTGCGATTGTTCGAACAAGCGATGTTTTTCCTGCTCCATTGGCGCCTACAATTACAACCCATTGCCCTTTATTAATCGTTAAATTAACGCTATCTAAGGCCTGTACATCATAATAAAAAAGAGAAATGTCTCGAAGAGTTAACATAATTCTTGCCCTAGATAAGAACGTATAACGTCAGGATGCTTTGTAATAGCCTTTGGCGTATCTTCTGCTATTTTTTCTCCATGGTGCAAAACAATAAGACGTTCGCAACAAGCCATAACTGCTCGCATAGCATGCTCTATCATCAAAATAGTAACTTCTGTTTGTTGGTTAATTTGTTGTAAAATTGCGATCATACGATCAACCTCAGTAGGGCGAAGACCAGCCATAACCTCATCCAACAATAAAAGTTTGGGACTTGTAGCAAGGGCTCTTGCAACTTCTAATCGTTTTTTTTCTGGAAGTGTTAAATTCTCTGCTAAAATATCTTTTTTATCTCTTAGTTCTAATAATCTCAAAATGCTAAGCGCTTGGTCTTCTGATTGTGAAAATGAAAAGGAATGAGCAAGTGGACCAATCATCACATTTTCAAGCACACTTAATCCACGAAGAGGTTTAACGATTTGAAATGTTCGAGCTATCCCCAGTAAGGAAATTTCATAAGGTTTATTATTACTGATTGCCTTTCCTTCAAAGTAAACCTTTCCATGATCAGGTTGAATAAAGCCAGAGATAATTTGAAATAAAGTCGTTTTGCCCGCACCATTTGGTCCTATAATCCCAATAATCTCCCCTTTTTCAGCCTGAAAACTAACATTATTAATGGCAGCGAGCCCTTTAAAGCTTTTGCTAATATTTTCAACAAAAAGAAATGAAGAGGAATTTGATTTCACCAATTCTTCCTCCTAATAAACTCTCTAAAAGGTGGCCATATACCTTTTGGTAAAAACAATATAATGACTAATATTAGACTTCCATAAAATAACTGCTTAATACCAGGAAGATTGTCATCAAAGATGTGACTTAAAAATTCCCCAAGTGGTATCAACAAAAATGAACCTATAATTGGACCAATTAATGTTCCGAGCCCACCAATAATTGTCCCCATAGTAAGTTCAATCGATTTTGTCATTGAAAATGTTTGTTCAGGAAATAAGCTATTTTGATAAAAAGCGAAAATCGCTCCACCAAAACCTGTCATAGCTGCAGATAAAGCCATGACAAAAACCTTTATGCGCAACACATTGATTCCCAAACTTGAAGCCGCCATTTCATCTTCTTTTACAGCTAAAGCTAAATAGCCAATTCGGCTTTTTAAGAAAAAACGACAAATAAGAAAAGCACCAGCAACCATTAACAGAAATAAATAATAGAAAAAGCTCGTATCCCCTCTGAGATCCCATAACCAGTATGAATTTGTGCTAACTGGAATAAATAAACCTCCTGTTCCCCCAAACCACTGCCAATGCTCGAAAACAAGACGAGTACATTCTGCAAAAGCAATCGTTAGAAGCGTAAAGTAAACACCACTAACTTCAAATCGAAAACCGAGTCCGGCGATAGCTCCTCCCAATATAGCACAGATACATGATGAAAATAATATTGTTAACCATGGAGATATGTCTAAATTAGTAAATAAGCCAGCAACAATATAGGCCCCAAGGCCAGTGTATAAGGCATGTCCTAAAGACAGTTGCCCACTAAAACCAAGCAAGAGATTCCAAGCTTGTCCCACATAAGCAGCATAAAACGTAAAAATTAAGATTGAAATTACGTAACTGTCCAGCCAAATAGGCCCAGACAATAAAAAGATAGCTAATAATATACCAAATAATCGTATCATTTTTTTCTATTCATAAGCCCTTGTGGCCGAACTAATAAAACCAAAATCAACAACACAAAACTAAACAACGACTTCAATGAACCTTGTACAAAATAAGCTGCGTAAGCTTCTACAATTCCAATCAAAACTCCTCCTAAAATGACTCCCATCATGTTGCCTAAACCACCCAAAATAACAATGATAAAACTAAGCAAAGTTAATTGAGGTGCTGTATGAGGTGTTACATCCATTAAGATCGCCAAAAACGAACCTGCTATGCCAAGACAAGAAGCTGCTATACCAAAGCTAATCGAATATAGTTTTTTGTAGTTAAGTCCAATGACTTGGGCTCCAAGCAAATTATCAGCACAGGCTCTAATAGCTTTTCCAAGAGACGCATAGTAGAAGAAGCAAAATAATCCAAGAGCAGTTATAAGGGCCAAAGTTCCCGTCAATATCCTGACTGTATCGAGAAGAATTTTTCCAACTTCAATTGATTGAAGGTTATAGGAAACTACAATAGTTTGTGCCTCTGAACCAAAAATAATTTGCTCTAAGTTTAAAAGAACGATAGCAATCGCAGCAAGCGCCAAGAATTGAGAGTGCACAGAACGATTAAGAAGGCTATTAATGATGCCCTTTTGTAAATAATAACCTACTGGAAACATAAAAATACTAACAATAGGAGCCAAAAGCAGTGGATCTAGTCCAAAGTAATGGTGGATGGAAATTGCAATAAATGCTGCAAGGATGAGCATTTCTCCATGTGCAAAATTAACAACACGTGTTACTCCAAAAACAACAGACAAACCTAATGCCATTAAGGCATAGACTAAGCCTGTAAAAAAACCGTTAATACCGACGGAAAAATAAGGGGCTAATGAATTTGCCATAAGGGAAGAGGAAAAACAGGTGGTTCTTGCTGAAGTTGCTTTGGTAATATGATCTTTGGAGAGCCACCTCGGTTTTGTAAAGCTACTGACTTAATATTTAATGCTTGTCCTTTTTCATCAAACGCGATAGGCCCTCCATAAACAATACGCTCAGGAATATTTGTTTCTCTAAGAGCCATTTGTAGAGCTTGACCGCTTGAAGAACCTGCTCTTTTAAAAGCATCGACAGCAATCCAAACAGCCTCTGCTGTAAAGGCCACATTCAAATCAAACTGTTCATTCGAAAACTTTTTCTTAAAAATAGAAAGAGCCTTTTGTGCCATAGGAGAATGAGGATTGTACCAAGCTGTATTCGTAATACAAAACTCAGAATATTCACCCATTATCTTGTAGAATTGCTTTTCGTACATGCCTGGACTTCCAGGACTAATAATTCCCATTGGAGAATAACGCTGCTTGATGCATTCTCTAATCATTAGCATAGCATCGTTTAAACGTGTAACTGGAATTAGTAATTCAGCTTGAGAAATTTTTATCTTGGAAATCTCGGCTGATAAATCTTGAGTTCGTGGATCATAAGAGATGACTTCAATAAGTTTAAAAGGTAAATTAAGCTGTGGCATCCATTTCATTATGGATTCATACATTGCTTGCCCATAGGTATCATTAATATACAAAAGTGCTGCTGTTTTGGGTTTAACACCTGTATCTTCAAACAAATCATTCATGAGCATTAGCCCATTTTTAGTTAAATCGTCAGTTGTTTGGAAATTACGGAAAACAAATTTATATCCTTGTTCCGTTATTTTAGCAGCAGCAGATATATTAATGATAAATGGAATTTGACGCTGCTCGCAAACCTGAGCTATGGCAGCTGTAACACCTGAATTATGGGCCCCAATTAAAAGGTTAACGCCTTCACTAATAAGCTTTTCTGCTTTTGTTCGGCCTATGTCGACGCTGGACTCTGTATCAGCATAAACAACTTCGAAAGAGGGACAAATTTCTTTTAAAAGCTCTTCAGCAAGCTTTGCTCCACGCTCACAAGCAAGGCCGACTTGAGAATCAGAACCTGTTTTTGGAGTTAAAAGTCCAACCCGAAACGAGCTTGGTTTTTTCTCTTTACAGCCTGAAAGATTACTAAGTGATAATCCAAGCGCAGCTAAAGAAGCAAAACTAAATTGGCGTCGGGTTAATGAAAAAAACATATCTGAATCAATTTATGTAAAACTACATAGGATAATCTAGCCTAAATTAACTTTGAGGACAAGTAAGGTTGTAAATTTTGCATAACAGCAATGTATCTTTTGTTAACCGTGATGATCTTTCCTTATTCTATCTTTCTGGTCTTCTTTATAACCAAAACATTTCAAGATATCTGGATTGCCACATCGACACAAGCGTCTCCTCGCAATTGACCTTACCACCCGACAGAATTTTGGAACCTAGAAAAACAGCCATTTCACGTCACCTCGAGAAGGGACGTAGTCCCGA
>DAHVSZ010000112.1 GCA_027328625.1 Candidatus Paracaedibacteraceae bacterium | reverse complement strand
AAGGAATATGGGTATATCTCAATCAAAGAAATTATAAGAGCAAATGCAGAGCTTGATCTGCACTGGACACCTAAAAAACTGAAAGATATTTAAAACCAAGAGGCGGTTTTACCGCCGCCTCTTTTCTTTTGTTTCAAAGAGTTGTAAAATGTCACCTTGTAAAACTTACTTTCTTAGGAGATTAAAAATGGTTATGACAACTGAAGAAAAAAAAGAAGCACTTCGTAAACAGATTGAATTTCTTAATGCGCAGCTTGAAAAAGCTGAAAAAGGAGAAGAATTTTTAATACGACAAAGTAACAGGGTATTAAAATTGAAATATTCACCTGAACATAAAGCTGCAATAATAAAAATATTACAAACAAAAGGGAAGGGCGCGGCTTTGGTAATCGGGTTTTTAGACAAAGAATTTTTTACAAAAGAATTCGATCAAGAGATTGAAAAAGAGTTGATCGAGATTGGAAATAAATTACTCGACGAAAATAAACCAAAAATACGGGAAAGAAAGGTTATATCAACCCCACCAGTTGAACCGGAAATACAAAAACCAGAAAAACACAAGTAAAAGAATGAAAACCCCGCTTGCGCGGGGTTTCGCAGTTATATTTTATTTTCTGATGTTATTGTAGACTATTACTTTTCATTATGAGGTGTAAAAAAATGAATAAGGAACTTAAAGAGCTAATAAAGTTGTTACCCACAAAATGGTCACGCTGGACAGCAGGAAGCTCATTATTGTTATCAGTGGTGGCATATAATCTACCCACCCTACTGCCTTTATCTGGAGAAGCTTCACAGCCATTCACACTGTTTCTATTAAGAATATCTCTTTTTATGTTAACGCTTTTGTTTGGCGCGTTGATCATTATAATTATTATTTCTAAACATTCAAATTTACTTCAAAGAAAAATTGACAATATAGAGCAGGTTTGTGAGGCGCGGATTGCCAAAATAAAACAAGCAGCCGATCCAATTAATAATTTAAAGCCCGGTGAAGCTTTAATCACTGAAAATGTATTTAGTGGCAACCCGATTATTAAAAAGGTAAACCTTCCAATGTGATTGCTATATGATGTTTATATGATTATTTGCATACGGTCTATCGGTAAAGGTGTTGACAGATTCTAAATATGCTGAACCTTTCAAACCAAGTGCTTTTTTTTTGCCGTTATTAGCTTTAAGGAGAATTCCCCGGCATGACTGCCTTTGAATACCATCGTTGGGGCTACATTACCGAGAGAAGTCCTCATTTGCATGGTGTATGCAGTAAAAAACAGATCACCGAATATATTCTTATATGTAAAAACAATTTTTGCAGGCCAATCTACACCAACTGGCTGACTGCCGATAGAAAATATTCCCGCAATACCAATTGCGAAAACCGCTGACCCTTTTGTATCAACATCGCTCAGAGTTAATGTCTTAGATATCTTAACATGTTCCCCGGCACCCAATCCGTCATGTAGTTTTATGTCATGAATTTCATGTATCGGTTTTGACATTAAGCCATCCTGATAAACGATATCAAGTTTACAATCAATTGCCGGTGTTTCCGAGATGTTTCGTAAAGTACCGCTTAAAAGTAACGCCGGACGTATTGGATGAGATTGAAGGTGTCTGAAGCCTTGAGGGCCTAAATTCTCATGCTCTCCTATATCGTAAAAATCAAAAGTAATCAAAGGCCGATATCTGCGCCTCTCTCTTATTTTATCGTTCCATATAGATATAAAAGAGGCAGTAGCAAGTGCCAATGTGCCAAACCCGGTTAGTGCATCAAAATAAGTCATACTCACGATACCAGTCTTGCACTAAAGTTTAATGAGCCACTCAACTAACGAAACCATTTGTTTTTCACTAGTGAGGTTTGCTGCATTGCTTAAAATTTCCTTTTGATATTGCTTGTATATCTCATCTGCCATAGCTTTTTGGATGGCAGCAGCTATAAAAAAAGTCTTTGGATTTAGCTTATGGGGTCCGTATGCATCTCGTATACGTTGCAAAGCTGAATTCCCTGTCTTCCAGTGCTCATCTGCTCCTGCGGGGTCAATTCCGCCTTTAAGCTCACCAAATCCTAGTATTCCAGAAGGATTTTCTGTCATAAAATTCACGGCATCAGTTATCACATCGTAGTCAGATAATATCGGTTTGTATGCAATTAATGACAAGTCAATATTCTTTTCTATGGCTGGTACATTTGTGTTATATATTAAAAGATATGGTTTTTCTTCGTAAACCCAATGCAGAGCTTTAATATCATAATAATGTTGTTGCTCAAATAGATTGGAACCATGTAACGTATATTTATTTTTGGTCTTGATCCACATATAATAATCAATTTTATTGACTCTAAGTGCAGCCAGTAAATAATCTGTAAATTTCGACTCACCAACTTTTCCAGCAAAGTTACGCATCATACCACCTAACGTATCTCCGCGAGTTATTAGAAATCGATAAGTGAGTTCGTCCGGGAAAGCTTCCCCTGCTGGTTCTAAAAAATTCCTAATGAAATTTGTTGCTGCTTCCATTTTATCAGAATCATTGAAGAATTTTAATGCTTTATCAGAGATTCCACAGGCTGTAAGTATTGCACCTTGTAGTGCATTGGTTTTAAGTAAATCCCATGGGTTTTTTATTTGCCTGCTAATTTCTCTTATATGTTTTGCTTCAGATATAAACGGAGTTGCCTTTCTATTTTTTTCCAACGCCATTTCTATAAAGACAGAGCGCGTGGCCTCATGGCTGGTAACTAAATCACTCGATTGTTGGATTGCATTATGAATTCTCATTTTATTAAGCCTTCCTCCACACATAGACACATTTTCTTAATTCGTCACGACCATGTGACCCCATTTGTTGAGAGCTATTACCTTTACCTCTTGGCAATACCATTATTTCTTCTACAGAAAACCCAATTTGTTCTGCTATCTGTGATAAAATAAGATCAACTGATATGGATACCCCTGCATATTTCACGTTATCGTTAACCATGAACATATAGCTTTGCGGTTTTAATGTGCGATAACATTCATAAATTACGCAAGCCATTTCGTAAAAATAACCCCTTATCATTGTTGCTATACCATTATTATTAAGGAGTTTGTTGGCTTTCAGGTAATCCATGTAATCTAATATTGATTGCAATAAGTGTGATTCATCACAGATATCTATTGCAGCTTGCCAATCCTTATTTAGATTAAGCAAGTTTTTTTTCTTGTTCTCTACAGTACAGCTTAGCATTTCCTGTCGCAACTCTATGATTAGCTTCTTATCTACACCTAGTATTGCATTTTCTAGAGCATAAGTTCTAGTATAATCATACCTATTACAGTAAGGTGGCGACGTAATTAAGGCTGAATACGTGTTTGCCGGAATGGTTGGCAATATTTTTAAGCACGATCCTTTATACAGATTGATATGCCCTATTTCGTGTGTATTAACCTTTGACAAACAACCTATATCCTCTATAACTTCATGGCATTTATCTGTAAATGCTGAATCAAAATCCAGTATATTTCCTTTGTCAAATGGATTTTGTCCTGCACGCCTGCCTGAACGATAATCCCACCGTAAATATTGACCATCTTTTCGCGTATAACTTATGTTTTCTAAAATACACAGCAAGCAGAAAAACAGGACTTCTTTAGTTTTACTGTTCAACAATGCAATATCATTAAGCAATCGTTTTATTTTCTTGTCTGTCTCAGGCGGATACGCGCCCGCTGTTATTGGTAGAATATCAAAATTAATGTTCTCACCATTTTTGGTCCAACTTCTTGCATTTATAAAATCCTTTATTTCATTGATGATATCTTCATCTTCCATGCAAATATCGTATATCAATATTTTTGTTTTAATTATTTCTTGGCCAATGGGCAACAATTCGATCCCGTCGGAACCAAGTCCTTGAGATGAAGCGGCAAACATTGTTGTGCCAGCGCCTGCAAACGGATCAAGGACTAAACCAGTATCTATATTGTACTTTGATAACAGGTATAAAACTAAATCTGAAGAGAATGCTTCTTTGTATTTATACCATCTAAAATGTGCAGTTGTCTTGTTGGCTTGATTTGATACAAGCTTTCTCGTGAGGTCGCTATTTTTTACTATTATATTTTCAAAATGCCTATACAATATATCATCTTCATATGCTATGTTAGCTGTGAAGTCTATTACTTCTTCGCAAGGTTGTAACATACGAAAATAATGCTCCCATGTATATTTAATGTGTGTACAGTGGTATAATTATGATTAAGTTAATTGCAGGGATTGCGATTTTATAATTACGTTGCCAAATAAATTATTCATATCAATCAATTTGGTTTCGTCCAGGTGAGTCATAAGATTGCCGTTGCCGCCATTGCTTTTCTCCACGTTGCCATACTATATCATCCCCGGAAGATTTTCTAAATGATGCTAAAACATCTTTTCTAATCGCTGGATTACCATTGTTATTTATATAAGTGAAATCCTCGCCAAATTTTGAGGATATCGCATATACTGCTGTTTCCTGAAAAAGAAACCCATCATTTTTTATTTGCTCAAGCATCCATTTTGCCACATCTTCCGGTGTGTGTGTTATTTTCATTTATTGGTTCCTTTTTGCTCTTCTTGCGTGAGCACTATAGTTTCTTCCGCATACCATCCGCTTTCTCTTTTCGCTCCAGCAAACCAGTGGCAAAAAATTGTGTAATTATTGTGTCTGTCTTTATCTATTTCAGCGATGGTCATATTTGGACCGCCGGATTTAAGATGGACAATATCACCAGTTTTGAGTTTGTTTGTCATTTCTGTATTCCTCATTAAATATCATCCTCATCATAACCAACTCTGGTTTTGTCGTTTTTCCACGCCAAATATTGTTTATGACTTTTTCTTACAAATATATAAGTAAAAATAACGAATATGACAGTAAACATGTGTCACCTCATTTTTTCAACAAGATTTTCAGCTTTTAAATGAGTATAACGTTTCAACATTCTTAAGTCTTTATGACCAGAAACTGAAGCGGCTTCCATAATATTAAAATCTTTTTCAAAAAGTCTACTAACAGCTTCATGCCGCAAATCATGAAAACGCAAATCTTCAATTTTCGCACGGTCGCAGATTCTACTAAATGCTTGTGTTATTGAATCATTGCGAATATTAAAAACTTTATCATATTCAGTTGTTAAACTTCTTAATATTTCTTTGCATTTTATAGACATAGGTATTGTTCTTGAAAAGCCATTTTTTGAAGTCCTGATTTTAATTATACAATCTTGAAAATTAATATCATTCCAAAGTAACGCAGTTATTTCACTGCGACGCATGGCAGTTTCAAGTGCGAAAATAATAATATTATAAATGTTCGTATTGTATTCAAGCGCAGTTTTTAACAATATTTCTTCTTCGTCATTATTAAGTCTTCTACTTCTTTCGTTTTCTTTTACTTTGATAGTGATTTTCTGAACCTGATTTTCAATTCCCGATATTGACCACTCTTTAATTGCTACGTTATACAAGTTTTGTAAAAGTGAGAAGCGACGCTTGATTGTTGAACCGCTTAAATTTTCTGAAATTAATTTATCTCGATATTTTGATAAATCTTTACCTTGAATTGCTCCAATAAACATTTTAGCTAAATCTGTTTCTTTAAAAATCTTGATTACTGATAATTCTTTAACAACTCCTTTCTTTTTTTCTGAAATTTCATTTGCGTATCTATCTAATAATTCATTAAGTGTGGTGCTTTCTGCTTCATTTCTTGAAACGAATATACCGCGATCCATTTCATTCTCGACCGATCTTGCCCACTTCTGGGCATCGGCTTTGCGCTTGAAAGTTTTTTTCTGAACAGAATAGCCCTTGCGCCGGATGATGGCCCGGTAGCTGCCTGAACGTTCCTCAAATGTAGCCATGTATCACCTCTATGTAAAGTTGTCGCTGTCCCGTGAGTGTCCCCTGTGAGTCCCAAAAGCAGAAAAAGGACTCAAGCGGAACCGCCTAAGTCCATGATTTTATTGGTGGAGCGGAGGAGGATCGAACTCCCGACCTTCGCATTGCGAACGCGACGCTCTCCCAGCTGAGCTACCGCCCC
>DAHVSZ010000111.1 GCA_027328625.1 Candidatus Paracaedibacteraceae bacterium | reverse complement strand
GACTAAACTTGTGTAGTACCTATGCCTCTATCAAGGGCTTGTAATGACGCTAAAAGAAAATGTCGGGTGGTAAGCTTTTAAAACCTATTAATTGGTCAGCTTTTTCTGTAATGCTGTTTAAAGAGTCTTCGAGAATTTTTTGGCAACTCTCTTTATCTGTGTTTTCTTTTGGATAAGAAATAGGATCCCCTGCTATATACAGCCCTTTTCCAAAAGGAAGTGGCAATAAAAATTTGTCCCATGTTCTAAGAGTTTTTCGCTTTGAAGTTGCATAGCTTACAGGAATGATGTCGGCTTTAGCAAGTTTAGATAAGGTTATAATTCCAGGAGAGACTTTATAAGCTGGTCCTTTAGGGCCATCAGGTGTAATGCCAATTGCAATCCCAGAGAGCATAGATTTAACTAGCTCTAATGCAGCTTTAGCTCCTCCACGAGTGGTTGACCCATAAGCAATACTAATCTTAAAGTGTTTTAAAACATTCGCAATCAGTCGGCCATCACGGTGTTCTGAAAGCAGCATTTGAAAGGGGCCTTTCCACTGCCAAGCGCAAGGCAGCATAGCAAGCCTTCCATGCCAAAAACAGATAATAAAGGGTTTTTTGTTTTTTATATAATCTTCGATTATGTCTTTATGAATAAATTGCCAACGGCTGGTATAGTACACAAAACGAATGTACAAGACGCCCAAAAATGCTAGAGCCTCTAGCCCTATTTTAGAAGAAAGGAATTTTTTAAAGAGTTTTTTCATTTTTTATTAGTTATAATTTTTAGATCTTCGGACTTGTTCCGAGGATCTTTTTGATGAAATAACGATATCAGGGTTCAAGAATAGTAATTATAGACGAACAAAAGCACGTATCAAAGATACTAAATGTTATTTGAAATTAAAGAAAATACAAGCATATTAATAAATAATGAATAGATAATCTCTTACAGGTGAGATAATGATTCAAAAACATAGAATTTACATATTTTTTGGTGGAGTTCTTTTTTTGTGCAGTTTAGTGGGCGGATTATTTTTCTTTAATAGAAATACTTCATCTCTTCCAATCGTTTCTGATACGAAAATGAAGAGTCCTGATGAAAAAGAAGCAATAAATAATATGATGCCAAGCAAATTTCGTTGCATTGATAAAAAATCAATTGCTTCAATTAAGGCTAAATTTAACATCAATGGACTAAAAAACTTAAAGATTCTTGGAAGTGGGCAATTCACATCCAAACAATTCGAAAATATTTTTAAAAACATTATTTCTTCGAAAAATATTGTTCCTAGCAATTTTGTTGTTGTTGATTTACGAGGAGAACAGCACATTTTAATTAATGGATTTCCAGTAACGTTTTTTAGTGACAATTTTTCGCATAGTTTTGGAAATACTGTGGTTAACGTTCAAGAAGATGAAAGAGATCAAGTCGCTAGGCTTTTAAAAAATCCTAAAGCTATTGTTCATTATGTCGTTGAGAAGGGAAAAAACGGCACTCTTGGTGAAACAATTCAAGCTGAAGAAATTGCACAACAAGTCAATACAGAGCAAGCAGTTATCCAAAAGTTTGGTGTTCAATATGTGCGCTTTGCCATAACAGATCATACAAGACCTTCTGATGTAATTGTGGACCAACTTGTAAAGTTTATGAACAATGTTTCCGAAAATACTTGGCTATATGTTCATTGCCGAGGAGGCAGTGGACGCACATCTACCTTCATGACCATGTACGATATGATTAAAAATGGGAAAAAGGTCAGTAAAGAAGATATCTTGGCAAGACAGGTTGCACTTGGAGGAAAAGATCTATTCAAAGTTAAACAAAAGATAAATGATGACTATCGCAATGATAGTTCAATTGCAAGATGTAAATTTATTGACCAATTTTACAAATATGTCCGAGCCAATGATGGTCTAGGAGTACAATCTTGGAGTGCTTGGGTTAAAAAGACAGCTTAGATTGTTTAGTTGAATCAATTCCTGAACGATGGACACTTCCTCTTATAAGTGTTTATAATTATTGCTAATTAGCGATACAATAAAAGAGACAGGGATGCAGATTTCATTTCAAACTGAAATAAAAACTACAGGAACTTTGGTTTTAGGTGTTTTTGAAGACAAAATTTTAACGAAAGCCGCTCAACACCTTGGTTCACAGATTAATGGAACTATTTTAAAAGCCATTAATGCAAGTACTTTTAAAGGGAAAAAAGATGAAGTACTATCTTTCTTTGCACCGCATGGAGTTGAATACAGTCAAATTATCCTAATAGGGTTAGGTAAGCCTGAGAAATTAACTCCTTTAGCATTCCAAGAAATTGGTGCCAAAATTATGGTTGCTCTTAGCAAGTGCCAGGATTCTCATGCTTGTATCAATATAACAGATGAAAAGATATCCGATCTTGCTGAATCTGTGGCTTTTATGGCGGCTGGAGCTGATATTAGGTCTTGGAAATTTGATCAATACAAAACCAAGAAAAAAGATGAAGTTTCCTTAAAGGAGCTGATTTTTATTACTGCAAATGTGGCACATACCGAAAAATGCTTTGAAACTTTAAAAGCAATCAATGAGGGTATGGCTCTAACACGCCATGTTGTATCAGAACCACCAAATGTTATTTATCCAGAATCAATGGCTGAGATTGCAAAAGGTTTAAAAAAACTTGGTGTAAAAGTAGAAATCCTTGATGAAAAACATATGAAAAAGTTAGGAATGAATGCCCTTTTAGGTGTAGGGCAAGGAAGCATTCGTGAATCTCAACTAATCGTTCTTCAATGGATGAATGGGCCAAAAGATCAAACACCAATTGCTATAGTTGGAAAAGGTGTAACATTTGATACTGGCGGGATTTCTATAAAGCCGTCAAATGGCATGGAAGACATGAAATATGATATGGCTGGCTCTGGTGTGGTTTTAGGACTTCTTAAATCTCTTGCTCTTCGTAAAGCCAAAGTCAATGTTGTGGGTGTTATGGGAATGGTTGAAAACATGCCATCAGGTTCTGCTCAACGTCCATCAGATGTTGTAACATCAATGTCAGGCCAAACAATTGAAATTTTGAATACAGATGCTGAAGGACGCTTAGTTTTAGCTGATGCACTTTGGTACACGCAAAATCGTTTTAAACCGCAAGCAATGATTGATCTTGCTACTTTAACAGGGGCTATTAATGTTGCTCTGGGTTGGGAATATGCAGGTTTATTTTCGAATAATGATAATCTATCTGAAAAGCTAACAAAAGCTGGGGAATCAACTGGTGAGAAATTGTGGCGTCTTCCTATGGGTGAATCCTATGATAAAGACATTGATTCAGATATAGCAGATGTAAAAAATACTGGCTCTGGCAGAGGAGCTGGCAGCATCACAGCAGCCCAATTTCTACAACGCTTTGTCAGTAATGTTCCTTGGGCTCATCTTGATATTGCAAGCATGGCTTGGGAAAAGAAAGATAAACCTCTAATTGCCAAAGGAGCATCAGGCTTTGGCGTTCGTTTGTTAAATGAATTTTTGATGAAACATTATGAAGGTTAGGGTAAACAATAAACCAGGTAAATCAAGTTGAGAATACATGGAGATCCTCGGGTCAAGCCCGAGGAAAACTCATACATCATTATCTCAATACCCTTTTATAAAACTCATCATAATCATTTACCATTTTTTCGATGGGGAAATTTTCAACAATCCTTGCTCTGATTTTGTCTGAGGGTTGAGGCGTGTTAAGTGTTTGCAAAATTGCCTCAGCCATCTTTTCAAAGGCAGATGGTGGCACAACTATTCCTAAATTTCCAAGAATATAAGCCGATTCTCCTACATCTGTTGCAACACAAGGAACACCACATGCCATAGCTTCAGCTAGAATATTAGGAAATGCTTCCCCAAATGTTGAAGAAGAAATAAGAACATCTAAAGCATTAAGAACATTTGCTATATCGAAACGCTTTCCTAAAAGATAAACTTTGTTTGCTAAATGAAGGTTATCTATTTCTTTTTTTAAAATCATATTATCTTGAGTCAAACCTGTTCCAACTAATAAAAAACGAACATTATTTTGTTTTTGACTGACAAGTTGAGCTGCTTTTAAAAAAGTCGGTATATCTTTTTGTGGGTGAAACCTTCCTATAAGACCAACTAAATTGTCATTGCAATCTACATTAAATTCTTCACGGATTTTCAAGCATCTATCTGGGGCAGGTTGGAACTCTTTGACGTCAATTCCGTTATGAATAATATGAAATTTATCAGCATACCCCCATTTCTGGTGAATCTCTGCAGCTCTTTTTGAACAACAAATTATCTTTAGTGGTAAAAATTTTGAAAAATAAGCCCCCAATTTAACAATCGCCCCGACTTTTGTTGTAAGGTTTAGAGGCTTTCCATGTTCTCCATCTTTTTCTAAAGCTCCATTCCTTATATTCCAAATAATTTTTTTAATGCCAGCCAGTCGACTAGCAAGACCACCAACTAAATTAGCATGATACATCCATGTCTGGACTATTGCTGGTTGTTCGTTATGCAACAGTTTTTTGAGTTTTAAGATACTGAAAATAGGAAAAATGTTCGAAGGACGCATATCCAAGCTCATGACATCAATTCCTTTCTTTTCGAAAAGAAACGCAAGACTCGCGTTATCAATGGAGCTTAAGCTGATAATCTTATGTTCATAATTATTTAGTTTTGATACCAAACGATAAAGAACTGTTTCTGCTCCTCCTTGATTAAGGCCTGTTATGATATGAACTATTTTTGATTTTACCAAAGCAACCTCTTAAGAAAGTAAAGAACTTAATGTTTTTTCAGTATTATCAACCATCTTATCCAGGGAAAAGTTTTTTTGAATGTGACCTTTGCATTGACTTGATATCACTTCACGTTCAACAGTTATTTTTCTAATTAAATTAACTTCAGCTTGATATAAAGCTTGAGGGTCATTTGGTTGAACAACAGAGTTAGTATTTCCAAGAACATAGGCGCTGTCACCAACATCTGTTGTAACACAAGGAATTCCACATGCCATGGCTTCTCCTAATACATTTGGAAAACCTTCGCCAAAAGATGAACTTAAGCAAACCATATCAAAAGCAGAATAAGGGACAGGATTTCTGGCATTTAGCCAATAAACATGTTCAACAATGCCAAGTTCTTCCGTGATCTTTTTTAAAGAGCTTTTATAATCTTCTGGCCCATTGCCAATACAAATAAATTTAACTAGATATTCGCCTTGAAGTAATAAATAAGCTGCCTTTAAAAAGGTTGGATGATCTTTCATGGGATCCAATCTGGCTACGTTCGCAATCAGAATAATGTTTTCTCCATCAATTCCAAGTTGTTTTCTATAAAGCTCCCTTTGTGATGGATCAAATTGAAACTTTTCGGTATCAATACCATTTGAAATAACCTTAAGCAAACACTTCGGAATTCCACGTGTAATTGCATGTTGGTACCCAGCTTTTGAATTGGTGATGATAAGATCACTTTTTTTTGAAAGTCTTTTTTCTAAATAATTCGTAATGCGCGCTAACCAATCATAGCGGTTCCATTCCATATTTGAAGCCCGAACTCCCAAAACTATCTTCATGTTTGGAACGGCCCCTTTAAGCATACACGCCAGGACATTAGGAACGGTTAGATAGCTATGTAGAATATCAGGTTTAAAATTTTTAATTTCTCTTCTAAGATTTTTTAAAAAACTAAAAATATCCCATCTTTTTTGTTTATTAAGTCCTATAACTTTTAGGTCATCAGCATCGAAAGATTCATTTAAGGGAGGGTTATAAAAAGTTAAAATTGCGATTGTGTGACCTTTATTCTGCAACCCTTTGGCTAAAGCGATAAGCTGCCTTTCTGCTCCACCAAAACTTAATGATCGACATAAAAAAAGGATTTTCATAGAAGACAACAGCTTAATTTAAGCAATTTAAAAACAAATCTTCATGAACTATAACATCCATTTTTACTCTCTGCAGCCACTTTTTCATAGGTTTTTCTAGGGTAATATGGCATCTTAAGTCAATTGATCTTGATATGAGAATACTAAAATTCCGAAACTGTCATCCCAGAAAGTAGATGAGTCCAAGCTTTAGCTTGGCTAACGAATCACTTGTCAGGGATCCAGAAAA
>DAHVSZ010000110.1 GCA_027328625.1 Candidatus Paracaedibacteraceae bacterium | reverse complement strand
CATCGGGACTACGTCCCTTCTCGAGGTGATGTGAAATGGCTGTTTTTCTAGGTTCCAAAATTCTGTCGGGTGGTAAGCTTGATAAACTCTTAGCCTCTTCACAGCTAATGTGCTATGTTATTGTTGCTTATTTTTTCTAGACTCATAACTTACCAATACATAAATTTATGCTCCAAACTCAATCTACCAATATTCATGATGTTGACTTTCAAGAAGCCCTTAGTGAACGTTATTTAGCTTACGCACTATCGACTATTATGTCACGTTCACTTCCTGATGTTCGCGACGGGTTAAAGCCAGTTCACAGACGTTTAATTTATGCCATGCAGCAACTGAAATTAAATCCCAATTCAGGATTTAAAAAATGCGCCCGTGTGGTTGGCGATGTCATGGGTAAATTTCACCCTCATGGCGATGCAGCAATTTATGGGGCATTAGTTCGTTTAGCCCAAGACTTTTCTGTTCGTTACCCCTTAATTGAAGGCCAAGGTAACTTTGGCAACATAGACGGTGATGGTGCTGCAGCAATGCGTTATACTGAAGCTCGCCTAAGTGAAGTTGCCTTATCATTGATGGAGGGCTTAGAAGAAAATGCTGTTGATTTTAGGCCCACTTATGATGGCGAAAGTGAAGAACCCATTGTTTTTCCATCCGCCTTCCCTAACCTTTTGGCCAACGGTGCCACAGGTATCGCTGTCGGCATGGCAACATCGATTCCCCCCCATAACCTGGATGAAATTTGCCAAGCGTTAACGCATTTAATTGATAACCCTCAGGCCACTGTTGATGCGCTTTTAAACCATATTCCAGCCCCTGATTTCCCAACAGGCGGAGTACTCGTTGAAAACCGAGATGCTCTTTTAAAAGCTTATGAAACTGGCCGTGGAAGTTTTCGCCTTAGAGCAGCTTGGCAAGTAGAAGAGCAAAAAGGCGGAACTTACCGGATTGTTGTAACTGAAATCCCTTATCAGGTCGAAAAATCCAAACTCATTGAGAAAATTGCAGCCCTTTTAAATGATAAAAGACTACCTTTGCTTGATGATGTTTTGGATGAATCAACAGATGAAATTCGCTTAGTTTTACAACCCAAAAGTCGCAATGTCGATGCATCTTTGTTGATGGAATCTCTTTTCCGTTTAACAGATCTAGAAACCCGCATTCCTCTGAATATGAATGTGCTGGATGGACAAAATATCCCGCGTGTTATGTCTTTGAAAGATGTTCTTCAAGAATTTTTGAATCATCGAATCATCGTTCAACACAGACGGACAACTCACAGATTAGATCAAATTGCCGCACGTTTGGAAATCTTAAGCGGTTATCTAATTGCTTATTTAAACTTAGATGAAGTCATCCGCATCATCAGAGATGAAGATGATCCAAAACTGATAATGAAAGAAAAATTTGGCCTGACCGATAATCAGGTCGAAGCCATCTTAAACATGCGTCTTCGAAGTTTACGTAAACTTCAAGAAATTGAAATAAAAAAAGAACACGATGAGTTGGAAAAAGAGCAAAAAGCTCTTAATCGTTTACTTGGCAGTGAAAAACTCCAATGGCAAAAAATTCGCTCTGAACTTGAGAGTTTTGCCAAAAAATTCGGTCAAGAAACTGTTATCGGTAAACGCCGCACCCAACTAGCATCAGCGCCTGAACCTATTGATCTTACTGAACTTGAGACAATTGAAAAAGAAGATGTCACCATTGTGTTATCAGCCAAGAACTGGATTAGATCCATTAAAGGCCATCAGCCGCAAGATTTGAAATATAAAGAAGGTGATGAAGAACGTTTTGTCATCACAGGACAAACAACTGATAAGCTTCTTTTATTTGCAACTAACGGACGATTTTACACTATTGGCGTTGATAAATTACCGCGCACACGCGGACACGGTGAGCCGTTGCGTCTATTAATTGATTTGGAAAACACAGAAGACATCTTGAATGCATTTGTCGTAACGCCAACACAAACTGATCAACAGTTCCTTTTAACCTCAACCGAAGGACGTGGTTTTATCATCAATGCAAAAGATGCCTTAGCACAAACTAAGGCTGGCAAACAAATCCTTGTTATCACTGATAATGAAAAAGCTAGAGGCTGTTTGGCAGTAACAGGTGATCAAATCGCTGTCATTGGCGAGAACCGTAAACTCTTGGTCTTCCCCATTAAAGACATCCCAGTTATGAACCGTGGTAAAGGTGTGACTTTACAGAAATACCGCGATGGAAAAATGAGTGATATTACTATCTTTTCAGCAGAACATGGTTTGAGCTGGGTTAGAGCAGGCAAAGCTTATACCGAAAAGGATCTTCGAACTTGGCAAGGGAAAAGGGCTGGTGCTGGACGTTTAGCCCCTATTGGTTTTCCCCGAACAAATAAGTTTGAGAGATAGGCTTAAAGTCCCTCGAGTTATTGAGTAAAATTTCTCAATGTATTGAGTAAATTTTCTCAATGTATTGAGAAAAACTCTTTAATGTGCTACAAAGGTAGATATCTAGAGACTTTAAAAAACGATAGAAATGACTTTTGAACGCCCTATTCTTCAGATACTCATTCAACGTCTCAAAGAACCACGACAAAAAATTCAGGTTTTGTCAGGAGCTCGACAAGTTGGAAAAACGACGCTCAGCATTCAAGCTTTAAAAAAAATTACCCAGCCTTATCTACATGTAATCGCAGAAAGCGGCTTTACAACAAATTGGCTTGACCAACAGTGGGCAATTGCACGATCTCAATCTCAAAAACATCCTGAAGGAGCTATTTTAGTTATAGATGAAATCCAAAAGATTGATAATTGGTCAGAACGTGTAAAGCGACTGTGGGATGAAGATAGTATTTCAGGAAAACTATTAAAGGTTGTTCTTTTAGGGTCTTCTTCGCTTTTACTGCATCGAGGTCTTACCGAAAGTATGGCTGGTCGATATGAAATTATTCATGTTCCTCATTGGTCATTTAGCGAATGTAAATCTGCTTTTAATGTTTCTCTTGATGAATATCTTTATTTTGGAGGTTATCCAGGGGCTTTAATATACCGACATGATGAGGAGCGCTTTTTGTCCTACATGCAAGACTCAATCATTGAACCGGTTGTAACAAGAGATATTCTCTCACAGTTTGTCATCCATAAACCTGCCTTACTTCGTGAACTTTTTCGCTTAGGATGCGAATATTCAGGACAAATTCTCTCATTTAATAAAATGATTGGACAAATGCACGATGCAGGAAATACGACAACACTAGCTCATTATTTGAAATTATTAGATCAAGCAGGTGTTCTTAAAGGAATTGATAAATTTGCAAATGAAAAAGTAAGACAACGTCAAAGTTCACCAAAATTGCAGGTTTATAATACTGCTCTAATGACAGGCGTTTCTAATATCGACTTTTCGTCAACCATTCAAAACCCAGAGCTGAAAGGAAGGCTTATAGAAAGTGCTATAGGAGCAAACCTCCTAATGGATCCAAAATCTGAGGTCTTTTATTGGCGTGAGAATAACAAAGAAGTTGATTTTATAGTTCGCACCAAGGGAAAACTTATAGCAATAGAGGTTAAAAGTGGCATCAAAATGAAAACCCCATCAGGACTAGAAGTCTTCCATAAGAACTTTTCTCCAGATGCCATGCTGCTGGTTGGAACGGGCGGAATCCCTTTAGATGTGTTTTTAAAAACGCCACTCACTCAATTCTTGTGAAATTAAAAATATTAACGACATAGAATTTTTTGTTTAGGTTTTTACTTTTTCTCTTGCCCCTCTCAATCTCTCTCTGATTAATCAAACTTTATCTACTAAATCACAGCAAAATCACTATTAAAGTTCCTGGTGTCACTACCACTGACAGTAACAAAAAGGTGATTTTTTCCAAAAAATGCAACTTCAATAAGAATCCATATTCATGTTATACGAACACCCGTAGAAGAAGTTATTTTTAGCATTAACTAAGTATCTTTTGAAAATGGTCTTGAGCTTTATTTAACTCAAAAACGACGATGTTATGAAAAGCAACATCGCCCATTTAATTAAAGTTTTATGAAAGTTAAGAATTTGAAGAAAGAAGATATTAATGAATTACAGGAGACAAGAAAATGTATATCCCAAACTTGATCCCATAACCCTTTTAATTTTTTGTGTATCAAATTGCCTGCTGTTTGATGTTGCGAACACAAATAGGGATTGTATTTTTCTATCAGTAATGCATCACCAGAAAATGGATAGCTTTAACTGTTGTTTATTAGGGTTATTTCTATGCATGTGAAGAATATTCAAATAATTTCTTCTATTCAGTTAAGGTTTGAGGTTCTTGTTCTTTTTTTCTTAATAGGTGGCTTCCAAAATTTTGAAGTAAATGCATTGGACGACTCCAGTCAAGACCGGCCACTTTTAGGTGTTTCGTCTAGCCATAGAGGAGCTGGTACAGGGCATTCTATAAATATAGCACCTCAATACGGTACAGGAGACGGGGAGAGAGATTCTATAGAAGCTGCTGTTGTTGTCCGTCAAGAGCCACCTCGTGTTGTCGCTTCGGAAGAAGGACATAGTGCAGATGATGACGTAGTGGTCGATCCTGCTTTACTTGTTCCAGTTGATACTAGAGAAGCAGAAGGGGCCTTAGATAAGCTCGGGAATTTAGTATATTACCATCTTGGTGGAGATACACGCAGAGAAATCGAGGCCGAATTACCACACGTAACTCGAGTAGACGTGCATCTGTTAACAGAAGCCGCTGCTGTTATTGAATCGGGTCAATTTAATACTTTTTTCGGAAAAGTAATAGGACAAATAAGACAATTACAAAAAATTACAGGTCAATTACAAGCTCAGAGCACGAGACTGAGATGTGAGAATCAAGCTATGGTTCGCTCTTGGGAGCGTGCCGTGCGTAGACCTAATACTAATACAGGAAGACTGAGCACAATAGAAAGCTTAGAAAGTGAAACAATGGCATTAACAACAGAAATTGCCTCAGTAAAAGCAACAAATACAGGGCTAAAGTGGGGATTGGGTTCTACGGTCGTTACTGCTGTTGTAGGGGCAGTAGTGGCAGTTGTTATATGGATATATAAAAAATAATGAAAAAATTCTTTGTTTCTTAAGGCTGCTTAAAAAATCATACATCTAAAATAAATTTAAAGGAGTTAACATGACTAAAAAATCCATTTATACACTGTTTTTTACTACAATTTTGTCCAGCGGAATTTTATTTGCAGCTGATGATATGGCTAGCCCTGATGTTAGAGAAAAGATAGCAGCTTTAAAAGGCACTCCTGATCTTAGAAGAGAAGCGGTAGAAAAGTATCCTACAGACGTTTTTTCTCCTGGTACAGCTGAGTTTCTTGCGAGGACTGAAGTTACTAGAGCGCGGCAAACAAGAGAGGATACAAGAGATGCGCTTGAAGGAAAATTAAGACAGAAAGAATTAAGAAAAGAAACAGAAGCAAGTAGAGCAAAAGCTGAGGAAGAAAGTGCAAGACAGTTAGCTGACCTTAGAGCTAAAATAACTGGTCTTACTTTGAAGTTAACTGCGGATCAGCAAAGCAGAATAGCCACGGAAGAAGGAACAGCAAGATTATCTGCAATGCTTGCAGAATTAAAGGCTCAACAAACTGAAATGGCAGAACAAATAGCAGCTGAAAGGAAAAGAAAAGAAGAATTAGAGGCTGAGCAAGCTAGAATGGCGGCAGAAATGGCTGCCGCAAGTAGCAAAACAACAGAATTAGAAGCTGAGCGAGTTAGGATGGCAGCTCAAATAGAAGCTGAAAAAAGAAAGAAGTTAGAAGTGATAAGCGCTTCCTCAAAGGCTATTGAAGATCTAGAAGCAAGCATGGCTGTAAATAGAGCTAGAATTATGCAATTAACAACTGATCTCAGCGCTCTTAAAATTGAGAGAGAAACACAAGCAGCTAATGCGGCTGGATTAACCGAACAAATTAAACTATACGAAGGCTTACTTGCAACTATAGGTACTACAGATTCTGAAACTGTTACTACTGCAGCAATCCCTCCTTCCACTCCTGTAGGACCAAAAACTGTTCCACCCACTGCAACAGGAATAACAGCACCAGTTCCTGCTGCTGGCAAGAGGGTAAAAGCTAATTTCGGTAGTACAAGTGGCGGCGCAGGCGGAGTCCCACAATAAGTTCCTATAAGAAATCCCTGTTAGCAAAATG
>DAHVSZ010000010.1 GCA_027328625.1 Candidatus Paracaedibacteraceae bacterium | reverse complement strand
GGATGGTAAATTTTCCTCCATAAAATTTGTCAAATAATTTAATGATTGGTAAATAGACTGGCCTAATTTCATTTCGACTTCAAAAATAGCTGAACGCATTTGATTATGATGCGTTAGTTTTCTGGGTAGTGTTGAGTCTTCCAACGTTAAAAATGCTCCAAGCGAGATACTTTTTCCCTTATTGTTGGTGATATAAAGCTCGTTCAAAGACCAGGGAACAGGGTTTCCTTTGATTGCAATAGGATAATTTATACCTTCATACAAAAATTCAAATTTTTTGTGACCCCCCTGAAAAACTTCTAAAGTTTCCGAGATTGTCTTGGCATCTAGTCCCACATCAGAAAAATATTTGTTATTAGCATGAATTCGGTAAGCAGGGCCACTTAAACGCAACTTATGATGAACACCATCAAAACGGCCTGTCTTCGCAAGCTTTCTACGTAAACGATCTAAGTGGCTGATAAGTTCAGGATAGCTTGTATGACTTTGGATAATTATTTGTATTGCTGTTGGCGAACCAATTTTATCTAATCCAGGCAACCCTGAATTTGCTGTCCAGCAGTCAATGTCTAAAGATGGAAAATCACGAAGAGCCTTTTTTAAAGATAAACGAATTTCTTCAGCGCTTCGTTTACGATTACCCCAATCCTTTAGAGGAACTAATATATTTCCGCCCCAGTGCCCCATGGACATCAATGTATCTGATGCCTCAGATATTTGAGATGTTTCTTTTTCAGCAATTGTTATATAGTCTTGTGTAGCATCTAAGTCTTTCCCTGGGACAGGAGGTACGTAAACACCAACAAATCCTCGATCTTCATTTGGGGTTATTTCCTTCGGCAGAAAATAATAAAAAAGAGATATAAGTGCCACTAGACCAACTGCATATCTACCGGCAATACGGAGATTTATATTTAAAAAAGATCGCAGAGAATTTTCGTAATAAGGAATCCATGATGCTAATTTTTCCAAGGAAAAATTAAGAGTCATCCCATCTTTTGATGACTTTATCAGATAGGCGCACATCATTGGAGATAGCGTTAACGCTACAAAACCTGAAACAATAACCGCTCCTGCTAAAGCAATGGAAAATTCTGAAAACAATTTTCCTAATGCTCCTTGGATAAAAGCAATCGGTAGATAGACACTAGCTAACGTAAAAGTCATAGAAAGAATAGGAAACAAAAGTTCCCGACTTCCTTCAAGTGCAGCATCTAATGGTTTTTGTCCTTGCTCAAGACGTCTGTGCATATTTTCAATTACAACAATTGCGTCATCTACAACCAAACCAACTGCTAAAACGATGGCCAACATCGTTAACACATTCAAAGAAATACCTAATAAGAAATAAAAGAGGAAAGATCCAACGATGGAAAAGGGTATCGTAATCAAAGGCACAAGAGCGGATCTCCAGCTACTCAGAAAGATAAAAACAACAAGAAAAACTAAAATAATAGATTCGACAAGCGCGTAACGGATATTATTCAAAGATTGAGAAATAACTTTTGATTGATCGATCGCCAAATGCATGTTGACCTCTTGGTCGAGCTGTTTTTGTAATTTTGAAAGGACTTCTCTTACCTCGCTTGCTACATGAAGAGGGTTAGCTTCTCTTGATTTTCGAATAGCCACTATTATACCGGGTTTCCCATTAACATGCTGACGGAAAGAGTCGCTTTGAATACCAAGCTCAACAGTAGCTATGTATTGCAAAAACACACTTTGACCTGCACCATTTTTAACCACAAGATTTCTAAAATCGTCAGCGTTTTTTAAAGTCAAATCAAAGGTCACTGGAACCTCCAACTGGAACTTACCGGCTGGCATAGAGACGTTAAATTCTGAGAGCGTACTAATAACATCCTTACAATTAATCCCAAAGTTCTTCATTTTGTTGCTATCAAGCAAAATATTCATCACATAAGGTTGAGCCCATAAATCAACAGCAGCGACTCCTTTTAATCCCCGAAATTTATTTTTTATGTGTAAGTTAGCAAAGTGGGTGAGTTGAGCTGCATCCATTTTTGAAGAGGATAATGTAATCGCCATAAAGGGAAATTCGTTGCAGCAACTTCCACGTTGAATTGTTGGAGCCTTGACACCATTTGGCAATCTATCTTGCGCCATTGAAAGAGCGTCTCTTACTAAAGTCATCGCTTTATCAAGAGAAGTTCCTTCCTTAAATTTTAAATCGATAAAACTATGCTCCGAACGACTGTCAGATGACATGAATTTCAAACCTTCAACACCTGCTAAAAGCTCTTCTAAAGGATTAGTGATAGCTGTTTCAACAAGCTCAGCACTAGCATTCGAATAGAAAGTTTCAATCAACAGTGTAGGTTTTTCAATATGAGGATATTCCTCAAGCTCAAGTTGGCTCCAGCACAAATAACCTATCAAAAACACCAATACATTCAACACAACTGTAAAAATGGGATGACGAATTAAAAAAGCTGTCATGGGTAACCGTCCACCACAGTTTTCCTCCGGCTTGACCGGAGGATCCAGAAGAATCGAACGAGAACAAATACATAGACCCTATGGTCAAGCCATAGGGAAACTAGACTTATGTATACAAACTGAGATACCATCATAAAATTTTCTTCGTTTTTGCTGAAGGTAATATTGAAGGCCCAATCTTAACTTCTATTCCATCATAAAGGTTTTCTTGGCCACGAATAATAACTTGCTCGCCTTCTTTAAGCCCTTCAAGAACTTCTATTTTTTCTTTCTGTCTCTCCCCAACTTTTATGGGTTTTAAAGCCGCTTTGTTGTCTTCAAAAACGTAAACGTGAAGTTGACCATCTTTTATGAATATCGCTTCATGAGGGACAATAAGTACATCCGTTTTTTCCTGAACGATAAGTTCCACATCAATTGCAGATCCAATAATAAAATCTTTAGAATTTAAAGAAGAAAGATCCGCCAATGCCGATGCCATGTGTGTTTCAGCATCAACGATTTTTTGAAAATGAAGGAGAGGCAAAAAAGTTCCATTAATAAGAACCTTGGCACTTTCAGAAAGCCTAGAAAGTATGCTTTCAGGAATTTCTATTTCAACAACTAAGTGATCGTTTTGATAAATCGTTACAATTGTATCACCTTCTTTGACAAAAGCACCCTCTGGAACTTTATAGGCGCCTAGAACGCCATCAAATGGAGCTGTTAATCGTGTTTTATCCAGATCAGCTTTGACATCAAGAGCTTTACTTTCGGCTTCTTGCCAAGTTATTTTCTTGTCCTCTAAAGTCGCTTGACTAACTGAGCTGCCTTTTTGAAGAGTCTGATTTCTTTCATATTGAGTCCGAGCGATCTCTGCTGCATTTTTTAAAAGATCGTATTTTTTTTGTAGATCACTATTTTCAATTTCCGCAAAAAGAGTGTCCTTTTTTACAAATTCACCCGCAGGAATAAGAATAGTGAGATGCCCCAAAACCTTAGCACTTTGAACAGCTTGCTTTTTCGCTCTAACTGTCCCAATCAAACGCACTGACTGGTAAATATCACCGCGAACAACAGGTGAAACTTCAATGGTTTTTTCCGGATTAGAAGGTTCTGCATAAGTTTGCTTAACACCAAAAAAAAGAAAAAAAATCAGCCATAAATAATGAGAACACATTGAGGCATCCTTTTCTTCTAAAAAAATTATAATACTTTGACTATAATCAAGTCATTAGCAACCAACAAGCCTAACCTATAGAATTTATGCAGAGTAACCGTTAATGACATAAAATTACCTAAAGAAGTTGTCATTACAGTCACCCTGAAGCCCGCAAAGGCTGTGGCAATCCATGTATTTGATGGCTACGCTATTTATCTAAAAGTATAAAGTGATGCAGCGAAACTGATTTCGCTTTATAAGCCAAAGCTGGAACAATAGTATCAAAGCTATCGAGCTTGTCTCTTGGAATTTCAATATTTCTTCCATGCAAAATCATGGCTTCATTTGGGTATTCGCTTAGCACGAAATTGGCATACAATTCATATTCGGAAAAACCACCTTCTGGAACATCAAGCTCATTTAAGGCATCTTGCCAAGGTTTTTGATGAATTTGCTCTAATCTTTCTTTCAAAGCCTTTAATTTGCTTTTTTCAATATGCATATGATGAATGGTAAAACAAAAATTATACAATTTATTCAAATTAAGAGCTCTTTGAACCATTACTTTGCGAGCAATTGTGTAGTTAAAATGAGCATTAAAAATAGTTTTTCCGAAGTATTCAAAAACCTGAGGACGAACAAAAGCTGTATCGGCATCAACCACCAAATAATCTTCATTTTGTACAAACTGATCAGCATTAAGTTTTAGATACTGCTGCTTAATCCAACCAGCCTTAGGTGGACTTTGTCTAAATTTAGGTAAAACAGTGTCTTCTAAAACAAAAATGGCTTTAAACTGCTCTGCAGCTTCACGGATTTTTTGTGATTCTGGAGCCACCAAATAAATATTTCCTAACGGATGCATAATTTGACTGCGGATACCCCGAATCACATACGGTAACGTTGGTAAATCTTTCTCAATAATTGGAATGACTATATCTAACCGCACTGCACTAGCAGGTAGATTAAATTCAAACATTGGGTCAGGCTTAATATATTTTAGAATTCTATTAGCTACATGTCTTTTGATTTGATTAAAAAAATGATCCGAACTAGGGATGCTACTTGGCGTAAAAAGAAGGTAATATAAAACTAGAAACGGAATAATTACCACAGATAGTAAATAAAAAATGGTTCTTTTTTTCATAGTTATACCAAAAATAGTTTTATAATTAGTTTGTATACATAATTATGTATGAGGACGCCCTGCTGGTTCAAATTTAAGATAGTGAATTCTTTTTAACTCTTTTCTTCCATGGCTTAAACTATCCAAGATAAATCCACAAGTTAAACTTAAAAAACCCAAAAGCATAATTCCCATGCTTAAAATTGCTGTTGGCAACCTTGGCACAAGGCCTGTATTTAGATATTCTATTATGATGGGATACCCTAGAAGAATTGAAAGGAAAGTTAGAAAAATAAAAATAATTCCAAAAAACACCATTGGTTTCATTTCTTTAAATAAGAAAAACATTCTCCACAAAATAAGGAATCCATCTTTAAAGGTACTAAGTTTGCTAACTGATCCTTCTGCCCTGTCAAAAAAAGAGGTTTCAACTTCCTTGACCGGCAAATTCATCTCAAGAGAGTAAATAGAAAGCTCAGTTTCTATATCGAATCCAGAAGAAAGAGCAGGAAATGATTTCACAAAACGCTTTGAAAAAACACGATACCCTGAAAAAATATCTTTATATTTGCTTTTGAATAATAAGGCCAAAACCCAATTAAAAAGCTGGTTTCCAAATTTATGGCCAGGCCTATGAGCTGTCTCTGTTTCTTCGCGACGTGCACCAATAACCATATCCAAATTTTCGTTAATCAGCATCTCAATCATGTAAGGAGCAGCTTTAACATCATAAGTTCCGTCCCCATCAATCATCAAATAAATGTCTGCATCAATATCCGCAAACATTCTTCTTACAACATTTCCTTTCCCTTGCTTTGGTTCAGAGCGAACAATTGCACCTGCAGTTAAAGCTTGGTCACATGTATTGTCAGTTGAATTGTTGTCATAAACATAAATTAAAGCCTGGGGAAGTTGCTGCCTTATCGATTGAACAACGTTATAAATGGCTGCTCCCTCATTATAGCAAGGAATCAGAACTGCAATTGAGACACCTGTTATTTGCATAATTCGACCTTTTTAAAAATTAATCCGATACTGCTTAAAACCATCATAAACATATAAGGCCACATTGCCATAGCATAACGTGGAAGACCCGCTTGTACCATAGCTATACTCAAATAGCTGACATGAATACACACTGCACAAAAGAATCCATATGCCAATAAATCTTCTAGTCTAGAACCTGCCATTAAAAAGCAACCAGCCCATATGATAAAAAACAGACTTAATGCAAAAGCTGTATATAGAAATAGTCTTACACCATAAACCAAAACATCCGGTTTTGGACGAAACTTGTAAGATGCGTAATCCATATCCATCTCTTGAAATTCATGTGTTAATTTAACTTTATTAATTAATTCAACCAATTCTATCCGTTCCGATTCCGTTTTAAGATCCCCCAAAAACCATAAAGCGCCATAATTTATCATGACATCTTTAGCATAATCCAAAGGATTTTGTTTAATAACTTGCAGCGAAACTCTTTTATAAAAAGCATCCAAATCCCCAAGGAATTTCATTTCTTTCTGAAGTTCTATTTTGAATTTATGCAAAATTGGATAACGCAATTTATCATATATAGGTGCTGCCAAAACATAGTAAAGTCTCCAAGATTCTATAGGTTCTAGAATTTTTTGAACTGGCATCATCACTTTTGCCATTCTTTTTATCATCTTATCTTCCAATGAATCTTCAGATTTCATATTCTCTTTTACTGTCAAAGCAACTTTTCCATACAAATTATGCCCTAAAAAAGACTGAGTCGAAAAATACCCATGAAAGCTATAGTTTGAAATAACACCTATCAACAAACACCCAAGTAAAGGAGGAAGAAAGAAAGTTAAAATCTTTGTCCAAAATTTACGATAAAAAACAAAAAGAGAAAAAATAGCTCCCAAAATCGCATAAGAAGAAGGCCTAATTAAAATAGTTATTCCTATAAGCAATCCCATCCCAAACAGAGCCTTGTTTGATTTTGTTTTTATGAAAGACATACATGAGACTGAAAATAACAATAAAAATGAAACAGCCAATGATTCTGTGAAAATCTCAAAACAAAACTTCATTATTTCGCGCAAAGAAAATAGGCAAGCAATTAGAATAAAACCCAAGAGAAATGAATTTGTAAATCTAGAAAAAGCTAAAGCTGCTAAATAAGAACATAAGCCAAGAATGATCAGCTGTATTAAGGGTATCGATTCATAACCACCAGTTATCCATTTTACAATTGATAAAAAAGCAGGATAGCCAACTGTACGTGTTGGATCGAAATTTATATAGCTAAAAGCATCGTCTGAAAATAATTTTGTTTCTGGTGGATTCAAAAAATGAAAAACACAAAACGCTGTTATGACTAAAAAAAAACATATTGGTAAAAATAAGTTCTTTTGTGAGGTGTCATTATCCCACTTAAGAAAGGCATCGATAATACTTAACATAAATCTTGAATAATATTTTGAAGGTGTTGAAACATATAATATTTTGATAAATTACTTGAAAGACTATAATCTGCTAATTTCATTTTTTCTTCTATAGACAATTGATTTCTTAAAATATTTTCTATTTGAAAATCCTTTAACCCTCGTTTTAATAAACGTCCTTTTTGGACATTCTTATCACACCAAATAACTATTGTCTTGCAACAAAAAATATCCCAGCCCTTTTCAAACAAAAGTGGGATATCCAAAACACATAAAACCTGCTTTGCTTTGTCTTGCTGAGATATAAATTTTTTAACTTCTTGACGTAAATGAGGATAAATAATTTCTTCAAGTTGCGTCAGAGCATTAGGCTCTGAAAAAGCAACCTGTCTTAGCAAAGAATGATCAACACATCCCATTTTATTAATAACTGACGGAAAAACCCGCTCAACATTTCGTATAACTGTTGCATTTTTTTGGTAGAGTTCTCTCACTACTTGATCAGCATCCCAAACTGGGACTCTAAAAGCGATTCTTAATTGCTTAGTTATTGTTGATTTTCCAGTTCCAGTCGAGCCTGTGATTCCAATAATCCACATAAATTTTTTGTGATTGATTCATATAATTAAACGAATTATAAACGATCAATAATTTTATGCCCAGTCAGTTGCATCTTATCCCAGCATATTTAATCTTGACTGTGGATAACATTGTTTAAAACTTACTTTAAACAAATGTATAAAATCAGAGAAAAAAATTTAATAAAAAAGTAATCCGTTAAAATTGTGTATAATTTAACTTTATTCAATTTTTTATCCACAGTTGAAAACCTTATAAACACCCTGTGCATAAATACAAATATATTTTTTTCAAAATCCATTATGTACAAAACAAAAAAACAAACAACTTATTGTTTTTAAAGTGTTTTTATGAAAATAATTTTTATATTAAAAAAAACTAAAATAAAAAAATAATGTGGAAAACTTTGGGGAAAATTTTTTATTAATACAAATCATCGCCCCTATATCTACTACTACATAATTAATATACAAGAGAAGAAGTAATATATTTACTCTTCTTTTTTTTCCTATTTTCAGGTTAAGATGCCTAAATCAACTATGCATTAACAGGATTTTTTAATGAGCACTTCTGAAACGAGAAAAGCTTATGTTGTTGTTCTGGGAAATGAAAAAGGAGGAACTGGGAAATCTACAGCAGCTATGCATATCATCACAAATCTTTTGCGTCAAAATTATAAAGTCGCAAGCATAGATGTTGATGCCCGTCAAGGAACACTAAGCCGTTATGTTGAAAACCGTCGATTAAGAGCAAAAAACACAGGAGAGGATTTACCTTTACCTGAACATGAAGCAATTTTTAAAAGTTCTCTTCCAAATGTTGAGGAAGCCGAAACCGAAGAAAAAGGAAAAATCTTTTCGACAATATCTCGCTTCCAAGATCATGATTATATCGTTATCGATACACCTGGAAGCGATAGCTATTTATCAAGATTAGCTCATTCTTTTGCCGATACGCTCATCACTCCTCTTAATGACAGTTTTATAGATTTAGATATGTTGGTAAGGGTTAATGCAGATTCTTTAGATATCTTAAAACCTAGTACTTATTCGGAAATGGTGTGGGAACAAAAAAAACAAAGAGCAATTCGCGATGGTGGATCTATTGATTGGATTGTTATGCGGAACCGTCTGAGCAGTATTCATTCACGCAACAAAGAAGAAATGGAAAAAGTTTTAAATGCTCTAGCTAAACGCATTGGTTTTCGTCTTGTTTCTGGGTTTGGTGAACGTGTTATTTTCCGTGAGTTATTTTTAAGTGGATTAACTCTTTTAGATATGCGAGAAAGTAATTTGCCACTCAGTCTTTCTCATGTGGCAGCTAAACAAGAATTAGCTAATTTGATGGAGTTAATTCAACTCCCATCACAAAATCAGCGAAGTAGAATCGCCTAAAGTTATGAAAAAGATTAAGACTTGTATTTTTCCTGTTGCTGGTTTAGGAAGTCGTTTCTTACCTGCTACAAAATCAATTCCAAAAGAAATGTTGGTTGTTGTTGATAAGCCATTAATACAATACGCGGTAGAAGAAGCAAAAGCAGCTGGAATTGAACGTTTTATTTTCGTAACATCTCAAGGAAAATCAGCTATCGAAGATCACTTTGATTCAAGTCCTGTTTTAGAGGAAACCTTAAAAAAGCGTGGTAAAGTCGCTGAAGTTGAACGATTAGAAGCTTTGCGGCTTGACCCAGGTCAGGCTGTTTATATTCGTCAACATGCCCCCTTAGGTTTAGGACATGCTGTTTTATGTGCTCAACATCTTGTTAATGAAGATGCTTTTGCATTAATTCTGGCCGACGATCTTGTTTTAGCAGACGAACCCTGTCTTCAGCAGATGATTCAAGAATATACACCTCAAGATGGTAATATGGTAGGAGTAATGGAAGTTCCTATGGAGCAAACCCATCGCTATGGAATTTTGGACGTTTTGCAGCATAAGGGTAAAAAAGTTTTAGCACAAGAAGTCATTGAGAAACCATCTCTTGAAAAAAGTCCTTCGAATATAGCAATTATTGGCCGATACATTTTAAATCAAAGTATCTTCAATTATTTGCAAAATCAAATTCCAGGAGCTGGAGGAGAAATCCAGTTGACGGACGCTATTCAAGCAATGCTTAAAAAAGTTCCTTTATGTGGTTATCGATATAAAGGCCATCGGTTTGATTGTGGAACAAAGGAAGGTTGGCTTGAAGCAAATTTAGCATTTGCTCTTGAACAACCAGATTTGCGAATAAATCTTCAAAAAAATCTTCAACAGTATTTTCCCCTTAATTCAGGAAATCAAAAAGAATGCGCGTAACAATGATAGGCTCTGGTTATGTAGGGCTGGTAACAGGAGCATGTTTTGCTGAATTTGGCTTTAATGTTACTAACGTTGACCAAGATGCAAAAAAAATTAAAGATCTTGAAAAAGGTAAGATCCCAATATATGAACCCGGGCTTGATTCTTTAGTTCAACATGGTCAAAAAGCTGGACGTCTTACATTTACAACAGAGCTTTCTAAAGCTGTAAGCCAAGCTGATATCGTAATGATAGCTGTTGGGACACCAACCAGAAGAGGCGATGGATACGCGGATCTAAGTTATGTGTATCAAGCTGCTGAACAAATTGCAGCTTCTATAAATGGATATACAGTTGTTGTTACTAAATCTACTGTTCCAGTTGGAACGTGTCGTAAGGTTGCGGAAATTATTGAAAAAACACGTCCAGATTTAAAACGAGGTGTTGATTTTGATGTGGCATCAAATCCAGAATTTTTGAGAGAAGGTTCGGCAATTGGTGATTTTATGAGGCCTGATCGTGTGGTCATTGGAACAGACAGCAACCGTGCAAAAGAGCTTTTGTCCAAGCTTTATAGACCTCTTTATTTGATTGAAACACCTATTGTTTTCACAAGCATTGAGACTTCAGAACTTATTAAGTATGCTTCAAATGGCTTTTTAGCAATGAAAATTGCTTTTATTAACCAAATGGCTGATTTATGCGAAAAAGCAGGAGCTGATATTCAAGAATTGGCTAAAGGCATTGGTTTAGATGGACGAATTGGACGCAAATTTTTAAATGCTGGTCCTGGTTATGGCGGATCATGTTTTCCCAAAGATACTCTAGCACTTTCTAAGACAGCTCATGATTTTGAGGCACCACTTACCTTGATTGATGCTGTTGTAGAAGCCAATGACTTTCGAAAAAAGGCGATGGCTGGTAAAATTGTTGCAGTTCTTAAAGCGCGTGGAGACATAAAAGGAAAAACTGTTTCTGTTTTAGGAATTACCTTTAAGCCAAACACGGATGATTTAAGAGACGCACCTAGTTTGGTTATTGTGCCAGAACTTTTAAAAGCTGGTCTTAAGGTTAGAGTTTATGATCCCCTTTATTATGCTGGATCTGAAAGATTAGATCACGCAGCTGATTTTAAAGGGGTTGAGTGGAGTAGAGATGCCTATTCTTCTATGCAAGGCGCAGATTGTGTTGTTATTTTAACTGAGTGGAATGAGTTTAGAGCGTTAGATTTGGATAAACTTAAAATCTTACTTAACACACCTAAAGGGTTTAAGCCACTTATTGTCGATTTAAGAAATATCTACAAACCATCGGAAATGGAAGAAGTAGAGTATGTTTCTATTGGTCGAGGCCGAGTGGAAGCTTAGTATCTGCCTTAGCTGTCTGTTCTCGTAAAAACTCCTTAATTTGTCTTGACTTGTAACGTTATGCGTCATATATTGTATTATGATTATTGGTTTTAAATGCTCAGAAACTGGAAAAATATGGAGAGGTGATGTTTCACGTCGTCTACCAGAAAATATTCAGTTAACTGCTCGCAAAAAGCTAAGGATGCTTAATAACGCTCACACAATAAAAGATTTAATGATTCCTCCAGCTAATAGACTAGAATCGCTTAAAGGAGATCTGGTAGGACGTTATAGTATCCGTATTAATGATCAATGGCGCCTTTGTTTTTCATGGCAAGATAACAACGCCCATGATGTTGAAATTGTAGATTACCACTGAGGAGAATTGCCATGTCACAAAAACTACCAAACATTCATCCAGGTTTAATTTTATTAGAAGAATTCATGATTCCTTTTAAGCTTACTCAAAATCGTTTAGCTAAAGATTTAGGTGTTCCACCCCGTCGTATTAACGAAATTGTCCATGGTAAAAGAAGTATTACAGCAGATACAGCTTTAAGATTAGCTCATTATTTTGGAACATCTGCACAATTTTGGATGGGATTACAAGATGATTTTGAATTAGAAGAAGCAAAAGCCCATATCCAAACTAATATAAAGCCTTTACTAGAAAATTTACATTCTCTTTAAGCTTGTTTTTGATTTAAGCAATAAAGCTATTTTCTCCAAGCATAAATTATGCCTTCTGCTATAATGTTGTTTGAATCATCAAGAAAGGCAGCAAGGATTGCGCAAATTTTTAAGAAAAAGACTTATAAAAGGATTTATTGGCCTTTTGGGTGTTTGCGTATCTCTGCTGTTGATTATCCAAGCTCCCCCTATTAAGAAGCGGGCGCTTGAATGGGTAATTTTGTCTGCCTTAAATGAACCCAATCATAAGATTGAATTGGAAGGTGTAAGCGGATTTTTCCCTTTTTCTCTTCAGGTATCCAAATGTGTTATGAGCGATAAAGATGGTCCTTGGATGGAAGTAAAAGGAACGGATACTTTTCTTAAAATATTCCCATTTCGCGGTTATTTTTCTTCAGATTCTTTAAATTTATATCGTTTGCCTATACTTGAGGCTTCTTCGGGATTTTCATCGGTTGAGCTCTTTCCAACCTTGATATGTCAAACATTTTTGCGTTCACTGATCATTAAACAAATCAAAATAGATCCATCAATTTTTGGAAGTGTGTACGAAGCAAGCTTTTTGTTAATGCCCGACGATTATGGGGGGCAACAAATCAATGTTACCAGCTCTGTTGAGGGAAAAATTGTAACAGATCTTTCTATATTAATTAAAACAAAAGGCAAAGGTGCAGATGTAGTTATTAAGGGGCAAGAAAAAGCTCAAGGGATTTTTGGTAAACTTATAGAAGAGCACACATCTGTACCAACTGGTGTAATTTCTTTGAATGGTAATATAAATTTTGAGTCTTTGGATTTTGATAGCAATGCTCAAGTCAGCTTATCTTTTGAGCATGAAAAGTGGGGTAAAGCAGAACTTGAGGTTCATCAAAAAGAGAAGTTAGTCAATGTAAAGATTTCTGCTCTGCCTCTTGGTCAAAAAGCTATCAAGGCTGAAGCTGTCGTTAATTGTGGAGCGGGAAAAGCCGTGGTTGATCAGTTGGAGGTTTCACAAGAAGGAAATATTCTAGTCAAAGGCGAAGCGTTGTTGGATTTTGCTCTTCCACTTATAAAGGCCGATGCAGATTTAAGTGTTACATTACTTTCAGGAAAAGATGTAAACACTCCTATCAATTTCGTTACCAACTTAAGCTATAACATAAAAAGCAAAAACCTTACGTTAAAGGGGGGAATGGACAAATTTTCACTTCTTGGTTCTTGGGGTGAAGAAGTTATTGGTAATCAATTAGAATGGTCAATCAATGCTAATTTTCAAAATGTAAATGATATTGTTATTGAATCTTTAACAGTCTCTTCAAACAAAGGTCATTTTTTAAATGGTGAAGTTAGATTTTCACCGACTCAATTACAAGGAAAATTTAAAACATCGTTTTCAAGCTATGATGTTCTAAAGGGGAATAAACCGCCTGTAATCTTTGAGTCTGTATTATCAGGTAGTTTAACCAAACCTATTTTAAAAACGCATGCTATTTTGTCAGATACTATGCCATTTCGTATTAAAGAGATGGAAATAACTGCTGATTTTGATCATTCCGATCTTTGGATTATTCATCTGCAAGCATTTGGTGAAGAAACAAGCATTAGTGTAGAGATAGACCATCATCCTAATTTAAAAAAGACAGGTATTAAAGTTAACGTAGACACAAAAAATTTTGAACCATGGTTTAAAGGGACTGTGCCTGTTCATCTTGAAGCAAATCTAGATGAAAATTTAACAGGGAAGATAAAAGGATCAATCAAAGGCATTAAACTTGGCTCACTAGCACTGATGCAGACTGACTTTTTAATGATTGTAAAAGAAGGCAGAGGAGAGTTCGATTTAAAATCAATTCAACGTATCTCACGAAAAAAGAAAACTGCTGTTCCCATATTAATAAGTCAGGGAGAGTTTGATTTTGTAAATTTATCTTTGTTTGTTAAAGATATGAAATTAACTCCTAATACTCACACAATTATTTTAGATAAACCTTGTTTAATTGATTTTAAAAATGCAAAGGTTGACGAACTTGATCTTTCAGTTGCTCAAGGAAAGATAAAGATTGAGAAATTTAATTGTGCGTCATGCACAGAAAATCAAACTCATCAAGTTTGGAGTGGTCGAGTCATTGTTAGCAATGTTCCGCTTTCTATTTTACAGATTTTTGAATCTTCTTTAGTGCTAAATGGAGCAATAAGCGGGCATGCCCAATTAACAGGCGAACAAGTTTTTCCAGAAATTAAAGGACAATTAGAAATTTCTAATGTGAGTTATGCACCGCTTGCCGAAAAAGAAATTAGAAGTTTAGAAAAAATGAATGGTGAAATTACGTTCAATTGGCTTCCAAATACTTTGGATTGGAAAATTGAAGGTAATGCATCGCCAACTTTGACTTTTATAAGTGACGGTAGAATTGCTCTTTCAAATGGTTGTGTCCAACCATCAAGTCATGTTCAAGCAACCCTTAAGGGATCTCTGCATCTTGGTATATTTTCAGCATTCTTAGGTAGCGGCGATAGAATAAATGGAGTTCTTATTACAGACTTAATTATAAATGGTAGCATTGAACAACCTTCGTTAAAAGGAAACATCCAGCTTGTCAGTGGTCTATATGAAATTGCTGATTTTGGTACGACAATTCGCGATATAACTTTAAGCGCTGAAGCCAAAGGTTCTCGAATTGTTATCTCAAGTCTTACGGCAATTGACGGAGCTTCAGGTGAACACAAAGGTAGAATAAATGGGCAAGGTTATCTTGAAGTAAAGCATTTGTTTTCACCAGGGGTTGATATAAGACTAGATTTGACCGATTTTCAAGTCGCACAAAGCGATAGTTTTATGGGCAAAGCTACAGGTTCTTTGTTTTTGAAAGGGGAAGGTGTTCGATCTAAAGTAACAGGGGAAGTTTTGCTAGAACCAGCAGAGCTTTACTTAGAAGAAGCTGCAAGTTCAAATATTCCAACAATTAACATAATGAATCAACAGGTATCACCTCAAAAACAAGTTAAAAAAGATAAATCTAAAGAAAACGATTCCAAACTTTTTCCAATTGAACTTAAATTAAATGCACCAAAAGACTTTAGAATTCAAGGTTTTGGTTTAGAGAGTTCATGGAGTGGAGTGATGATAGTTGTTGGAACGGTTGGCGATCCTCAATTGGTTGGTGCTATTAAAATAGAGAGTGGAAAACTGGACGTATTTGGCAAAGCTATGAAAATTAAAGAAGGTAGCATTACCTATAAAGAAACACCCAAAGACGACCCTTATCTTTTGATTACTAGCGTTAGAGAAGTTGATGCAGGAACAACTGTAAAGCTTGTGATAGAAGGGTATGCATCTGACCCACGCTTTACTTTTTTATCAATTCCTGCACTTCCAGAAGAAGAAATTCTTTCTCGTTTATTATTCGGTAAAGAACTTGGAAAAATTTCAGTTGGGCAAAGTTTACAGCTTGCGACAGCTGCAGCCGCTATGAATGGCAAAAAAGGATTAAATGTAATGGATAAAATTCGTTCCTCTTTTGGTTTGGATACTCTTGAATTAAAAGAACAAAAGAAAGCAAATTCCTATGATACAACAGGAAGCCAAGCTCTTAGCGTTGGTAAAGAGTTTGGTAATGTAAAAGTCTCAATTGACCAAGGTGTGAGTACAGGAACGAGTAAAGCAACTCTTGAGGCTGCGATTGCGCCAAATTTGAATGTTGATGTCGACGTTGGTGGAGACCAAAGTTCTGGTATAGGCTTAAATTGGGTAAAAAGGTATTAGATTTCGTAAGATTCATCCATTGTTATCTCAGTAAAATTTCTATTATGACAAAGGTTTGTAGAAAGTCTGTTTTAGAATATAAGGGCTACCCCAATACTTAACAAGTTGATAAGTCCATTTGGTTCCCTTATAAGTCATATAAAAATTTTCACTATCAAGGACCTTATCGATTTCTTTTTGTGTCATTCCATCCTTAATTTTTCCGTTTACTTTAAACGCTTTTATAGCTCGTTCGGCAATAGCAGCAGTGTTTAAGGATCCATCAGCTTTTAAGGAAACTTCAATTTCAGGAGCATTTTTTTCAAGAGGAAAAATTAAAAAGCCGTATTTGATTGCAATCTTAATCCATCTTTCGTTATCAGGATTAGAAGTGACTTTTATTGTTTTAAGTGGTTTACCTGAATAAACAGGCTTGCTTTGTTTAAAAACCTGTGGGGCATAGGTATTTATCATAAAATCTGCAGCTAAGTTTCCAATTCCTAAGTTTTGGAAATTTGGGTGAATAATGACTAAAAAAATTCCACACCCCGGCAATGCATCAAGGCTTGTTATATAAGTATAACCAGCAAATTGACCATCTTTATAGAGCATAAAACCTGAACGAGGATCTTGTTCTTCAACCCATTTGCGATTGGTCGACAGAGGCCCAAAAAATTCTACTACTCGTAATAATGTATCGACTGTATTTCGTGGTACTCCGTCTAGATATTTATCCATGGCTTTTGGGTTTGCATAAATTGATATTTTCTTAGCTAATTCAATCAGTCTTTGTTTTAATAAAGGATTGTTAGGCATAGCGGGAATTTCTTTAAAATAATTTCCTGCAACTGCTGATACCTTAATTTTTATAAGATCGCCAATAATAGCCATGCAGTCAGGATCTTGTAGTACCCAAATTAAGTGAAGTCTTTGAAGTAGTTGAATGGGATCATCTTCGGCAGTTGGATAATCGGTTTTTGAAGGTGTTAAACGTTTAGCTACAATCGTTAATTTCTCTTTATTGTTTGTGATCGTAGCTTCAGTTATGTAATCACCGATTTTTTTAACAGAAACTTTTGCTTTATTTTCGCTTCCATGAGTTAAAGAAGAAATAAAGCATCCAATAATAAAGATCTTAATTAACTGACTAAACACTAAAGAGCTCTGAATTTGGCTAATTCTAACGAGATACTAAAGCGAAATCTCCATATGAGCAAGTATATTGAATTTAACTGGGCATTATTTGGCTGTTGCAAAATATTTTTGGGATTCTTATTACAAAATCACATCCACCTGTTGGATTAGACTGAACCATAATTGTTCCTTCATGTGCTTCAACAATTTTTTGACATATAGAAAGGCCAAGCCCCGAGCCTTCATAAGTATGTCTGCTATTAAGTCGTTTAAATGCCTGAAAGATACTTTTATGATAGCTTTCATCAATCCCTATTCCATTATCACTTACATGTATTTCCCAAAAAGAATCATCTTCTATTCCAAAGATTTCGATAATAAGAGGTTTTTCTGATTTGAATTTAATTGCATTACTAATTAAATTCATAAACAGCTGATTGATTTGGACCGATTCAGCTTTAATGGTTGGTAAATTGTAAATTTTAATTTGTCCACCCATTTCAATCAGTTGATAAGAAAAATCCCTTTTGACGTCTTTTATTACATTATTTAGGTTTAAAAATTCTTTCTTCCGGTCTGTTTGTTTTATCACTTTTGAATAAAGTAAAATATCATCAATAAGAGTTTTCATACGCGTGATGCCTTTTAAGACATAATGCATATATGTAACTGAAGTTTCGTCAAAATCATTTTTGTATTTATTAAAGAGTAATTGGATGTAATTTGCCACATTCCTTAAAGGTTCTTTTAAGTCATGCGAACACACATATCCAAAACTCTCCAAATATTCATTTGATTTTTTAAGGAGTTCATTCGTCTGATTTAAATTTTTAAGAGTATTTATTAATGTATGCTCTTGTTCTATTCTTTTTGTAACATCATTATAATACATAATCATGCCTCCAAGAGAACCATCTAATGTATACCAAGGAGCTATTACACCTTCTGTCCAATAAGTTTCACCTAATTTATCTGTATTTTTTGTTGGTTTCCATATAATGGTTTCGCCTGCTAATACTTTTTGATAATTCTCTTTCCATATGGTTGGCTCTTCTGGATAAATTTCATAATATGATTTATTAATAAATTCGTGAGGTTCTCCAAGATTATTAGTGCGTCTCCATTCCTCACTTACGAATTTATGATGCATTTTACAATCGAACATCGCTACTGGTGCTGGAACTTGCTTAATAAAAAAATCAATAGTGCTTTCTAATTCTTTTCGCTTTTCCTCGAATTTATTAACACTTAGAATATCAGTTAAAGCGTTGATAAGTGGGTTTAAAAAATCAATAACTTCTTCGTTAAATGCTTCCTTTCGTTCAATTATTAGCATTGCATGATGATTAAAAGGCAAATTTAAGTGAACACCGAGCAAAGATGTTTCATTATTATTTTGTATAAGTTTATTTCTTGTAACGGGGAAATTTTTTATAAACTCATTTTTTTCAGTTGACCACTCAAAAGAGTCAGTATCTTTATCATTAAAAGAGAAAGTTGATAATTTGTTCTTAAGATTTGCTGTTAAATTTTCAAAAGTTGAAAACAATAAGACAGAATTTGAAGATTTTGTCAGCTTATTAAATGATTTTAAGACCTCTGTACAGATTGACTCTAAAGAACCATTATTTTTTTGACTGTTATTAATATGGTTTAGCTCAGAAATTAAAAGCTGCGCTTGGGTTGAATTTGTTATATTTTCTTTATATTTGCTAATTTCTATACAAATACCAAAAGAATGGATGGGGGCATCATTAGAGTCAAACTGAGTAACTTTACCCCTAACTCCGAACCAATGCCATTTTTTATCTCTTCCCAATTGACGCCATTCTAAAGAAATATAAGGATTATCTTTTGTTACATTCTCTTTTAAATAATTTTCAAATAATTCAATATCTTTTGGATGAATTAATTTTAACCAGGAAGAATAATTTTGAATTGTACTAATGGTTTTAAATGATAATTTTTCTGCCAAATATGGACATAGGGTAATTTGATCTTTTGAAATATCCCATTCAAAAAAACCTGTTTCTAAACAAGGAGATTCTCCAGTTGTATATAAACATTCTTCTGAATATTCTTTTTTAATAAACATAAAACCACAGATTTATTTACATTTTTAAGTAATTTTACTTCATTATAGGTTTACATAAGATTAATAAAACTTTTTAAATTGAAGAGTTTGTTGCCATATTTTTTGCGATAGATCTTATTATTTTTATTTAGAATTATTTCATTAACATTAAACCCCAAAACAAAAGACTTTTTGGTTGAATAAAATGCCAATAAAGGTTAGCTTATAAGCATTATTGCGTCCTTAGCTCAGCTGGATAGAGCGGCGGCCTTCTAAGCCGTAGGTCAGAGGTTCGAATCCTCTAGGACGCGCCATTTTTTACTCACTCAATCATAAAATGGCTTAATTTTTTACACTTGTTTAGAACAAGTGTTAGCGAGATTTTATAAGTAAAGGTTTTCATAAACAATGTCTTCGATTCGCAATATTGCTATCATCGCCCACGTCGACCACGGAAAAACAACTTTGGTTGACACCATGTTAAAACAAAGTGGCATCTTTCGTGCCAATCAAAATGTCGCTGAACGTGCTATGGATTCGAATGACTTAGAACGTGAACGTGGCATTACTATTTTAGCAAAATGTACGTCTCTAACTTGGAAAGATGTCAGGGTCAATATCGTTGACACACCAGGTCACGCTGACTTTGGTGGTGAGGTTGAGCGTATTTTAAGTATGGTGGACGGTGTTGTATTGCTGGTTGATGCAGCTGAAGGGCCAATGCCTCAAACAAAATTTGTTCTTGGAAAAGCCTTAAAACTTGGCCTAAAACCAATTGTTGTTATTAATAAGATTGACCGTCAAGATGCGCGTCAAGACGAAGTATTGGATGAAATCTTTGATCTTTTTATGGCGCTTGATGCGAATGATGAACAGCTTGATTTTCCAACGGTGTACGCATCTGGGCGTGGTGGTTGGGCTGTTCGTGATTTGGATGAAGAGCGCAAAGATATTTCTCCGTTATTTGATCTTATTCTTGAACATGTGCATGAACCAAAGGCTGATAAAAATGCTCCTTTTTCAATGTTAATTACAACGCGTGAATATGATTCCTATTTGGGTCGTGTTTTAACGGGTCGTGTTCATAGTGGTGTTATTAAATTGAATATGCCGATTAAAGTTATCGATCGTGAAGGTAATTTGGTTGAATCAGGTCGTGTTTCAAAATTGCTAACTTTCCGTGGGTTAGAACGTATTCCCGTTGAATCAGCAGAAGCTGGAGATATTGTCGCTTTGGCGGGTTTGGAAAAAGCAACAGTATCTGAAACGATTGCTTCACCTGATGTTAATGTGCCATTACCTGCACAGCCAATTGATCCTCCAACGTTGGCGATGACTTTTTCTATTAATGATTCTCCGTTAGCTGGTCGAGAAGGCGCAAAATTAACATCACGAGTGCTTCGTGATCGCTTAATGAAAGAAGCAGAAGGTAACATCGCTATTCGCATTACAGAAACTGAAGACAGAGATGCATTTGAAGTAGCTGGTCGTGGAGAATTACAACTTGGTGTATTGATTGAAACGATGCGTCGTGAAGGGTTTGAATTATCCATTAGTCGTCCTCGCGTGCTTTACAAGAATGATCCTGAAACTGGTCAACGGTTAGAACCTATTGAAGAAATTCAGATTGACGTTGACGATGAATATGTTGGTGTTGTCGTTGAATCAATGAGTCAACGTAAAGCTGAAATGATTGATATGCGTCCATCAGGTGGTGGTAAAACTCGCATCATTTTCCACGGACCTTCTAGGGGTTTAATTGGTTATCATGGGCCTTTTTTAACAGAAACGCGTGGTACAGGCATTATGAGCCGTGTGTTTTATTCTTACGGCCCATATCGTGGTGCAGTCGAAGGACGTCGGAATGGGGTGTTGATCTCGAATGGTGATGGTGAAGCTGTTGCTTATGCTTTATGGAATTTGGAAGAAAGAGGCATTATGTTTATTTCTCCTGGTACACAAGTTTACCAAGGCATGATTATTGGTGAAAACAGCCGTGATAATGACCTGGAGGTCAACCCATTAAAGGCAAAGCAATTAACCAACGTCCGCGCCTCTGGTAAAGATGAAGCCATTCGTTTAACACCACCAAAATTGATGACTTTAGAGCAAGCCATTGCTTATGTAGAAGATGATGAGCGTGTCGAAGTGACTCCAAAGTCGATTCGAATTCGAAAAGCTATTCTTTGCCCTCATGAGAGGAAAAAGGAAGAAAGAAAAGCGAAAGACACTTAAATAAGAGGAGGGGAAAACCCTTCTCTATTTTTTTCCAGGTGATGCTGCAGATCCAGCTAGAATTCCACCATCTAATACTAACTCTGCACCTGTTGTATACAATGATTCATCGGAGGCTAAATAAAGTGCGGCATAGGCAACATCTTTTGGTGTTCCCATTCTCTTTAAAGGAATGTCTTCACTTAAACGGAGACGAGCTTTGACTGGATCTTCATCTTTGGGTAACATTTCATCCCACATTGGGGTTTGAATAGCCGCAGGGTGAAGGGAGTTACAGCGAATGCCATACCCCATTTCTGCACAATATAAAGCTACGGTTTTGGTATGGTTTCTGATAGCAGCTTTACTAGAAGCATAAGGTGCCATATGAGGTACTCCAACAATGCCAGACCTTGATGACACGTTTACAATTGATCCAGATTTTTTATCTTTCATAATTTCGATTGCATACTTACATCCTAAAAACACACTATCGAGATTGATTTTGTGAATAGTATGCCAGCTGTTTAAAGAACAATATTCTGGGTCTTGAGAACCCAAGTTTTGTCCAATTCCTGTAATGCCAGCGTTGTTAACTAGTATATCAAGGCGTCCAAATTTTTTTTTAATCCAATTCATAACTTCTTGCCAATTTGACTCTTGGCTAACATCAAGACGATGATAAAAAGCTGAATCGCCAATATTTTTTGTAACTTTTTGTCCAAGACTATCTTCAATATCGCTTATGATAACAATGGCACCTTCTTCAACAAATAACCTTGAACAAGCTTCGCCGATTCCTCTTGCTGCACCAGTAATTAAAGCAATTTTATTTTTCAATCGACAGTTCATTTGTTTTTTCCTTTCTAATTACTAAGTATAACCCTTAAATTACTTGAATTTTTTCAAGAGAACGGCAAGAGTTAAGGGCTTTCTTTATAGATTACTGTCAATATATGAACAAAAAGTTACATTACTTTGCCTATGGTTTGGGAGGTTTAATTGTTGGGATTACCCTTGCTTATACAACTATATATTATCGTATACATTCCCCTCTTGAAGATAAAGAAATCATTGTTGGTCAATATGAAGTATGTTTTACACCACCTTCGGGTTGTCTTAGCAAAATTATCTCAAAAATCAATGAATCTCAAAAATCGATTTATATTCAGGCTTATTCATTCACTGCAAAAGAAGTCAAGAATGCTTTGATTCAAGCTTGGAAGAGAGGAGTTAAGATTGAAATAATAGTTGATCGTGGCCAAAAAAAAGCTAAAGGTTCTATTATTCATGATTTAGCTATAGAAAAAATACCTATTTATTTGGATTGCGTTTCAGGTCTTGCTCATAACAAAGTGATGATAATTGATGAAAGAATTGTAATAACAGGCAGTTTTAATTTTACAAAAGCAGCAAATACTAGAAATGCAGAAAATTTGCTTGTTATACAAGACAGAAAACTAGCCTCAATTTATAAACAAAATTGGGATCAAAGATTACTTAAGGCAAAAAAATATATTTTAAATTAGACTTCTGCATAACTTGCCTTTGTCTTTATAAATTTTGAGAAAGTGTCTAAGTATTTGTTGTTTGAGGTTCCTTGATTTCCTAGGAAAACAGGTTTATTAAAATATAATAACTTCTATAAAGAACATATAAAAATAATGCGTGAAATTATTCTTGATACGGAAACAACGGGTCTTAGTCCAGATCAAGGTCATCGTATTATTGAAATTGGTTGTATTGAATTATTTAATCATCTTCCAACAGGAAGATTTTTTCATTCGTATATTAATCCTGAGCGTGATGTACCGCCTGCCTCAACAGCTATTACAGGGCTGACAACTGAGTTTTTAAAACCCCATCCAATTTTTTCAAAAATTGTTGAAGAGTTTTTAGAATTTATCCAAGATGATCCTTTAGTCATTCATAATGCTAATTTTGATATGGCCTTTTTAAATTCAGAACTCAGGCGCTGTGAGCTAGATCCTATTCCTTCAGCACGAGCCATTGATACGTTGATTATGGCGCGTCAAAAATTTCCAGGATCCCCCGCTAGTTTGGATGCTTTATGCAAACGCTTTAATGTTGATTTATCTAAGCGTGATAAGCACGGAGCCCTTTTAGACTCTGAGCTTTTGGCAAGTGTTTACATAGAACTATTAGGAGGTCGTCAGCGTCTATTGGACATTATTAAGACTGAAGAAGCTGTGCTTGAAATAGAAACATCTGTGATGTCTAATTTTCCTTTGCGCAAATTTGCTCTCAATTATGATGAAATAAATTGCCACACTGAATTCCTAAAACAACTCAGTAATCCAATGTGGCAAGCTTTAGCAGAAGATGAAGTAAAAATTTAAGCAGTTGCTTGTTGAAGTGCTTCAGCTTCACCATGCTGTTGTTGATAAAGATAAGCAAAATCGACTGGTGCAAGCATCAGTGGAAGAAATCCTCCATCACGAACAGCATCAGATAGAATATTACGAGCAAATGGGAATAAAAGATTTGGAGAATGAATCAATAGTAAAGGTTTAATATATTCTTCTTGAATGTCACCAATACTAATAAGTCCTGCATAGGATAGTTCGGCTAAAAACATTTGATCATCATTTCGTTTTGCATCTACACGAATATGCAAGACAACTTCAAATGTTTTGTCAGATACTAAATCTGAGGAAACTTGAATATCAATTGTTATATTGGGTTCTTTATCAGCGTCCTCAACTAAATGCTTAATTGGGTTAGGATTTTCAAACGAAAAGTCCTTTATATATTGGCCTCTAATTATGAAAGGTAAAGTTGCATCTTGGCCATTTGGTTGAGTCATTTTTTCTCCTTAATTTATTATGAATCAATTTTATAGAATTCATTCGATATACTGTTTGAATGCTACAGTGTTGCACTTTAAGCGTCTAGAACAAATTTTAAATCGATTTGGACAATATGGATATTGTTACAATAATATTCTCAGATCCAGACATTAATGTAGATATAAATGTGGAATGAGTATTTGTGACATAATTCATGGACTTATGAATAGGATAAATAATCCTTACTGTTAAGGCTTTATCAATTGATTAGATAAATAACGTACTTTTCCTATTTACTTCAGGTCAATTATAAGAAACAATTAACGTATAATAGGTAAATTTTTAGTAAAATTGGAGAAAAATATGACTGCTAATCCTGTTACGAGATATTTGGCTGAATTAATTGGTACATGTATATTAGTCCTTGTTGGTTGTGGTAGTGCTGTGTTGGCTGGTGGAGATATAGGTTTTGCGGGTATTGCCTTATCATTTGGTTTTGCATTACTGCTGCTTGTGTATTGCCTAGGCCCTATATCAGGTTGCCATTTAAACCCAGCAGTTACTTTATGTCTTGCGTTTACTCGTAAGTTCCCATCTAGCAATGTTATTGGTTATATAATAGCACAGTGTCTTGGAGCTATTTTGGGAGCTTTTGTTGTTTACTTGATTGCAACCGGTAAGGCTGGCTTTGACGTGCATCAAGGATTTGCTTTAAATGGTTTTGGGGAATACTCGCCAAAAGGTTATTCCATGGTGGCATGTTTGATCACCGAGGTTGTAATGACGGCGTTATTACTATTTGTTATCCTTGCATCAACACACACTTCATTCCCTGCACAATTTACTGGAATTGCTCTTGGCTTTACTTTGACAGCTATTCATTTGGTTAGTATTCCGGTAACCAACACTTCTGTTAATTTTGCGAGGAGCTTAGGTGTTGCTGTATTCCATGGTGGCTGGGCGCTTGAACAATTATGGCTATTTGCTGTTGCGCAAATTATTGCTGTTTTCTTAGCAATGGGACTGCACTGTATTTCTTGCTGTGAGAAATAGCAAGATTATTATTGTCATTCCCGACTCGGTACTCAGTACCTCTCGGGGATGACAGTTTGTATTATTTATCTCTCTTTACTCAAAAATGCATTAATAGCTTTTCTACTTTCAGGACTTTCAAAAGTCTTATAAAAAAAACTTCTTTCTAATTTCATCCCATCTTTCAAAGGTAATTCATCAGCTGCTTTTATTGCTTGTTTGATCATTTTTAATTGAGGGAGAGAATGGCTTGTAATCATTTCGGCTAATTGGATCGAAGCAGAAATAAGTTCATCTTCGTTTACAACTTTATTTAAAAGGCCCAATGTAAAGGCCTTATCTGCGGATATTGACTCACCGGTAAGACAAAGATTCATTGTGTTTATTTTTCCAATAAGCCTTGTTAATCTTTGAGTCCCGCCACCACCGGGCAACAAAGACAATTTAATCTCTGGCTGCCCAAATTGGGCTGTGTTTGAGGCAATAATAATATCTGTCATAAGAGCAAGTTCAAGTCCCCCGCCGAAGGCATAGCCATTAACAGCTGCAATGACAGGTTTTGAAAATGCAGCTAGTCGTTGCCAATCTTCAATAAAATCGTTTTCTTTGATATCTTTTAAAGTTGTTGATTGAACTTCTGCTAAATCTGCACCAGCGGAAAAAGCCTTACCTGCTCCAGTTAAAATAACACATTTGACTTGATCATCTGCTTCAAGTGTATCTAAAGCCATATTCAAATCAGCAATTAGTTGTTTTGATAAAACGTTTAAACGCTTAGGATTGTTTAACGTGATTCGACTTATTTCACGTGTTATTGATTCAATCAGGACTAAAGACAAAACATTTCTCCATTATTCACTAAAGACCACGACGTTCAACAAAAGCTGTTGATAAAGTTCCCTCGTCTAGATAGTCTAGTTCTCCTCCCATTGGTACACCGTGGGCAAGAGAAGACAATTTTACATTATAGGGTTGTAATCTATCTGCTATGTAATGTAACGTTGTTTGACCATCGACGGTTGCGTTTAAAGCAAAAACAACTTCTTGAATTTTCTGATTTTCGATTCGTTTAATAAGAGATTCTAGATTCAGTTGTTCCGGACCAATGCCTTCCATCGCTGACAGCAAACCACCCAGTATATGGTACCGTCCACGAAGGACTTGTGAACGTTCTAAGGCCCACAAATCGGACACATCAGCGACAACGCACAATAAATGATCGTCACGTTTTAAATCTGTGCAAATACTACAAGGATTGCAGGTGTCTAAATTCGAGCAAATCTTACATGTTTGAATAGACTCATCTGCGGTTTGTAAAGCATCAATCAATGGCTTTAAAAGAAGTTCTCTTTTTTTCAGTAAGTGAAGGGCCACACGACGACCTGATCTTGGACCAAGTCCAGGCAAACGGCTGAGCAATTGAATCATACGCTGAATTTCAGGACCATTCATGTTGTTTTATTTTCTTTTATTGGTGTTGCCTAGATTCTAAAGGGGTCTAACTTGCTTTGCTAGATATTTGTTATTAAGATTATTAATCCGTTACTACAAATAAGGACTTAATTAGCCATGAGCAACGTACCTATTTTTAAAATTGTCACATCCCAGGAATGGAGTATTGCAAAAGATACAGGTTATTTTAAGGGGTCTGAATTAGATATAACAGACGGATTTATTCATTGTTCAACAGCTGAGCAAGTACCTGGAACAAAGGACAAATTTTTTAGTGGTGAAAAAAATTTAATACTGCTGTCCATTGATACAACCCAAATTCAAGAAAATATAAAATGGGAAGAATCTCCTAATTCTGGAAAACTTTATCCACATATTTATGGGACTTTGCCTTTGTCTGCAATCATAAAAGAAGAAAAGATTGTCTAAGAGTAAATGAAATGGACAATAGTAGCTTAGACATAAATGAAATCTATAATGCACTTCAAAAACAAGCATATGCAACCATACCTTTTTCCTTAAGCCGTTCTGTAATTGAAGATACTGTTGCAGCATTTTTTAAATTTTTAGAAGAACCTGAAAACATTAAAACTCATATTGATTTTTCAATCGCACCTCTTCATCGTCGAGGTGACGTTGGATTCAAGCACCGGGATCCAAACGAAGATATTTACAGAGATAGCAAAGAGTTTTTTCATTTTCATCCAGTGGTTTTTGAAAAATATGGTGATTTTTTAGAAAAGAATCCCGTCGTTAATGATTTTATGTTAAAGGCAAAAATTATTTGGGATCTTGCTTATAAAGCGGTGCAAAAAACACTAAAAACTTTAGAGCCAAAATTTCCTGGCGTTTATAACAAAATTTTTGACACAGACACAGTTCATCTTCAGTTACGGTTTTTGAAATACCATTGGCAGAATTCAGGAAAATATTTAGCAAAGCCGCATTATGATGCGGGATCTTTTACGCTTGCGATTGCTGAAAGTTGTTCTGGTCTTCGTATTGGCAAGGATCCAGAAACGCTAAAGGCTGTTGAACACAAAGATGGTAACGCAATTTTCATGTTATCTAGCAATTATCAAAAGGTTATCGATACAGACCAACTATCTGCTGGTTGGCATGATGTTATTCAATTGGATGAGACACTGATCAATAAACCGTTTTCAAGATGGGCTGTTGTTGCCTTTGTAGAGGCGCACGGTGTTGAGGCGTTGCCTAGAACTGAAACTCATAAGTGGTATCAGCATCAATAGTTTGTTTTATTCAGCTTCTTCTTAAAATATAATTAACAAAAATCTAGATAAGAGAAAGCTATAGATCTTTTACATAACTACCTTCCTCAAGGTAATATTATTTGGGTTCAATAATATCTGTTTTGTTTGCTGAGTGATGAGCAATTTTAAATATAGGAATATAGGTACCTCGCCTTGCTAACTTAAGAGTATAAATTGATTTATTTGAGATCATAAAACTAGTGCTTGCTGCTATCCCGGCAACGCAAATAATTTCGATTGCTACATGATAAGTACTGGTCATTTCAATTATCATAACTATTGCAGTTATTACTGCATGGGTCGTTCCAGCAACCATACCTGCCATAGCCACAACTGCAAATAAAGGAACTGAGAGAGGAAATCCTGGAAAAATGGAATGTACAATATTTCCTATAAAGCAACCGAGAGTTGCTCCTATAAATAAAGAGGGAGAAAAGACTCCACCTGACCCGCCTGAACCAAGGGTAATGCCAGTGACAATAAATTTTAGGATAAACAACCATGCTAGTAGAATAAGATTTTTTTCTGGATGATTTAAAATACTTTGAATGGTTGCATATCCAACCCCTTCTATGTAGTAATGGCCTGCAAAATGGTATGTTAACCAAATAATACAACCTACACCAAGCATCCCCGTACAATGTCGAATGTAAGCGTTGGAAAAAACCTTCTCAAATTGATCTTCAAAAAAATAAATAGACCTGCTAAACAAAAAAGCTGCCATGCCTATTATCATTCCTAAAATACTTAGATAAATCAAATAAGTATGATCATATTGTGTAAGTTCATAATGCTCTATAATAGGTAAGGAAAAAGCTGTATTGGCTCCCATAAATAACCGAGCAATATAAGTTGAAATAGTCGTTGCACAAATAACAGGTACAATAGTGCGCATGCTGATTTCCGACAATATGAGCTCAGTTGCAAATAAAATACCTCCTATAGGTGTATTGAATGTAGCGGCAATACCAGCACCTGCACCAGCTGCCACCAGGGTTGTCTTTTGCCAATCATGAAAGGTAAACATTTTCCCAAAAAAAGATCCAATCGCGGCCCCTATTTGAATGATTGGTCCTTCGCGTCCTACTGATCCTCCAGAGCCAATAGTGATGGAAGAAGCTAATGATTTAATTAAACTAACTCGAGGGCGTATATGACTGGACTTATTATAAACAGCATCTAGGACTTCTGGAACACCATGACCTTTAGCTTCGTGTGCAAAATTTTGTATGAGAAAAGTAACGACTATACTCAAAATGGCAGGAATAAAAATGATGAGAATACCTAAGTGATTTTCTTGAGTAAATTTCAAAGGATCAAATTGAAAAGAAAAAATATTTAAGAAAAAGAGATTATGAAAAAAACCAATCATCTTTCTAAAAATAATAGCTCCAAATGCTGCTGCAATTCCTAAAGGGATTGCTAATACTAAAGTGAGGGGAAAACCTATGTTTGATAGAAAATGCATTAATTTGGTTTTACATTTAGAATAAAGCATGATCGATTCATTATAATAGCTGAGTGCTGATACTTCTATGAAGCAACATCAACATAATTTTGTCAACTTATACCATTTTTAATAATTAATTGGATTTATGTGGCTTCCCACCCGACAGAATTTTGGAACCTAGAAAAACAGCCATTTCACGTCCCCTCGAGAAGGGACGTAGTCCCGACGAAGC
>DAHVSZ010000109.1 GCA_027328625.1 Candidatus Paracaedibacteraceae bacterium | reverse complement strand
ACTTAAGGGATAGGGCAATAATCGCACTTATGACAGATGCACCCCTTAGACCACATGAACTGTTAGGTTTGAAGGTTGGAAGTGTAATTCTCGATGCAACGCAGCCTTATCTAATTATTGGAGCAGATACAAAGACAGGACAAAGGCATATTCCATTATTTGATAGTGTAGCACCATTGAGTTCTTATATTGAGAGTATTAAAAATTTGAAAGTTAGCGATCCACTTTTTATTGATTATGAGCAGTTGAGACTACAGGATAAGATAAAACCAATGAATTACGATAGCTTGAGGATGATGTTAGTTAAACTAAACAAAAGGGCCCAAATAAGGAAGAGATTAAATCCTTATATATTCAGGCATAGTGTTATAACTAGATATGCTAATGCACTGACAAATGCTCAACTTGAACGAGTAGCAGGTTGGAGACCTGGAAGTAGAATGCACGCCGTATATGAACATTTAAGTACTAGCGATCTTGATGTAGCTTTAGCAAAGGCAAAAGGATTGGAGGTTGCAGAAACACAAAATGATATTAAAGCAAAACTCTGCCCACGCTGCGGATTTTCAAATCCAAGTTATCAAAAGTACTGCGGAAAGTGCGGCTCTCCACTTGACGTTAAAACAGCACTTGAAGAGCTAAAACTTGAGAAAAGTGCAGTAGCAAGCGCTGTTGATCCTAAATATTTGGTAGGATTAGTTGATGCACTTGTCAAGGAAAGGCTGAAGGAAAAAGAGAAAAAAGTTAAGAAAGATTAAAATAGTAGCAAGTATGTTAATAATTATTGGTTCTATGAAAAAGAAAATATCACAATTTTCAAAACAGATGAGTGGGAATGCAGGTGAACTATTTGTTGTGGCGGAATTACTTCGAAGAGGTATTATTGCTTCTCTTTTACCTGCAGGCACTAAGGATAATGATATAATTATAACAAGAAGGGATACAGAAAATAAAGTCGGTTTTATACAGGTAAAAACGTCTGATCCAAACCATAATAGTGGATCTTTTCCTTTTAATAATTTAAAAAGGTTTAAAGAGTATCAGAATGCACCCGATAACCAATATGTAGTTTTTGTTAGATTGGAAAGCAAGAAAAAAATACCGTTAGAGTTCTGGATTACTACTAAAAAGGAGATAGGTGAAGAAGTAGTGAAGTGGGGTGAAGAAACTAAAACAGTTAGCGATTACAAAGACATACGAATTGGAATACCAGGTAAAAGACAAAAGATGGGCGTAAACGTCAAAGAGGGGTGGGAAGATAACTGGGACCTTTTTAAAGAATATGAGTCAGTATAGTAGTAGTCTTATTTTTCAATAGAGATTGAATACAAAAGAAGGCAAGGCAGTAATGTAATGGAAGGCAAAGAAGGCAGGAAAGCAAAGTTAGCCAAATGCCCTACCAAATACTTTATAATCTATTTTTGCTGCAAGAGGCACAAGGTATCTTTGAGCTAGAGTATCTACGTATGGAGCCGTATTGAGTTTTTTTATAAAGCTATTGCTTGCTGCTTCGCTTGCATCTAAATTTGTTTTGATAGACTCTAAACTTGACTCTGAGATATCAATATAAGAATATTGTTTCTCATCGTCACGGGGGAATAAAGCATCGATTTTGTATATTGTGTCCTTTATTTTTGAAGCAATGGGTTCTATGTTCTTTAAACGCAAATCAAGCAGCTCATTACAGAGGCCGTACATGCGGAGCTCCTCGATACTATATGCTAAGTCAGGGTATGATTTTATTTTTTCCAGCAATGAGGCGCGTTGCATATCCCATTCATTCTGTGCTTTTTCGATAAGAGCGTATGCACTCCAGTCCTTTAGTTTGCCACTTTTAGTTGATCTTTGATCAAGCCTATAAGTTACGAGACCAAAAGCTTCGAGATTTCTTAAGATATTTTGAATTGCTCCATGCGATAGAATTACCGAATATTGCTTACGTTTCAGAAGGAATGATGTAAGGTTTCTTGCCGTTTTTAGTTTCTCAGGAACGCTTGATCTAAACGTAACTATATCTGCTGAGTTTTGATAAAGCTTTTTATAATTGGATATCTTTTCAAAAATATCTATTAACTCGGGAATATGTGCTACTCTTTGATTTGATAATAACCAATTCTTTATCCTTTGTTTATAGTTCAAAAAGCTTATAATTGTATTTATCGATGAAATGAGGTCCCAGTTTTTATCAAGATTTGCAATCAACATATCCAAATAATCTTCTTGAATCTCTCCAATACGCTTAGGTCTTTTATCTTGAGCAAGTATTGAAAAGATCACTTTTTCTTCGGGAAATAATAAATTAATCCCATTAGTAATGTTTTCTTTAATGAGCTCTTGAGCCATTTGAAATTGCTTTTCTGTTGTGTTTTTATTTTCTGAAAGCATAGAAATACACTATTCTTATATTAGTTATTAAGATTTATATACCTTCTGTTAGCTTATATTAGTTTATTTTTAGCTTGTATTAAAATAAATTATAAATACCACAAGGTATTTAAATTTTTATTATTAAATTTCTAATATAAGGTAATATAATGGAAAACAAAAATCTACATCCTATTCAAATACGTGTTCCTGAAAGTTTGTTAGCTAAGATTGCTGAGCTTAAAAGCTATGGTTTTTCGCCTGCAGAAGTACTAAGGCAGGGAGCCATAGAAACAGTTGATAACAAACTTGGGAAGGCAAAGAAGGCAGGATTATGACCAATACAACAGAACTCAAAGAGGAAGCACAAAGCATAGCTTGGTGGCTTGACGAGCAAAATAGCCAAACCAGAAAGGAGTTAGCAGAGAGACGCCCTGAACTTGAGTTGTGGTTAGAGATGATTGAAAAAAAGGTTACTGAAATGATGGCAAAGGTAAAAAAAGAAGAAACAATGATGAAAGAAGTTTGATGATTAGTAAGGTGAACAAATGAACTGGATAGGTAAACAAATTAAAATTGTAATTAGGGATGGTTATACAAAGTATGGTCGATTACTTTCAGAAGATGAGCTATTCCTTGAAATTGAGTATAACAACAAAAGTGGAGGAGAACGCATAGCCAAAAGTGAAGTAGCTTCAATAAAGCATGGTGAGTGATGAGGGCATGAATGACGACGCTTCTATAACACTGGATACATTGATAGGACAGCTTGAGCGAGATAGGCATGTCCAAGTTCGGAAAGGAGAGGGATCGGACTTGTTGCTTAAGGTACTTGAACCTGAGATCTTCAAAGGAACCATCATCGGAACTGTAGTGGATTATAGGGTAGAGGAATGGGTTGTCGTATTTAAAAAGGATTTTTACGAGCAGCATTTCAATGATGCGGCTTCCCTAAACCCACTGCTTCACAAAGCTATTGAAAAGATACATGATGATTTGACTTTCAACAAGACACTTAGCGAAGGTGGTAAAAAGGCGATTATGTTATCTGGAATCGATAGGCCCGTCGGAGAATTCACTACAGAACTTGCTGAATATTATGCTACAAAACAAAGTTTATTTTATCGCCCAGAGACAAGTGAAGTTGTTAGAATTATCGTAGTTAAAATCGATGATGCAGGGCACCAGATACTTGGCTTGCAATCTGTCAATGGGGAGGAGTTTGTAACATTTTTAGAGACGGATTTACACTTGTATACCCTTAATAGTAGAGGAGAAAGACACATACACAGTCTGCCTGCACAAACTGCAAAGGTTGTATTAGCCTCAGTTGATCAATTCCGTATGAGACTGCCTTTCATTAAGCGCATGCTTCCTGTACCCATTCCTCATTTGATTGATGGAAAGCTGAAGTTCCCGAAAAATGGTTATGATATTGATTTTATGAGCTTTGTTCCACCGGATGCACCAAATATTAAAGAAATGTCACTGGAAGATGCCAAAGATTTGTTGCAGGAACAAGTTTATGGGGAGTTTGCTTTTAAGAGTCCGCAGGATAAAATCAACGCAATTGCTCATCTTATAACACCATTTTGCAGGGGGCTTTTCTCCAGAGAAACTATCCGCTCCCCATTATTCATTTATCTGGCAAATAGAGAAGGTGCGGGTAAGGATTACTGTGCTGGTATCACTACTATAACACACGAGGGTGAGGCTATAGAAGATCCGCCGATAACTAAATCTGATGGGAATGGAGACGAGGAATTCCGCAAGAAGGTTTTAGCATCTTTTAAAATTGGTAGAACCATTATTCACTCGTCAAACAACAAAGGGCACTTAAATTCTGCAGAGTTAGAAGCATTAATAACAAAGGAACACTATGTTGACAGGCAACTTGGTAGCAACACAATATTGGACTTCCCTAATACACTTACCATAAGCCTATCTGCAAATACTGGGCTGACTTATACTGCAGACTTACAAAGAAGAAGCATTTTTGTGAATTTAGTATTAGACATAGAAAATCCAAATACCAGAACTTTCGAGAACCCTGATTTGCATGGTTGGGTAAAGGCACATAGATCTGATGTTTTGAGTGCACTATACGCATTAGTGCAGAATTGGGTTGAGAAAGGGATGCCCAAAAGCAAACAACCATTCTCCAGTTTTCCAGAGTGGATAGCTATCGTTGGAGGAATATTGGAGAGTGCGGGGATTGGCACACCCATGCAGAATGATACACTAAATTCGATAGGGGGTGACGAGGAAACCCGCGGAATGAAGCAACTCTATGAAGAAGCAATTGCATTTTGGGGACAGGAATGGGTAGCCAAATCAACGATTTTTGTAGAAATCCAAAATCCAAATTCAAACTTCTTTGGGTTATTCTCTTATCTAGATTGGGAAAAGAATCCAGGATCAGCTAAAATGAGATTTGGTAAGATTTTAAGCAAATATGTGAGACGTATATTTTCTGGCATTCGTATGGAAGAACTTCCTTCTGGGCATCATAGCAACCGTAGCAAATATCGCTTTGTGAAAGTCGAAGATAGTACAGCGAACCAAGCAGAACTCCAAAATAATAGAATAAAAAATATTAATAAGATTGGTAGTAGGGGGACTTTGGCGACTTTGGCGACTTTTCCTTACGAGCTAAATAAAATGAGTAATCATAATAATTATATAGCAGGAGAAAACAACACCCCAATCACCCCAAAGTCCCCAATCCAAAAAGATACTGAAATATCCGCAACCTCCGCTGCATCACAAATCTTAAACCAAAACCCTGACCTAATTCATAGGCGGATTGAAACTTTCCTAAACCAAATCCCAAAACAAGGGGTAATAGTAGGAACCAAGCTAAATTACTTTTCCTTTTTACTTGCTTTACCCCAATTCTCCGACCTTCCAACAGACCTTGTGGAGCGTGAGTTTAAGGCGATGCTTAACTTTGGCGACTTAAGAGTCATACCAAGAGCAGATGGCTTATTTGCAATAGCTCATGTTAGACGTAATGATTCGGATAATACAGAATATTACGATGATACTAAAGATTAATAAAAATGGAAAGTAAATACACACAACCTTGAAAAAACACAAACGGAAGAGGCTGATGCTGTAGCATACATATAACTAAATTAAAAATTAAATAAACAGGGATCTAATTCATATATCTTATAAACTATATCATTTATTTCTTTTTCAAGTTCTAGAATTGTCTTATTTTCTTTCCCAAATCTAATCGATGGTAATTTTTCTTTTTTCATTTTAATCAAGGCACTTACCATACTTTCAATATACTGTTTTTCTTGTGGTGATGGCTCTTTAATTGGGAGTAACTTAATGTCTTCAAGTTGATTCGCAATTGTGGAGTTGATAAAGTTGTATTTGATTTCAGAAAATAGTTCAGTATTAAGATATCCCAATAACCATAGTGGACCTATTATTTTCATAGCATTTACATCATGAACTCCACCTTTGATTATTCTAAATCTCATATCCGCCTTCAATTTGTCTCCCGAAGTAAGATTCCAGCAAAATCCTGGTTTAAAATACATTTCTTGATTTCTTATAACTGGCATATTTTTATCTTTACTACCACTGTGCTCTTTTAACCAAAATACATTCTCTTTTGACCAATTTATATAATATGGGTTGTTTGCCCACCATTTATTTCCTTTTTTATCTCCTTTAGTATAATGAACCCAACATTTTTCTCCCTCTATCCCATTTAATTTTTCATTTTCATCTAACTTATCATCTTCCAATACCTTATTCTTTGTTATTATTCTCCAAATAGCACCGTGTAA
>DAHVSZ010000108.1 GCA_027328625.1 Candidatus Paracaedibacteraceae bacterium | reverse complement strand
AACTACCAACTTAGAGACGATAAACCTTCTTTACAAAATATCCTTCTTCTCAATCCTTAAACACAACTCGGGTTAGTTTAGTTAAAATGAATTCAAGATGTGTAGATACCTATGCGATAGAGGACATAGTAATCCAGTAAAACTGCTATAATTTCTGGATTGCTTCGTCGGGACTACGTTCCTTCTCGAGGTGACGTGAAATGGCTGTTTTTCTAGGTTCCAAAATTCTGTCGGGTGGTAAGTTCAGGAAGCTTCCAGTCAAAAACTATTTTCCAAACTGAACAATCTCATCAATTTCGGTTTTGTTGAAAATCTGAGTTTCGTTACAAAATTCACAAGTGACGCTGATTTTGCCATCGATGATCATATCAGTAAGATCCGATTCAGAAAAATTAGAAAGTATTTCTTCAATTCGTTGTCTTGAGCAATAGCATTTCGAAACAATTTCTCTGGATGGAAGAACTCTAATGTTGCGTTCATGGAAAAGTTGATAAAGGAGTGTGTTTGGAGCAAGGTTTTTATCCAGTAATTCTTGCTTAGTAACTGTTCCAAGAAGACTTAGATCTGTGAACCAGTCATCAATTTCTTTTTCAATTTTTTCTTCGCTAAAATCAGAAGACGGTGGCAATTTTTGTAAAATGATTGAAGCAGCTAAATAATCTTCACTTATAGCATCAGTTTGTGTACCAACAACAAGACCTGTTGGGACTTGATCAGATTGACGAAAAAAATGGTGCATACACTCAGATAAAGTTGATCCTGTTAATTCAACTACGGCTTGATAACGATCATCTTTATTCACAAGATCAATAGTAAACACTAAAAATGCATTTGCAAATAATTCACGTAAAGAGGGACTATTATTTGTACCTTCTAACAGGATGTTCAAAGACTCTTCATTCCATTTTGCGCAAGCTCTTACTTCACCTTCAGACGTGACATCAACAACCATCATCTTAATAATTTGGCCACCTGTAATTTGTAAAGTGAATAACCCTTCTTGCTTAGTGTCTGTAGATAATGCAACACCAATTGTAACCAATTCTGCTAAGTAACGATTGATAATTGGTGGATAAGAGTGGTTGACTAAAATTTGATTAAGCTCTGAACCAAGTCTTACTAAGCGACCTCTAACTTGGGCTTCGTCAATGTAAAAAGGGACAACAATATCATTGGGCAGTTTCATTGGTTCCATAGAAACCACGCAACAAACGGAGCTATCAGTAAACTAATTTTCAATAAACGCTGCCACATGATTTTTTTTGGAGTCGTATTATCATTAGCAGCGTTCTTTATAACTTGATTTGCTGTGTAATAATAAATTTGGTTATCCATTTTACTTTCTCTTAACTAAATTATCTTTTTTGTAGAGAGACGAATTCTCTCTCACTTTTACCACAATAAAGCTGCCGAGGGCGACCGATTTTTTGTGTAGGATCACTGATCATCTCTTGCCAATGAGCAATCCAGCCGACTGTTCTTGCAATAGCAAACAAAACTGTAAACATTGAAGTTGGAATGCCCATAGCCTTAAATATAATTCCTGAATAAAAATCAACATTGGGATACAGTTTCTTTTCAATAAAGTATTCGTCTTGTAAAGCAATACGTTCAAGCTCAAGAGCTAAATTTAAGAGAGGATCATTTTTTATACCTAATTCATCTAAGACTTCATGACATGTATGTCTCAATACAGTCGCACGAGGATCATAGTTTTTGTATACACGGTGTCCAAACCCCATCAAACGGAAGTTATCATTTTTATCTTTTGCTCTTTTAATAAATTCAGGAATTCGGTCAACATTACCAATTTCATAGAGCATGTTTAGAACTGCCTCATTGGCACCGCCATGTGCTGGCCCCCAAAGTGCTGCAATGCCTGAAGCAATACAAGCAAAAGGATTAGCACCGCTTGATCCTGCCAGTCTAACAGTTGATGTGGATGCATTTTGTTCATGATCGGCATGCAAAATTAGAATCCGATCCATAGCCCGCACAAGGACTGGATTTATAAGATATTCCTCACAAGGAACAGCAAACATCATTCGTAAAAGATTAGAGGAATAACATAAATTATTTTTTGGATAAATAAAGGGTTGACCCATAGAGTATTTATAAGCCATTGCTGCCATAGTCGGCATCTTAGCAATAAGCCGAATAGAAGCAATTTTACGTTGTTCTTCATCATGAATGTCTAAGCTGTCGTGATAAAATGCAGATAAAGCTCCAACGACACCAACCATAATGGCCATTGGATGAGCATCTCGACGAAAACCACGATAGAAGTTACTAATTTGCTCATGAACAAGCGTATGACGTGAGATTGACTCTATAAACATATCTTTTTTTTGTATATTTGGGAGTTCTCCATAAAGAAGGAGATACGCAACTTCTAAAAAATCGCAATATTCAGCAAGGTCTTGGATAGGATAGCCTCGATAAAGTAATCGACCCTTTTCACCATCAATAAAAGTGATATTAGAAGAACAACTTGCTGTGGAAGTAAAGCCTGGATCAAACGTGAAAACGTCTAGTTCATTGTATAAATTTGTTATATTAAGAACTTCAGGCCCTTCTGATCCCGATAAAACAGGAAGCTCTACAGTTTTACCATTATAAACTAAATGAGCAATTTTAGATGATGTAGAATTACTCGAATTTGAACTATCCATACAAACTGCTTTCAATTTCATGTGCCATGCAATCAAATGTAAGCTTATCTTACAATGGTGGCAACATCCCCTTTAATTTTTTTTATACCAGCAAACTATTGAGATTTTGTTAATTTAATATTGAATAGCTATGCTTAAACTATATTTGTCCTCATCGTGAAGCCGTTAAATGAGCTTCAGATGGCTGTAACCGTTATAATTTCAATATGGATTCTTGCACAAGTCTTAGGGACATTTTAATTTGTGATTGTAACCAAAAAATTGTAAAGATAAACTTCCAAAAAAGTGCTATTTAATATCTAGTGTTAGACACTCCCCCAATTAATAAGGAGAGGACATTATGCCAAATAACACGCAGCATTCTAAATGTCATTCTGGCCCAATTTTCTTTAAACTTATCATCTTTGATTGTGATGGTGTTTTGCTTGATTCTGAAGAAATTGGTGGAAAAATAGAAGTTGATGCATTACATGAATTAGGAATTTCAGTTGATTTAGATGACTACAACAAACGCTTTGCTGGGGTTGTTAGCGCTATAGCCATGAGAACTGTGGCTCAAGAGTATGGAATTTCTCTGACAGATGAGTGGATTAAAGATGTAGAGCAAAGAATTGTTGATGCTCTTGAAAAAAATGTAAAAGTTGTTCCTAATATTCCAGAGACACTTGAAAATATATCAATTCCTAAAGCGGTCGCTTCGAATAGCAAGTACAGCCGTCTTTTTCAGCTATTACATACCCGTAAATTAGATCAATATTTTGACGGACATATTTTTAGTGCTGAAATGGTAGAACGCCCCAAACCCTATCCTGATCTTTATCAATACATAGCTGAGAAAATGGGGGTTTCTCCTTCTGAATGTTTAGTCATTGAAGATAGCCCAACAGGAACTCAATCCGCTCGTGATGCAGGTATGAAAGTTCTTGGGTTTATAGGAACACATCAAGAGCAAAAAGGTGGAGATATAATTTTATTCAAAGCAGGTGCTGATATCGTGTTTAATAATATGTTGCAATTACCAGAATTAATTGAACTTGAGAGTCGCTACATAAATTAGTCTTGAATCCTGACCTAGCATCAGTCATTACTAGAATAAATAAATGTTTCTTCAAAAGTTAAATGAGGATATATGGAAAAATTGCTGATGCAAGGTAAGCGTGGTGTGATTATGGGGCTAGCTAATGATCATTCCTTGGCTTGGGGGATTAGTCAAGCTTTAGCAGAGCAGGGAGCTGAACTTGCTTTTACATATCAAACCGATACTCTTTTAAAGCGAATTGCTCCTTTAGCTGAACAGTTAAAATCAGATTGTTTAATTCAATGTGATGTAAGCCAACCGGGTCAAGTAGCTGGTGCTTTTAATGAAATTGCTAAGCGCTGGAACTCAATCGATTTCGTTCTTCATTCACTTGCTTATTCAGATAAAGAAGAACTCAAAGGTAAGTATTTAGATACAACCCGTGCTAATTTTCTAAATTCATTAGATATTTCATGTTTTTCATTTACTGAAGTTTGTAAAGAAGCTTCAAAATTAATGCCTAATGGTGGTTCATTATTAACTCTCACTTATTATGGTGCTGAACGTGTTATGCCGCATTACAATGTCATGGGTGTGGCTAAAGCTGCTCTTGAAGCAAGTGTGCGTTATTTAGCTGTTGATTTGGGTGGGCAGAATATTCGCGTTAATGCATTGTCAGCCGGGCCTGCTAAAACATTAGCATCTTCTGGTATTGGTGATTTCCGCTATATTTTAAAATGGAATCAATACAACTCGCCATTGAAACGTAACATCACATTAGATGATGTTGGTGGATCTGGTTTATACCTTTTAAGCGATTTATCAAGTGGCGTTACTGGTGAAGTTCACCACGTTGATGCTGGTTATCACGTAGTTGGTATGAAGGCAGTTGATGCACCAGATATATCTGTTGTTTGATTTTTAAGCCCTTACAGAAAGCAATTCTCCCCAGCGCGTTGTATAAGCAGGAGAACATAAATATGATTTGATATACCAAGAAGGATTCAAGCCACAGCCTGCTATTAAGGCAGCTTGAGTCCCAAAACGTTTATTAAGAATGTCTATAGCTTTGCTTAAATCTTGAGATTTTTTTAAACGTTTCTTGTCTGATTTTCGAAGCTTGACTGCCAATCGACTATCTAACGTCTTCCAAACAATTTTTCGATGTCATCTTTTTTTAACTCAATATAGGTTGGGCGTCCGTGATTGCATTGTCCTGAATGAAGGGTATTTTCCATTTGGCGAAGTAATGCATTCATTTCTTGAATGGATAATTGCTGGCCGGCTCGCACACTATTATGACAAGCCATTGTCGATAGAATTTCGTTAATTTTATCTTTAAGAGTAAAGTTCGTACCTATTTCTTTGATATCAGCAATTAAATCTGTAATCAGCTGTGCAATATCAGTGCCAACAAGAAGAGCAGGGATCTGTCTTACAACGACTGAATTTGCCCCGAATATTTCAAATTCAAATGCAATTGTTGCTAAATCATTTAAATGATTCTGCAAAAGGTAAATATCCGATTCATTTATATTGACAATCTCGGGTAAAAGCAATGCTTGGCCCTTTATTTCATTTTGTTCATATTGCTGTTTCATTTTTTCGTAAGTTAGTCTTTCATGGGCTGCATGTTGATCAACAATGACTAAACTATCGGGCTTTTCAGCAATAATATAAGTGGTATGAATTTGTGCCTTAGCATATCCCAACATGGGGATAATGTTCGTTTCAACATCAACTTCTTCTATTTCAACAGGTCTATAAAAGATCGCTTCAGAACTATAAGAAGAAGGTGGTGGTGCTACGAAACTTCTTTGAACGGGAGCATAAGAAGGAGAAAATGCAGGTGATGGAATGTATGCTTTTGTGGTAAAGGCACTGTTTGATCCTCGGTCTTTTAAAATCGCAACGGCGTCAGCTGCTAAATGTGAAGATACTTGTTGACTCGATTGCTCTAAAGCTTGCTTTAATGCACTAATCAAAAGTCCACGAACAATTTGGTGATCTCTAAATCTTACTTCTGTTTTGGCTGGATGAACGTTAACATCCACTTCATCGCCTGGTATCTTTAAAAATATTGCCAAATAAGGATAGCGATTGTTAGGTAAAAAGTCTTGATAAGCGACTCGAACTGCTGCTCCTAGAACTTTGTCCTTGATAGGTCTGTCATTCACAAAAAAGTACTGTTCAGATGATTGACTGCAATTATAAGTTGGCAAACTTGTCCATCCTGAGATTTCAACTCCTTCGCGTGTTGCTAAAAATGGATGAGCATTTTGGATGAAATTCTTTCCTAAGACTTGTTGCAAACGTTCTTCAATAGTTTGACAAGCTATGTAATGAAATACATTACGGTCTGCGTCCTTTAAAGATATCTCAACAGATGGATGAGCAAGGGCTAATCTCTTTAAATAATCTGCGCAGTGGCTTAACTCGGTCGAAGCTGACTTTAAAAATTTAAGCCGTGCAGGGGTTGCATAAAAAAGATCACGAACTGTAATGCGCGTACCAGCATGAGATGAAATAGGAATAAGTTCACTTTTAATACCACCCTCAACATCTAATTG
>DAHVSZ010000107.1 GCA_027328625.1 Candidatus Paracaedibacteraceae bacterium | reverse complement strand
TCCAGTAAAACTGCTAATTTCTGGATTGCTTCGTCGGGACTACGTCCCTTCTCGAGGTGACGTGAAATGGCTGTTTTCCTAGGTTCCAAAATTCTGTCGGGTGGTAAGTTCAGAGAGATTTGATCCTGAAGCATAAGTTTTTTGCTCATTAGTGGCTAGGAATGAAACCTATGCTTTATTTGAGAGACTCTAAAGAAAAACAATATTTTGAGAGGTATTGTAATTGGCTCTATCTCTGATAATATGCGAAAATAAGACAGCTTTTGAAAAGGAATAGTTTATGAAAAAGCTAGAAAAAGTACTGATATCAACTTTGGTAATTGTAGCAAGTGCTTTGTTCTTTTATTCAAAACAATCTTCTGCTGCTTCTTTTTCACCATTTTATTTTATTGATGAGAAGGGGTTGCATCTTAAGGCTACTGGTACAACAGAATCGGGAAAGAAATGGACCTTACGTGAGTATCTACCTGGAGACCTTGAAGGTCATTTTGAAATTATCCATGCAAACACAAATAACGGTGATTCAAAAGATCCTAAATTGTACCGGGATCTCCCTACTGTGAGCAAAGAATCGATCCAAAAGAGACGAGCACTTTCCTTAATTCGTTTTGCAAAAGGAATGCCTTGGGGACATATGAGCCTTTTGAATGAAGAAGGGAAATGTGTTCTCGTTTTTGGTCTTATTAGATCGGGAGAGCTTATTCTTTCAGGGCATGGTGATATTGGGCTTACACCTGATCCCAAAGAAGAACATAACGGGTATAGGCTTTCCTTATTGAAATTCTTAACTCAAGAATTAGCTCCTGAGATTAAAAGACTTGGCGAGTCAGGTGAAGTTGCAGACATACACTTTGCCGAAGATGTGGATGACGCAGGCTCTCATATGAATGTAGGTCCCTTAACTTATATAGATATAACCTGTTCTCCCGAACAAGAACGTTTGTGGAAGGAATTATTAGAAACAGGGTTTGTTTTTTACCAAAAAGACGCTATTGACTGGAGAGAAAAAACTCAAAGATTAAGGAGTTCCAGTTTCAAAACGCTTGAAAAAGATTTCTTGGAACTCGTGAAAGAAACCGAGGAAAATCTTGTGGAGCGTCAGCGTTATCTGATCACAGGACCAGGTGGGAAAGAAATAGTTGTGTGGAACAGCCCAAAGTGGGGTGGAATAAAGTTGTGTTTTACTTATGAGGTTCCAAACAAGAAGTAACAGTCTTTTAAACTCCTTAATTTTTGTTGACGAGGAACAAATGGCATATTCCCTAAAAAAGAGGTATAAGTGACAAAAAGGTTTAAAAAATTAAAGTTGAATGCGCATTCTTTTAAGTAATGATGATGGTATTAATGCTCATGGATTAAAAGTTCTTGAAAAAGTTGCAAGGACGTTAACAGACGATGTGTGGATTGTAGCACCTGAATTAGATCAAAGTGGCGCTAGTCATTCGTTGACTTTGCGTGACCCTATTCGTATTCGAGAAATATCTGATCGCAAATTTGCTGTTACTGGTACACCAACAGATTGTGTTTTGACAGCGGCTTACCATTTGATGAAAGATTATCCGCCAGAGTTGGTTTTATCAGGTGTAAACCAAGGTGGTAACATTGCCGAAGATGTCACTTATTCAGGTACAATTGCAGCTGCTATTGAAGCAACTCTGCTTGGGATACCGGCTGTTTCGATGAGTTTAGTATCAATGAGAAATCATTCTCCTAAATGGGCAACAGCTGAACATTATGGAATAGAGATTTTAAAAAAATTAGTAGATCAAGCCATCCCATCAAATGTTTTGATCAATGTTAATTTTCCAGATGCCATTATTCCTTCGGTAAAAGGCGTAAAAATAACAACTCAAGGCCATCGACAAATAGTAGATAATTTAATAAAGTGTATAGATCCAAGAGGAAAACCATATTACTGGATTGGTCCAGGCAATCATCGATACCATGATTCACCTGTGCCACCGGCTCCTGGAACAGATTTAGAAGCAATTACGCAAGGATATGTATCTGTAACCCCTCTATCTTTGGACCTTACTCATATACCAACTTTACATGCGCTTGAAGGAGTATTCGCTGGATGAGAGTTAAATCTTATGTAACTGTTTTATCAATGTTACTTGTAGCAGCTTGCTCGCGAGATGAGCCACCATCTGAGGTTGTTTATGCCAAACGTTTAAACCCTTATCACATTGTGAAAAGAGATGAGACGCTTGCTGATATTGCTTTGAAATATGGCATGACAGAAGATGAAGTTATTAAATTAAACCGTTTAAAAGAACCATATAAACTTTTCCCAGGGCAACGTTTAGTTGTTCACATAAAAGACGATAAATCTGAAGAAGGCAGGGCAGCTCCTGTTGAGGAGGGAGATGTTTCGGTGAAACCTTTGGAAGAAAGTGCAGTACCAAAAGATGGAAATGGTTTGAATTTAAAAACGCCTGATGGAGATGCTTTGAAATCCGTTGTTGGGGATACTGCTAACTCAGCGAATCCAGCAGGAGTTTCAGAAGCCGCAACAGCAAGTAAAGCTGGCGTCCCCCCTGTTTCAACTTATGAATGGCCGGTAAAAGGTGATTTAATTAGAGGATTTGGACAAACCCTTCCTGATGGTAGTTTGAGCGAAGGTATTAACATTCGTGCTGCAGCGAATTTACCCGTAAAAGCGGTTGCTCAAGGTGTTGTCAAAGATGCAGGTTCTCGTATTCCTGCTTATGGAAATATGGTCGTGCTTAAGCACCCTGATGGTAAAATGTCTATATATGCGCATATGAAAGATATTCTCGTTAAGCCAAAAGACATTGTGGCTCAGGGCCAAAATATTGGTCGTGTTGGTAAAACTGGAGTTGCAAAGGAACCTCAACTATATTTCCAAATGCGCGGTAGTGACTTGAAACCAATTGATCCATTATCTGTGCTGCCATAAAGATGAGTTTAGTGTTTAGAAAATTAATGTGTAAAAATCAATCTTCGGCATTGCGAGGAGCTTTACTCCGTGGCAATCTAGCCAGTAAGGAAGAATTGAATCGCCACAACCCTCTTATGTACTATTAGAGATGTTTCGTGATGAAGAATGTAAAAATTATAGAGATTAAAGATTTTTAAGGAGATAATATGTTTATTACCCAAGTTTACGCAGATGCACCAACGGTCTCGCATGGTGGAGGATTTGATATAATGAGTTTATTGCCTTTAGCTCTTATTTTTGTGGTGTTTTATTTTTTGATTTTGCGTCCACAACAAAAGAAAATGAAACAGCACCAACAGATGCTTTCAGGGCTTCGTCGTGGTGATAAAGTTGTAACCAGTGGTGGTATCATTGGAACAATTAGTAAATTAACAAGCGACCGAGAGGTTCAAGTGGAAATTGCTGAAGAGGTTCGTGTTCGTATTATGCGATCCACAATTACTGAAGTGTTGTCGAAAACTGATCCTGTTGCTAACAATGACTCAGACACGGCAAAACCAAAGAAAATTAAAAAAGTAGAAAACGAATAGATCGGAACTTTATATGTTAACCATTCCGCGCTGGAAATTCTGGAGTATTATAGGTGTTTGTGTGTTGGGTATTATCTTTGCGATGCCTAATCTTTTTTCACAAACAACTGTTCAAAACATGCCAAGTTGGCTGCAAAACACAATTAACTTAGGGTTAGAGCTGAGAGGTGGATCTCACCTTCAATTAGAAGTTGATTTAAAAGCTGTTGCCAAAGAATATTTAACCAATCTTTTAGATGAAACACGTTTAAATCTTAGAAAACAGCAGATTGGTTATACGGGGCTTTTAATTGATACTAAATTAGCAAGGCCAACCTTAACATTCACTCTTAGAACTTCAGATGACACTGACAAAGCTATTAAAATATTAAAAGCAATCGACAATAGCTTGGATGTTTCAGCGGAAGGGGTTGTTATTTCAGCCTCATTATCAGAAAAAGTTTTGGAACAACGCAACAAGTCAATTATTGATCAATCAATTGAAGTTGTCCGTCGTCGTGTGGATGAATCAGGAACGAAAGAACCCATTATCCAACGTCAAGGTGATGATCGCATTATAGTTCAGCTTCCAGGTGTTGATGATCCAGCTGAAGTTAAAAATCTGATTGGCAGGACCGCAAAGATGAGTTTTCGTCTTGTTGATTCAAGTGCACCTGTTGTTCCAGCTATGGACGAGGGTGGTGCGCATACTCCAGCACCTTTGGGTAGTGAGTATCTCCTTGAAACAAGGCCAGATGGTCAGTCTGTTTATATAGCAGTTAAAAAACAAGTAATGGTTAGTGGTGAAACATTGATTGATGCACAAGCAACTTTTAACCAAACGGGGCAACCTGCTGTTAGCTTAAAGTTCAACTCAATAGGCGCACGTAGATTTGCAGATATGTCAGCACAGAATCTTAAAAAGCAATTTGCAATTGTCTTAGATGATAAAGTTATCAGTGCTCCTGTTTTTCAAGATATTATTCATGATGGTAACGGGCAAATTAGTGGGCATTTTACTGTAAAAGAAGCAAACGATTTAGCTCTGTTGCTAAGAGCAGGTGCTCTTCCAGCGCCTCTTAAAGTTATTGAGGAACGAACTGTTGGGCCAAGCCTTGGTGCTGACTCAATTCGTGATGGGCAAAAAGCAACAGTTTTGGCCTTTATTATGGTCTCTGTTCTTATGATTTCATGCTATGGAATGTTTGGTTTGTTCGCTGATATTGCTCTAGCTTTTAACTTAATTCTATTGTTTGCTGGCCTCTCAATTTTACAAGCAACATTAACACTACCTGGTATTGCTGGTATTGCTTTAACAATTGGTATGGCAGTTGATGCAAATGTACTTATTTATGAGCGTATAAAAGAAGAGTTAAGGGCAGGGGCAAAAGCAACAATTGCAATTGAATCTGGCTATAGAAGAGCAATGACAACCATCATCGATTCAAACTTAACAACATTGTTAGGAGCGGCTGTTCTATTTGAATTTGGAACGGGCCCAATTCGCGGATTTGCTGTGACATTGGCATTGGGTATTTTAATTTCCCTCTTTACGGCTTTGTCTTTAACACGTTTGATTATTATTACTTGGATGCGGGGAAGAAAAGTCTCCACTCTACCTATATAAAGGGGTTTTTATGCGCCGCTTACAAATCGTTCCCTACAATACCAATATCAATTTTATTGGTTTCCGTTTTATAACTTTCACTATAGCTGCTTTTATTTGTGTTACTTCTCTGCTTAGTATTGTGACCAAGGGCCTAAATTATGGTATCGATTTTAGAGGTGGTTATATTTTTGAAGTCAAAATGCCAGAAGCTGTAAACGTTTCTGAGTTACGTGAAAGATTATCGAACTTACATATAGGTGAAGTCGCTTTACAACAATTTGGCGCTGATAAAGATCTTTTAATTAAAGTTGAACGACAAGAGGGCGACGATTCTGCACAAGAAACAGCCATTCAGAAAGTTAAAGAAACCTTGGGCGCAAATGTTGATTACCGCAAAGTCGAAACAGTTGGACCAAAGGTTGGCGGTGAGCTTGTTAGAAACGGAATAAAAGCCGTTGGTTTTGCTTTGATTGCAATGCTTATTTATATTGCAGTTCGCTTTGAGTGGCAATTTGCTGTATGTGCAATTTTGGCCTTAGCACATGACTGTGTGGCCATTTTAGGTTTGTTTTCAATTTTTCCTTTAGAATTTAATGAAACTGCTATTATCGCTGTTCTTATAACTGCCGGTTATTCGATCAATGATACGATCGTTATTTTCGACCGTATTCGTGAAAGCCTAAAGAAGCATAAAAAATTGAATTTAAGTGAAATCATCAATAAGAGTTTGAATGAGACACTTTCAAGAACAACATTAACCGCAACGACAACATTGCTTGCGTTATTGGCTCTCTATTTCTTTGGAGGACAGGTCATCTCGACCTTTAGTTTACCAATTATTATTGGGATTATTGTTGGGTCATTTTCGTCCATCTGTCTTGCCGCGCCTTTGTTGCTTTATTTGCATTTAAAGCGTTCAGATGTAAAAGAGGACAAAGTGAGTGAAGTGGAAGCTGCGGGTTAGGTCTAGGGTTCATTTTTGGTGAATTTTACCACTAAGTCGTATAGATCCTCGGGACAAGCCCGAGGATGACAGTTGAAGAGAGACCCGAGAGATAGTTAGTAACTTAAAGACTGGATGGCCACAGCCCTTCGGGCTTCGCCATGACGGCAAGTCCGTACTCATTTTGTAGTGCTCTTGCTATAATCATTAACATTAAACACCCCTGAGAAATTGATACTAACTCAAGAAAAGAGACGTCTCTTTTCTTGAGCAAATCACAGAAGTGCCGTCATGGCGAGCAATGGAATTGCGTGGCCATTGTAAGTTAGAAATGTGCTAGAGAGTAGATAGTAATTAAGAAAGAAAACTTTCTATATTACTAGT
>DAHVSZ010000106.1 GCA_027328625.1 Candidatus Paracaedibacteraceae bacterium | reverse complement strand
TTGACTAAACTTGTGTAGTACCTATGCCTCTATCAAGGGCTTGTAATGACGCTAAAAGAAAATGTCGGGTGGTAAGTAACATTGCTTTTTCAAACTCTTTATTAATAGCAAAGCACCTCTTTTCTCGCGAAAAAAATTAAGTTACATTGGGCTAATTTTTAGTTCCTAGCAATTTATGGAGACAACTTTGCCTGTCTTTGCAATCACTGAAGATAAATATGATGTCATACTTGATCTTCGTTATGGATCAACTAATAATTTTTTAAATCAACAGATTTATGAAAATTCTCTTTGTTTTTTGCATCAAGATACTCTCACATGTTTTGAGAAAACCATTCAGCTTGCCGACCAACAAGGTTATCGTTTAAAGATCTTTGACGCATTTCGACCTCAAGCTGCTCAAGAAAAACTCTGGAGCATTTGTTCAAACCCAACGTATGTAGCTGATCCTGCAAAAGGATCCAACCATACACGTGGTATTGCCATTGATTTAACTCTTGTTGATAAAAATGGTAGTGAACTTGACATGGGCACCTCCTTTGATGATTTCACTTCTCTTTCTCACCATGGCTCTGACTTACCTGCCGATATTCAAGCTAATCGTTATTTGCTTTTAGGTATCATGTTGACAGCAGGCTGGGAAATTTATCTTTATGAATGGTGGCACTATCAACTTTCTGATACGAATTCTTATCCTTTACTTAAAGATTGCTATGGAATGATGACTAAATAGTCACACTTTCCACCTAAGTTACTCTCTTGCTCCTTGATTTTTAGTGATTTTTTAAGATCTCTTCATTTATCGTGAAGCTAGATCTTCTCGTCGTTTTCAGAGACGATTTAACAACTTTTTAAAAAGTGACTAATTTGAAGGGAGTTCCTTTACTATGAAAAAAACATTATTAGCAAGCGCATTTGCTCTCGCTGCTACAACCGCAATTGCTGGAACTGCTCCAGCTGCTGCTCCAACTGCTGCACCAGAAGCTCCAAAGCCAGCTGCTACTGCAGAAGCTCCAAAGACTGACGCAAAGGCTGCAACTCCAACTGCTGCTGATGCTGCGAAATCACCTACTCCAGCTAAAACAGCAGGACACAAAGGACATCGCCGCCATCATGGTGGCGAGCATGCTGCAGGTAATGAAATTACTAAAATATTCAACAATCAACAAGATCCTTGGGTTGCTCCAGTTATGCCAATGGCGGCTCCAGCTATGCCAGCTGCAGCTCCAATGTCAGCTGCTACTGCAGAAGCTCCAAAGGCTGAGATGCCAGCTGCGGCTCCAGTTGCGTAAGCTTAAAACAGCTAAAAACAAAAAGGTCAGAACGAAAGTCCTGACCTTTTTTATTGTTATTATACAGCCAATAATAATTACATCATATTCACTACCGGGAACACAAACCCCCAGAATTTTAAAAGTTGCACTTCTGTTTGATTACCTCTATATCTGATATTTTTATTGCTTTTGCACTAGCGTCCAAGGTACTAGCTGTTTAGTCCCATATTATGATGGTTTGGCTCAATAATAAATAATTCAGGTTCTTTTTGCCATATTTTTATTATAAAAGGTCTTCATAATCACTTGCGAAACAAAAGGTATCTAAATTTACAAGGATCGCAAATATAAACAAATACGCTAAAACTCTCATTTTTCCTCTCAATTACAAAACACTTCACCTTTTAAGCTTAAAGCTATTTTTAAACGACAAACAATACCCACAATTGAAATTTTAACGTTTCCTTGCATCGATTCTTTTTCATTGATATTATTCTTGGTACACTTTGGCCAGTTTAGCTTTTTTATTTTCCTATGCTTCTATGCAACTAACTAGCCAAGCTTTTTAAGAATAAACTTAACGAATAAAACCTAACGGGATTTAAACAATGTCTGCCGTTTTATCGCCAACCGTGCGTGGTTTAGGGCGAATTTCGCTGCCTCTCATGCTTACCGCATTGTCAGCTAATTTCATGTTCTTGTTGGATCGTTTAATTCTAGCGCATTATTCAATTGAAGCGATGAATGCGGTTGCCACAGCTGGGATGAGCTGTGCTATTTTCCAATTTGGGGGTATTGCCATTGCTTCTATTGCTGAAGTATTTGTTGGCCAGCATAATGGAGCTGGAAATTTCAAGAAAACACCAGAACCCGTCTGGCAGATGATTTGGTTTTCTTTATCTTTATTCTTTGTTTTCTGGCCAATTGCCATTTGGGGAGGACCATTTTTACTGCCACCTTCTCTTTACAATGAAGGTATAAACTTTTTTTGGTGGGTCATGATGTTCGGCCCATTGATGTCTGTCATTGCGGCTATATCAGCTTTTTTTATCGGACGAGGGTTTGTCAAACTGGTAACCTGGACAACATTGGCAGGCAACACCCTAAATGCCATATTAAATGTTATTCTTATTTTTGGTATTGAAGATTATATCCCATCTATGGGTACTGAAGGATCAGCAATTGCAACAGTGTCATCGCAAATATTTCAAGTCATTGTGTTAACGGTTGTATTTTTAAATAAGCATAATCGTGAAACCTATCATACCCATAAATGTCATATTAATACTTCAACCCTTTGGAACTGTCTTAAGGTTGGTACTCCAGCATCTATCAATCATATGATTGAAATTGCTGCTTGGGCAGCTCTATTTTGGATAACAGCGCAAGTTGGTTCAGATTGTGTCACTATTCAAACCATAGGAAATAGTACCTTTATTTTCTTTGCTTTCGTGACAGATGGTATACATAAAGGTGTTATTGCTATAGCCAGCAATTTAATTGGTGCACAAAAAGAACAGCTTATTTCAAAGCTACTTTTTTCTGGGTTTAAATTTCACTGCATCTATATGTCATTTTTTGCTATTCCTTTAGTCCTCTACCCAGATTTTATTGTTCATCAATTTTTACCTGAAATTAAAGATAGCCAAACATTTCTTTTCCAAGATAGCATCCGCGTTCTTAGATTTATTTGGATATTTTTTGCATTTGATGGAATGGTCTGGGTTCTGACAGGGATTTTAACAGCGGGTGGCGATACCCGTTTTATAATGATCATTAACGCAACCGGTGCCTGGATCCTTGCTATTTTGCCGATTTACGCAGCTATCCACTATTTTAATGTGCGTCCTTCCTCCGCTTGGGGGTTATGCATCGTTTATGCAATTGGTAATTGTATAGCCTTTTTCATTCGTTATAAAAGTGATCAATGGAAACATAAGATCATGGGATGAGTGGAGCTAAAACAATACGATTTTGTCCAAATTTGAGATTCGATTGCAAATTTGGACATGTTTTGGGTTTACGATATAGCCTTAAAAAAGAAAGTTTTAGTTGGATTATCGTCGATTGTTAGTTTATTTGTTAAAAGTCTAACTTCTTGTTCGTAGTTTGCGCAAGACACAGCAATCACCTTTGAAACTTCATGCTTCTTCATGATTGACAAGGCATGATCAAACAAAGCATCTGCAATTTCTTTTTCTCCGGCTTCATTTTTTATATGCATTGAATCAAGGCGCGCTAGAGAGGGCGCCCAAAAAATGCTTGGTATAATTGAAAAATCCATAAACCCAACAGGAGCATCATTATCTGCCCCAAGGTAAGCAGCAAGCATATAATAATTATCATGAGAACTAGCAAACTGCCAGCGCTTTAGAAATATCTCTTTCGTTAAGTTAGCTCTTTTATAATAAGGTATGTAAAGATCAGCAATCTTAGAAGCTTCTGTTTCTGTAATTACTCTTTTAACTTTAATTTCTGGGTTTACAATGACCATCATAATGGCTTTCACCTCCTCTACTTACTGAACTCTTTAGCTACTGATACTCTAACATTTATAAAAGTACGAACTAACCGAAAAAACAATATACATATATTCAAAAATATTGCTATTCTTTTTATATATATTAGTAAGAACATACAAGAAAGCTTATATATGACAATAAGAATGGGTAAAATCTTGATGCTTTTTAGCATTTCTTTCTTTTTCTTTATGGTAATTCTTAATAATGTTTTAGATTATGAAAATGATTTTGCTTATGTTCAGCATATTTTAAGCATGGATACAACTCAAAAGTCACCTTATTTAATGCATAGGTCAATCCAAAGCCCCATTATCCATCACATCACTTATGGGTGTATTATTGGTTGGCAGATTATTGTAGCAACATTATGTTTTGTCGGAGCTTTAAAGTTAGTAAAGCATAAATCCTCACCTTCGATTATTTTTAACAACGCTAAGGGAACGGGTGTTATCGGACTCACATGCGGGTTTCTGCTTTATTCCTTTGCTTTTGTTACTATTGGCGGGGAATTATTTGTGATGTGGCAGTCAGAGATTTGGAATGTCCTTAGATCAAGTCATATGTTTATGTCTATGATTGGAATTGTTTTAATTTTCTTAGCCGTTAAGGATGAGTGAAACGATAAATTATGAACTAACGCGTTTCATTGCGATTTGATATATAAAATTCTTATCTCTCTTTCCAACAGCAATCACTTGAACAATAACTCGATCTTGGAAAACACGATAAACAAGCCTGTATCCTATGGATCTTAATTTGATTTTATAACAATCTTTTAGATGACTTAATCGATCTTTATCAATACAAGGATTTTCTAGCCTTCTTTTCAGCTTTTCTTTAAATTGCTTTTGAATTTCTGGAGAAAGCTTATCCCATTCTTTCTTAGCTGATACTAAAAAAGTGAGCTTATAAATCATTAATATCTACTTCTATTTCTTTTTCTTGAGCTCTTGCTTTAACAATTTTTGAAATCTCTAAATCATCTAAAGCCTCTAGCATTGCTTCATATATATATGCAGGAACACAATAAAAAACTGGTTGGTTGCGATTTAAAATTGCTACTGGCTCTCCTCCAGCACTTTCTATTATTGCCATTGGATGTTTTTTTAAATCTGAAATACTGGCTGCAAAATTAGATAATACGTTATGAATCATATCCGTTCCCCTTTTTAGATTATTATAGTATCACAAAAGCACTATTCAAGGTACAATTAAAAGCATATTTGATAACATTTATATTATAATTCTTAGCATAAAGTATATGTATAGTTTTTTTTTGCAAGAGTCTAAAAACTCATAATCTCTTACCCACAGCAATATCTTCATGGTGAGTTGCTTCTCCATCTGGATTATTAAACGGTACTTGAGCGTACCCATTTTTACAATAAAAGGAATAGGCCTCTTTTGAAGATTCAATTTGTAGAATTTTAAAACCTTGATGCTTTAACCAACGTTCACACTGTTTTAAAAAATGTGTACCTAACCCTTTATTTCTATAAGATTCATCAATAACGATGATACGCATGGCTGATCGTTGTTCGGGCCATAATTGAAGATGGACATAACCAACAATATCTATGCCTTGATAAAGGATAAAATGGATATGATCTTTATGGTCAAATGTCCAAGTATAGGGATCTAAAACAGGAACTCTATCAAAGAAATATTTCTGCCTAAATTGACGTGCTGCTCTCCATTCGTCATAATGAGAACATGCTCTTATGCACACTTCTTTAAAACCAGCTTTCGCTAGACACTCTTTTATAAATGCATCTTTACCCAGATTATAACCAGTAAAGCGAGAGTTATTTTTCTGATGGGATTCTTTTTGCTTTAGAAGGTTAAATTTAAGTTCAGCATACTGATCACGAGTTTCAGTATCATTTCTTAAATAATCTCTAAACAATAGATTCAATTCAATCTCAGGATTTTTATCTTCATACATATGAAGGTTAATCCCATGTTGTTTTTTTTCTTTTGAGAAATAGAGACGAAAAGGGATATTAAGCTCGCCTTTATCCAGATAACCAATTTTTACAAGATCTTGTCTTGCAAACTGCGTATCTTGAACAACTAGAATAATATCTATCCGAGGTTTTGCTGCTAAACCTGGGACAGCGGTTGATCCCACATGATGAACAGCTAAACAATTGCCCCCCAAAGCTTGTTTGATAAGCTTGGATTCCTCTTCGAACATCTGAGGCCATTTAGGGTTATAGGGAAGAACTTGAATAGTCATTAAAAAACCTAAAATCAGCTTACTTTCATCAATTATGCTTTTTTAGATCCTCGTGTCACGCACGAGGAAAACTATTTTTTAGATATTCCCCATAGTGTCCCTATGGCTTGACCATAGGGTCCATAAAAGCAAACGACTTCTTAAGAATTCATTGAATTAAAAAAATCGGAATTAGTCTTGCTGTACTTCAACTTATCAAGCAAAAATTCCATTGCTTCAACTGTACCCATTGGATTAAGAATACGGCGAAGAACCCACATTTTGGAAAGTTCAGCCTTATCAGCAACCAACAACTCTTCCTTACGGGTTCCAGACTTATTAATATCAATCGCTGGGAATACACGTTTATCTGAGAGTTTACGATCCATGACAATTTCAGCGTTACCCGTACCTTTAAATTCTTCAAAGATAACTTCA
>DAHVSZ010000105.1 GCA_027328625.1 Candidatus Paracaedibacteraceae bacterium | reverse complement strand
CCAGAATAGATCTCATTCCATTAAAATCCTCATCTTCATTCCTCATTGGGTTAAAAGGGAACCCGCCAAAGGAATCACTCACAAAACATACAGGAAAAGTTGTGAGTCGATGACTGATCTGAACATCTTTAACCTTATCTTTTAAAACCTCTTTTAATCTTGATAAGAAAGAAGACAGGCTTTCATCAGTATCTTCTTTGTCATCTTTTTCTTTATCTGTATCTTTATTTTTATCATCTTGGACCCAGTCTAGATTCACATCCTTGCTAGTAATAGACTTTAGTTTTTTTCCTTCAAACTCTGTAAGATGGGGTATTAACCACTCATCAATGCGATCCGTTAATAAAAGAACTTCTATTCCTTTTTCTTTAAAGGCTTCTAAGTGAGGAATGTTTTTAACAGCTTCCAGGTTTTTTCCTAAAACATAGTAAATCTCTTCTTGGCCATTAAGCTTTCTATCCACATATTCTTTTAAAGAAGTTTCTTGTTTATCAGTATCACCTCTTGTGGTTGTAAACCGAAGAAGTTTGGCAATTTGCTCACGATTTTCATATTCTTCAATGAGTCCTTCCTTAAGAGTGAGGCCAAATTCATCCCAAAATGTTGCATATTTTTCTTTTTCATCCTCAGCCATTTTTTCTAAAAGAGATAAAATCTTCTTTGTACTGGCTTTCTTTATGGAACTGACTAATGCACTTGTTTGTAAATATTCTCTTGAAACGTTGAGTGGGAGATCGCTTGAATCAATGACACCCTTAACAAAGCGTAAGTAACGAGGAAGAAATTGGTTTGCTGCTTCAAGGATAAGAACATGGTTAATATAAAGTTTTAAGCCATGTTGTGAATTTTGCTGCCAAAGGTCATAAGGAGCTCGTGAAGGAATATAAAATAAACTAATGTAATGTTGCGTTCCTTCAACATGGTTATGGCTCCATGTTAAAGGGTCAGAAAAATCATGCGCTACATGTTTATAGAATTCCTTATATTGCTCTTCTGTAATTGAGTTTTTAGAAAGCCTCCAAAGAGCAGTTGCTTGGTTTACAACTTCTTCTTTAATAGCTTGGATTTCATCTTGTTCTTTCGTGCCTTCTTCATTGGTCATAGCAAGAGACTTTTCCATCGTAATAGGCCATGGGATATGATCGGAGTATTTTGTGATGATGTGCCTTAATCTTGTCTCTTCAAGAAACTCTAGGTTATCTTTTTTCAGATGTAAAATAATTTCAGTCCCGCGCTGTGATTTACTGATATTTTGAATAATATACTCACCTGTTCCTTTAGACTCCCAGTACACGCCTTCATCATTTGAAGAACCAGCTGCCCTTGTTTTAACAACAACCTTATCTGCCACCATAAAAGCAGAATAAAATCCCACACCAAACTGTCCAATCAGATTCACATCAGATTTGTTTTCTGTCAGCTTGGTAAGAAACTCCTGTGTTCCTGATTTCGCAATCCTACCTAGATTTTCAACAACCTCAGAACGAGTCATACCAATTCCATTATCAATAATGGCCAAAGTGTTGTTTGCTTTATCAACCTTAATTTGGATTTTTAGATCAGAAACACCTTCATAAAGATCGTTGTTGGAAAGGGCTGAAAAGCGTAACTTATCCAGAGCATCAGAAGCATTTGAGATAAGCTCTCTTAAAAAGACTTCTTTATTGTTGTATAAGGAATGTGTTACCAAATGGAGAAGCTGGTTGATTTCTGCTTGAAACTTAAGCGTTTGTTTTTGAGGCTTCATAGAAATTTAAAATCTCCTAAATTCTTAAAAGTAGAGCTATTTTCTGTAAACTCTATAAAAATAATCCTGATAAGAGTCAAGAAGAAAGACATGCGTTTTGTTCTTTCTGTTTTATGATGAGTTATTGAGTGTTATAAAAAGTTTACTTTTTAAAAAATAATCTTGATTAACTAATATTTATCTCAATCAAGAAAACAGACGATCTATTAACCCATTCTTATTAAAGCGTTCTCTGTAAAAGTCAAATCGTTTTTGCATTAGGAACTTCATTAGATAAGTGTACGGAAAGTTTTCCTTCGGAATGTCCTACTCTCCAATACATTTTGCTACCCATCACGGGGGCAAGCCCCCAAGATTTCCGCTATGCAAGTTAAAGCTCTTCTAAGAACTCGGGCGCTTGTGGGCAAGTTTCTTTATACTTTTAATATTTCCGGTTGCACAGTTGCAAACCTAGTAAATTCGTAGTCCTACCTAGGGTTTCACTCAAAATTCACTAAAACTCCTATTTCCTTGGTCGATCGTAAGCTCCTACTAACTGAGTTTGATCTAAAATATGTCCTTTCATCGCAATTTCAATCTCTGTTTTTGTAACTCCTGATTTAAGGGAGAGAAAATCATTCAAAGCATAAAGCTTGAAAAAATAACGGTGACATTTATCAGGGGGACAAGGCCCATAATATGTTTGCTCACCATTACTCAATTTTCCACACTGTGTTCCTTCTGGAAGATCTTGAACATTTTCAGGCAGCTCACTCACTGAAGCTGGAATATTGAACAAAACCCAGTGATCCCAAACCGTTATGAGTTCCCCTAACGAATTTTTAATACCAGAAGGAATATCGGGATCATCTAAAATTAAAACAAAAGTTTTGGTCTCTTTAGGAAAACCTTGCCATTGCAGAGCAGGTGAAATATTATCCCCATCACATGTATATTGAGCAGGAATATTGCCCATATGTTCAAAATTTGGACTTCTTAAGACTAAAGTCATAAAAACCTCAATTGGCGCTTTGATGTTATATTGTTGTGGAACATTTTAGACATCTCCACCATTATATCAGGGCTTTAATTGCTATCTAACAGGGAAAAAACAAAGTCAGCCGATTTTTTGTCTAACAAGTAAATTTTATAAATCAAAACCAATCCACCATTTTTCTATATTTTGTAATGATGAACACCTTAACCAATATTTGATATATCAAATATTTTAAGTAAAATTACTAGCTAATCTCTAAGAAGGCATATGTTAGTATCATCAACAGATTCCTTTGTTCTTCGCTTAAGGTCGCCTGTTCTAGAGAAGAATAAAAAGCCTCAGCATACGCGGGGTTTCTTATTAGCTCACCAATCCTCTTTTTGAAAAGAACTTTTTCCTCATCACTTAAATGTTCCGGATCACGGCTATAACGTTGACAGACGCCAGATTCACGTGCCCAAGAAGCTAACTTTTCTAGATCTTCATTAAATTGAAACTTCCCACGCTTCGCATTAGAAGCTAAATACTCCCCTGCAATATCATTGTCATGCGTAGCTGCCATTAGAGAAGGAGAGAGCAAAACACTTAAACACATGAGCTTTACAAAATATTTGATCATTGTTCCTGTCCCCTTGTAAATCGATTACTTAGGTCAAAAAAACGTTCTTCCTCACTACCCAAAAGTGCAGTAAAATTGTCAATTGTTATTTTTACTCCTTCCCCTAGTTCTAAATTGGCATACCCTCTTGCTTCAATTAAAGCATGCGAAGGGTTTGTGTGTTCAATTCCAACCACTCCCATAGAATAATCTCGTGCAGTATGTAGGGGAGGAGCGAGGTCAATGCCTAATTGAAAACAATACAAAGACCAACTAGAAAACCTCAGCATAGCGTAGTTCCGTACGAAACTCAAAAAAAACTTTACAGGCCTTACCACCCGACATAATTTTACAAAAATTTAAGGAAAGTATATAAAACCCTTTAAAGCAATAAGATGAAGGGTATTATGGGTGCGTTCGTTAACAGGTGGAGTTGCTCACGTAGCCTCTGTAATAGAAGAGGATCTGGAGGATAGAGATACAGGTTTACAGAAGCCGCACATAAAGGGATTAGCTGATTTATGTGCCACGGCTTTAGCGAGCCGGAGTTCAAATACAGCCGAATGGGTAGCATTAGTGCCTCGCACTGATGTTGAGGAAAAGTCACGGGAACGCTATATCAGTCGGTTTCTTGCCAATAAATTAATTTGTTGTGTGTCTGTCATGGGGGGATTTATTCCAGAACTCATGGAAATGGCAGGATCGAATGGGAAGACAATCATTTTATCGCTTGATCAAAGTAAAATATCAGATGGTTTTGAATGCTTGATGCTTTCCCTTCGTGTTGGAGAAAGAGCAATTCCTGTAGTTTGGCGTGTGGTTGAAACCTCTGGTGCGATTGGCTTTGATGTTCAAGAACGTCTTTTGGAAGATGCGAAAAAGATGATCCCTGACGGTCTTTCTATTTTGCTTGCAGCCGACAGATTTTATGGGACATCTGCTTTGATCAATTGGTGTCAAAAGGAGGGCTGGCAGTATCGCATACGCTTGAAGGGGAACTTGATTTTTCAACATGAAGGAGCCGAGATAACAGCGTCACAAGCTTTTGATATGAAGATGACGGCTTTAGAAAACGCGATTTTTAACAAGACAATGATTGCAACCAATATTGGCATACTCTACGAGTCAGGTCACAAAGAGCCTTGGTTTATTTCTATGGACTGCAAGCCGTCAAAATATAAGATTTTAGATTATGGAATGCGATGGGGAATTGAGTGCTTATTTTCTGATTTTAAATCAAGGGGCTTTGGAATCACAAAAACCCGTTTAAAGCAGGCGACAAGAATTGAAAGGTTGATTCTTATCTTAACGATTGCTCTTTATTGGGCGGTCTCAACGGGAATGAAACCAAGAGGCTTGGGCGGCACGAAAAAAACAGTACAGATCCTTGACATCTTTATTCAAACAAGGCCTGCGCTTCATCCTCAATGCAGCTCTCTCCCTAGAATCTATCCCTATCCTTTGGAGTTTTAAAAATTATGTCGGGTGGTAAGCTTTACAGGCCCCTCATTCTTCACGGATCAAGCATTGTATTTGCATTAAGGCAAGTACAATGCCTAGTTGTGTTACTTTGAGGTAGCCAATTTCTAAAAAACTATCTCCTGTATCTATCTTTGATAATGCTTTGTTGCACTGCGCATTTTCAAAAACAAAATTCCTTTGTTTTTAAGGGCAACCTTATCAAGATTAGGGGGTAGTTGCTCAATTAACGACACAAGAAGACCCAAGAGAGTTGCCGATTTGTCTTGATCTTCTTGGTTAAGTTGTAAATCATCCCCCATAACGATATCAAACCGCTCTGTTAAGCCAACCATCTCAAGTAGGCCCCCTAGCTGAATTTTCGTCCGTGTTCGTCGTTTGCGCTCCTGCTTTGTTGTTGCTCTTTGCTCACGTTCTAAAGCAGCTCTTTGTGCTTTTAATCGATTGAGTTGACTTTCGAGTGAAGTGAGTTTGGTTGATTCTGATGAAGTCATTTTTATGATAACCTTTTGCCTGTTTTATCTATGACAGTACTTGCTAAATTATGCAGAACTTTGAGCAATTCACGACACGATTGTAGGTTTATTATTTTGCATCTTTTTTTGTTTCATTGGATAAGAAGCCCCTTCTTTTTTCCAGAGATCTTGCTGAATCTTTGACACGTCATCGTTTTTAGAAAGCGTGTTCAGAGTTTGCAATAATCCTCCCGTTAGGGTTTCAAAATCATAACTGAGCGCATTGTTTTGCGTTAGGAGATCAAGAATATTTTGAGAAAGACTATTTTGTAGTCGTTTTCTCTCAACCTCAAGCGCTTTAATTTTATTGGTAATTTTATCGATTTTTGTAATAGTACCTTGTGCCATAGAAAATTCCTTTGTGTGCTCTCAGTGTTATTTTTTGTAGGGTAATTTTCACAAAAAATCCCTATTTTCTGAATCAATTAACCCAATCAATATTAAATTTTCTTTTTTTAAAGTAGATCATATTTGCATAAAGATCCACACAAGTTTCGCCCCGCAGGGAAAAAATAAATGAATGAGGCAACAGCCGAATTCCACAGTCATTTGGAAGTATTTTCAAATGCGCACTTACGCGATCTTGCGCAAAATTGCCTACGGCGTTAATATGAAACATGGCAATATATCATTTAAGCATTGGACATGTAAGCAGAAGTACAGGACGAAGTTCTGTGCAAAGTTCGGCGTATATCACCGGTTCTTGTTTGTATGAATCTCGTCGTGATCTCACAACCAATTATGAAAACAGACACAGCGATATTCTCTCTTCTGATACCCTTGCTCCAGAACATGCCTCTGATGAATTCAGAGAATTGTCTATTTGGGATAAACTTGAATCCTTTGAAGATAAATACGCAAAAGAACGATATCCAAACGACTTAGATGCGCGAGATAAATATCAAGATTCTGCTAGAACAGCTATGACGATTGTCGTGGCTATTCCAAAAGAATTATCTGTAGAAAGTGCCAAAGAATTGGTGGAAGAATTTGCTAAAACACGATATGTTTCTCAAGGACTTATTGTTACCTATGCTATGCACGGAGATGAAGGAAACCCACATGCTCATTTTCAGATTTCACGACGTTCTATTGATGAGAAAGGTCAATTGTCATGGGCTAAAAATCGAGACATGTGTACAAAAAGAGCCCTTCTTGAAACCCGTACA
>DAHVSZ010000104.1 GCA_027328625.1 Candidatus Paracaedibacteraceae bacterium | reverse complement strand
GAATAGTTTAATCTTAGATTGAGCTTTTTACTATAAATTGAGCACTCAATTCAAAATTCTTAATTGTCCAAATAATATTTATTTTGTGAAAAAACCATTAAAATGAAGAAAATAAAAATGAAACAGCTATTAAGCCTTTTTTATTGTTGTTTATTTTTCTGGGAAGGGTTAAGCGCGTTTGCTTCTGCAGAAAAATCAGCACCTTCTATATTCTCAAACGGACGTCTGGGGATAGGACTTGCTGGAGAATATGCAAAGATTGAGGCTGATTTAAAGGTCAGATCCCCAGTATCATTAGGTACTTTCTCATCAAGTCAACAACAAACCTGTAAAAAAATTCAAGTTGCTCCAAGTCTTGAACTTGGCACAAGCATTATGAATGATTACTATTTAGGATTCCTGGTAAGTTGGCATTATTCAAATGCTCATACCACGTCTCAATCTCCGGTTAGAGGAGCTTACTATTTTTCACATCAATTTAAACTAAGATACTATACTGATGCTTTTATCAAGCCTGGATATAAACTGACGCCTAAGACAATGATTTATGGTATGGTTGGAGCATCTATTGCAAATTGGTCGCATACATCCGATATGTTTTCTTTTGATCAAATAACCCAAATTACTAGATATATTAATACATTTAAAATGAGAGCCAGCACAGTTGGATTAGGCGTTGGTTGTGGTTTTGAATATCTTATCCAAGACAAATATGCTTTAAGTTTTGAGTATAAATCCTATTTTCATCGTTCAAAAACAGCAAGCCAGAGCATAAGTTACCAATATTTAGGCACTCGTACTGGTGATTTGATAAAAGTAGTGCAGCCTTCATATTCTACATTTGCAGTGCGTTTAACGTATTTCTTCTCTTTTTAAGGCTTGAAGAAAAAAGAAATCGAGTGTCGTTTACTCTGTAGCATAAGCAATATAAAATGATTACAACCTTTTAGTTTTCCTCTGGTTTAACCAGAGGATCCACGAGACCCTTTGGTCAAGCCAAAGGGAAACTTGGAATGGAGAAGATAATAATAATCATTTTATAGTGCTTTTGCTATACATGGCTAAGCCGAAATGACTGAAGTACTTTCTATAAACATAGTTGATAAAATATAAAAAAGAAGCGCTCTTGAATAAACCAAGAAGCGCTCTTTTGAATGGACTAACGACCAGTATTAACAGCTTCTTTAAAGTCTTTACCAGCACGGAAAACTGGGCGTTTAGAAGCTTTAATCTTAATTTTTTCACCTGTACGTGGATTTCTTCCTTCACGAGCACTTGACTGGTGAACTGCAAAACTACCAAAACCAATGAAACGAGCTTCTTTGCCTTTCTTTAAAGCACCTTGGATTCCAGAAAAAACAGCATTAATTGCTCTCTCTGCATCGGCCTTTGTTAATTTCGCTTCTTGCGCTACTTGAGCTACGAGATCTGATTTGGTCATTACCATATATATTCCCCTTAAGTTAAATTTTAGTTGACTCTAATTTGATCACTAAACTGTCTAAACGTCTCTGCCAAGTCTAAATCGACGATAAAAAATACATTTTTCTTCGCAGCTGTAGCAGAAATGCCGCATCTTTGGTCATTTAGATGTAAAAATCGGCAATAATTAGCAAAAATACATCTTCTTCAACCAAAGCTAGGTCTAGTTTACTCTTTTAACTCAAAATAGAAAATACACTTCAGAAGCTGTTGTAATCTTTTTTATTTACTTGTAATTCGATCTATATAGGCAAGGAACAAGGCAGAGACGACAAAGGCCAGATGAAGAATTGTTAACCAAAAAATTTGTTCTGAGGTTTTGTCCTTAATGTTCAAAAAAGTAGCCAATAAATGCACTGAAGAAATGCCAACGATAGAGGTAGCAACTTTAATCTTTATAGTTCCAGGATCCAGATTTCCGAGCCATCCAGGCTTTTTATCCATATCTTCAACTTGAATAGGCCCAACAAAACTCTCGTAGCCACTAATAATTACCATAATCAAAAGATTCGCCACGAGCATCATGTCAACTAGAGATAAAATACCAAGGACAAGGTCAGCTTCTTTGGCTTGAGAAACTGTTTCAAATAAATGTCTTAACTCTTGGAAAAATTTAACCCCAAACAATAGTACGCTTGCTGTCATACCAACATACAAAGGAATTAATAAATAGCGACTGGATAAAATAATTCTTTGGATGGTTAATCTCATTGTGACCTCTTTAAACGGTATTCGAACGAGGTCAACATAGCATAATTAGAGACTATTGCTCAATCTTAAGCGGCAGCTACTTGAGAAACAGATGGAACTTTTTTCCAGTCTGGAAGAAGGCGGATAATAAAAAATCCAGCAACCATCGTGACTCCAATGAAAATGCCCAATGGATAAAAATAACCGTTATAGATATACCCTAAAAATTGTAAAGCAACTGCATTAACAATAAGACGTTCTGCCATAAACAAAGCTGAAATTTTACTTTGACTGTTAGGGTGAAGTGTTAGAGCAACTGGAAAGAGAACATTAACGGGAAATACTAATCCTGCTGTATAGATAACCATAAACAATGTAATCAACACAGGATTGTCTTTAACAAAAAGTCCAACGACCAGCAAACACAATGCGGCTATAAACGAGGCAATTGACCCAGCTCTTAAACAACCATGATTACCAAATTTCTTTAACAACACTGGACTAATGATACTAACAAGTGCAAAAGCCCCTGCCATCACACCCTGGTAATAGCCAAAGTGCTCTAACTTAACCCCCATATCTTCCATATATAAAATAGGTGAAATTCCGATGAACACCCAGTATCCAACAATAGTTAGGCACACAGCACCAGTATATTGCATCACAATTTTTGATTTAAACAGAGGAACATAAGTAATTAATGATAGGCTGACACTTTCGTTGTGAGTGCCCTTCGGTACTGTCAAATAACAAAGAATAAATGAGATAACTCCCAGAATTAATAAAATATAAAAATTACCATGCCATCCAAAATATAGATTCACAAAGCTACCAGCAACGGGAGCAAAGCCCATGGAAAAAGCAACAATACCGTTTAAAAGCCCCATCATAGAGGGTTGTTTTTCTGGAGGATATTGTGACATCAAAACAGTATAAGACAAAACCGTAGGGCCGCTGATTCCAAGTCCTTGCAATAACCTTCCAAAAACCAGAATCCAATAAGCTGGAGAAAAGATGCAAAGAATGCTGCCAACTATAAAAACAATCAAACAATAAAGCAGGATCGGTCGACATCCAAAACGATCTCCCAAAGGACCCACAAACAGACAACTTGTGCAATATCCTATAAAATTAACACTGAGGGTTAGCTGTACCATAAAAGGTGACAGTCCAAAATGTTCTTGCAGATTTGGAAAGCTGGGAGTGAAAATATCAACCTCAGTACCACAAAGAACCGCTGTAATCACAAGAGAAATAAACAAGAACATTAAACATAAACCTTTTAGATTTGTTTACAAATTAGAAGAATACATCTAATGAAACATAGATTCTAGCCTCTTAAATAAATCTTTGTTACACCAAATTTCAGAATAAATTGACCATTAACATCTTTTCAGTCTCTGATTTGCACTTTTTTATTATTCAATTTCTGTAAATTAACAAAAAATTAATTATCATTGAAATATAATTACAATAATGGAGGGGTAATATTAATTTAAGAGGTATTTTTATGAAAAAGTTAATTAGTATATTTTTATTAGGGACGGTACTTGTAAGCCATAACGGTTATGCAGCTGTGGCAGATATTGCAACTAGTAACACCCCATTAGCTCCAAAACCAGGGTTTAAAGCTCCCCCCCTTTCTGATGATGCAATAGTTGCATTAAATAAAATCGTGAACTTCCAAGATAATCTAAAAGCTAAAGGAAAAAACTTGGATGATCTTGAAGAACTTATGAAGAGGAGCTCACTTCCTGGATCTCTTATGTACCTCATGACTAAATGGTATCAAAATGAATATACTGAGGAAGTTGAAAGTTATAATGACGACTATGAGGAGAAAAAAGTCGCAACTGATGTTACAAGACTATCATCTAAAAAAAACGATTATAAAGGTCGATATGCACTTTTTGTAGGAAGAAAGACCCCATCAGTTTCAGATCCTAGCATAATAGCAATACTAAAAGAATTCCTGGAGATTAAAGGTGATATAGAAAATTATAATCGAAGCAAACAGTTTAAAACCACAGAAGAAGGAGAAAAGGTACTCGAACATGGATATTTATTAACTCGAGCTCTTATCAACAAAATGATTGACTGGTATATAAATGTTTATGACAAGGCAATAGCAAAATATTGTGAAGCAAATTATAGTGAGTCTAGGTAAATATTTCGAAAAGTAAAGAATTAAACCAAAACGCGAGTCCCGAACTCAAATCTGACACACACTGACAAGTAGAGTTCGATATTTTAATTGAAAAAGGGAGCAAATTATCTGCTCCCTTTATCCTTATTACATGAATATGCCGTTGTATGGATCATCTGAAGCAGGTGCAGCAACAGGGGCAGCTGGAGGAAGACTACTACCGCTTCCCGATGCTGCCGCAGTTAAAACAGCCGGTCTTGGTGTAGCTGACAATTTCCCTACATTTTTTGCTATTCGATCAAGAATTAATTTATTAAAATGCCGTCCAACAATACGACGTACACTGTCTAAGAATTCATCACCAACATCACTGCTTGTTACTCGTTTTTGAGCGAGCCTAGCATCTAAATCATATTGATCTGTTGGATTCCAAGAATGAATATCGCTTTCAGCTGCTTGTGCCAAGCGATAAATCATGCCTAAAGGATTTGGGGGGATAGCCGCAGTTAAAACAGCCTCATTTCCTGTTAAATCAAAACTTGGATCATAAGTCTTTACCACTTCTACAAAAGCCGCTTGCCCTGCTGTAGAGTGAACGCCCCACATTTCACCTATTACCCCTGCAGTCTCTGCCCAAATACCAGTCGTAGCCAACACAGATGGATCCTCTGTTTGACCAAGTGTGTTTCCAGAATTGAAAGGAAGTCCATTATCCACAATTGTACGCAAGCTAGCCACATCTTCTCGAAGACGCATATCAAACACCGATGCTACGTGTTCTGCCATATAAGCATAGGCGTCTAAATAATTGCGGGGCTTTTCTGTTATAGCCACATACTGCCCTGTAGAACTATGCTGCATGTTATGTGTTCTTGGTAAATCTGAGGTTTTAAAATCCACAGCAGGTGTTTCAATAGCTCCAACTAAATGAAGTAACAAACGCTGAATATTGAGCCTATCACTTTCAGTAGACATTTCTGCATCGCTATCACCATCGTCACCTCGTGTTACTGTAACACCACAAACCAATTCTCGACCAGTTCCCAAACCATGGAGCATCTGAACCACATCTTTAAACATACTGACCGTATTGTCTTCTTCCCATGCAACTAGATCTGAATATCTTTCTTTCATTCTATCTAAATGCTTAGATTTTCTGGTGTACAGATTCATCTTAGATTTTTGAGGGACAAGGTTATATATTGTTTTTAATTTAAGAGCTGCCAATTTTATAAGATCCTCGAAAACATGAGCAGCGCTTTCACTCTCTTCTCTTTCAAGTTGTTTTAAGAGTTCTTCTGCTTTTCTTTTCTCCTCAAGAATTTCCCATGGTCGCTTATTTAATAAATCAAGCTCATATAAAAGAGCTTCTCGTTGTAATTGCAATCCAGCAATAATTTCGTGCCCAGCCTTTGCATCTGTCGCTCTGATTAAATCGTCCTCATTACGGCGCATTCTTTCACCGATGGCAGACCTAGCACTTTCTCTCTCTGCATTAGTTAATTCATCTTTTCTTTCCGCTCTTACAGCCATTGGAACTAAAGCTGCTATATCTGCTCTAACTTTTACTTTTCTCGCTGCTATATCTGTTTTAGCTGTACCTTTTACTTCAGCATCTAAGCGAGCCCTCAAACTGCGTAATTTGTGTTGAAATTCAATAGAGGCTCTTTGATGGGTTAAATAACTAGAATCAGCATCGCTCATATCGACTTCAAGTAACTTTTGCCGTACTGGTAAAACAGCTGGCTCCAACAAATCCATAAAATCCTTTACAGGAGGCTTATCTCCCGCACCACCTGATGCAGCACCCACTTGTGGAATGTAAACCGACATGACCCCCAACAACAAACATGCTTTAAATAGTTTTGACCGCATTTTGTTTCCCCTAAATAAAAATCCAGATACGAACCTTTACTATAGGGATTACTGTTAGACTGCTTGTTGAAAGAAAGGCGTTTTTCAACCTGGGATAAAAAATTTTAAAAGGAGAAAAATCCTTTAAAGCAAAAGAAAACTTGCTGTTTCTTTTACTTTTAATTAAGAAGCCTTTGTTAATATTTAAGTTATCTTTTTTGCTTATATAAAGAGAATTTATAAAATCTTTAAACCAATTTTACTAAGATTGTTTCAATAATACCTTCAATTAATAGATCTCTTTCAAAATCTTATAACGCGAATTCGGGATTAAAAATAAGTTGGTCGTCCTGCAAAACAGCCTGGATCCTCGTGTCACGCCCGAGACACTGTAGAAAAATGGGCATATCCTATCAATTGAATTTTAAATAAATTTTCAACGAATATTTTGCAGCAATTAAAAAAGAGTTTGTTTAAAGGCTGACC
>DAHVSZ010000103.1 GCA_027328625.1 Candidatus Paracaedibacteraceae bacterium | reverse complement strand
ATTGCTATAACTCTAGGAACATCACCACTTCCACCAGCAGCTAATTCACCGTCATCTCTTGAAGCTGCATCACTTGCCATCACATTTGTTGCCACAGTGACAAGTGCTGCAGCCATTAAATTTTTGATCATTTTTTTCTCCTATGCTTAAGTTTACGATTTCTATATAAAAATATATCATATGAATTGCAATATTATTTATTGTTAATTTCTCAACAAACCTAATTGCGATCTATTTCAAATTCTGCAATGAATAGAATAGATTCCAAACTCTGTTATTTGTTTAAATGCTAGACTCCGATTCTAAAATTATTGGTATACCCTTTGGGCAGTGTTTTTTAGAAAGTTTAGCTAAAATACTAATTGAACAATCAACTGATCCTTTAGAGCTTGCTCAGACCTTGGTGTTATTACCGACGCGCCGTGCAATTATAAATCTTCAAGGATCTTTTCAAAACCTATTCTCGTCATCCTCAGACTTGATCCGAGAATCTATGGATTCTCGTGTCACCATAACGATGAAATCGTTTGGCGAGAATGACACTAAAGAAAAAATGTATTGCGAAAGTGTTCAATTTCGAATGCTGCCTAGAATGATTGCTCTTGCTGATATTGAATCTGAAAATCCTTTGTTATTACCTGAAATAGATGACTTACCCGCTTCTATTAACAATTGGAGAAGGCTTGGTTTATTCACACAATTAATTTTAAAATTTGAGCCTAGTTATACGGTTAATCGTGCACTTAAAGCAGCTAAATCTTTAATGCATCTTATTGATGAGGCTGAAACAACAGGTATTGATTTATTAAATCTAGAAAAGCTTGTGGCTGAGGATTATGCTGAACATTGGCAAATAACCTTAAGATTCTTAAAGATTATCACTCATCATTGGCCAAAAATCCTTAAAGAATTAGACGCCATAGACCCTCAAACTAGGGTGAGACAATCTTTATTAACTCTAAGTCATCATTGGCTGCAACATCCACCAAAATGCCGAGTTGTCATTGCCGGTACAACAGGAACAGTCCCTGCCACAGCTGAGTTGATAAAAACAGTACTGACTTTACCTAAAGGCCAAGTAATTTTACCGGGCTATGATGAAGACCCTGGGGAAATTAGAAAAATGCTGCCTCATCCTCAGCATACCTTGCAAAATTTAGTTACGTTTCTTGAAATTGACACAATCCACATCATCCCCCAACGTACAAAACTAGCAACTGACAGACAATCTTTGATCCATGCGGCTATGGATAACGGAAATTTAGATTTAGAGCCATCCTTCGACCCCTCTCATTTTCCCCAAATGATTGAATGTGACACAATTTCAGAAGAAGCCAAGGTCATCGCCTTAATGATGCGTTACTATTTGGATAAAACAACAGGATCTATTACGCTTGTCAGCCCCAATCAAAGTTTATGTAAATTGGTTGAAGCAGAATTGGATCGCTGGGATCTTGTAGGCAATTCATCCGGTGGCACGCCTTTAAATCAAACCGTTGTTGGCAGTTTTTTACTCACCATTGCTGAGCTTTGGAAAAACTTTGATGTAAGCCACCTGTTAACAGTTCTCAAACACCCCTTGTGCATGAAAGACAGACGTCAAAGCCATCTTGAAAACATTAGATACTTGGAAAAGAACGTTTTGCGTCAACCTGATTTTGACATTAAGAATTTTTGGGAGTTGGGCAACAAAGACACCTTACTAGATCGCCACGCTTCGCTCGCGATGACGAAAGAGAATACGCGTCATTGCGAGGAGCCCCTACAAGTACTGGGGCGACGTGGCAATCCAGAGACTAATGAATGGCTCTCGACCCTTCAAAAAATCTTAGACCCCCTTAAAGCAATCAACAATAATACTCTCCCTCTTGCGGATCTTTTGCAATTGCATCAAGACATCGCTTTAAGCCTTGTTGGTGACAGCAAAGAAAATTCACGTCTTTGGCAACAAAACGATGGTATTGCAGCGCATGAATTTTTTACAAATCTTTTAAAAAGCCATCATTGTTTTCCACCCTTATCACATAAATCATATCCAGCTTTTTTTTCAACTTTGATAAAGGAATCAGCACCAGTTAGAGAATACAAAGGTATTGGCTCCAGGCTGATGATTTTAGGAGCTTTAGAAGCGCGACTCAGCAATTCTGAAGTTATCATTTTAGGAGGCCTTAATGAAAACAGTTGGCCGCCATCAATTGACGCTGATCCTTGGCTCAGCCGTTCTATGCGCCAAGCCTTGGGTTTACCTGAACTTGAAAGACGTCTTGGTTTATCAGCCCATGACTTTTGCAGTTGTTTTTATGCCAAACATCTTTTATTAACGCGTTCACACTCTGATAATGGCGCCCCCACTCTTCCCAGCCGCTGGTGGCAACGCTTAGAGGCAGTGAAAGTAAAAAATAAAGAAATTTATTTAAGAAATGACAAACCTTGGAAAGCATGGGCAAAGAGTTTAACCCCAATTCTTGATCCTATAAAAATTGAGCCACCAAAACCTTGTCCACCAGTTGAGATACGACCAAAAAAACTGTCGGTAACTGAAATTGAAAAACTAATGCGTGACCCTTACAGCATTTACGCTAAGCACTGTTTAAAGTTGAAACCTTTATTGCCACTTCATCAACCTTTAAACCCTGCCGAACGCGGGCAGATTATCCACAAAATACTTGAAGAGCATGTGAAATTTGGGATTTCACCAAATAATCACCTACCTCAACTTTTAGATCGCGCTCGCGCCTATTTTCTCTATAATCCCGTCAGTCGTGTTTTTTGGTGGCATCGGTTTGAACAAATTGCGAATTGGTTTTTAAAAGCACTCGATGACAACAATGTAAAGCGGTGCTTGACTGAGCAAAAAGGAAGAATATCTTTTAAAGTGCAAGAGCATGACTTTGAAATCACAGCTATTGCTGACCGCATTGATTCAATTGATGACTCTGCAATTAGAATTGTTGATTATAAAACTGGCATTCCCCCCAGCAAAAGCGATATGCAAAGTGGTTATTCTCCTCAGTTGGTATTAGAAGCTTTGATTGCATCGAAAGGTGGATTTACCACTGACACTCTACCAAATGAAATAGCCATTTGGCACCTTAAAGGAGGTGAGCCTGCTGGTAATATCATATCCTTACCCATAACAGAGGACTTTTTAATTAACACTGAATCAAACCTTTTAAAACTATTAGAAACTTTTTTAAATAGTAATACGCCCTATCTGGCTTGCCCTGTCCCCGAAAAAGCCCCTTTATATAATGATTATGCTCATCTGGAGCGTCTGTTGGAGTGGAATTAATGAGTCATAATCCACAAAAATTAGCTGCTCATCCACAAAATAGCTGTTGGGTGGGAGCATCTGCTGGCACTGGCAAAACCAAAGTTCTCGTTGATCGAATATTAAATTTATTATTATCAGGAGTACACTCTGAATCGATCTTATGCTTGACCTTTACTAAGGCAGCTGCAGTTGAAATGCAGAATCGCTTGACCAGTAAATTACAAGAATGGGCTATCTTAGATGAAAGCAAATTAATTGAAACGCTTTATGACCTAACAAGTACCAATCCAGCCAAAGAACTTATACAAAAAGCGCGTGGTCTTTTGTTTACTGTTTTAGACACACCTGGTGGCATGAGAATCCAAACTCTCCATAGTTTTTGTCAAAGTTTATTGCAACGCTTCCCTTTAGAAGCAGGTATTGATCCAAATTTTGCCTTAGTGGAGGAAGAGGAAGCCAATCAGCTATTAAGCGAAGCTTACACTTACGTTTTAGAAAAAAACGACCCTATCTTACTTCAAGCTTTTCAAAAAGTGGCTTTTAGAATGTCTGATTATCGTTTTGAAGATTTACTACAAAGCGTTCAGAGTCAACGTGGGATGTTTGGAAAGTTGCTAGCCAAGTACCAAGATTTGGATGATTATCGATGTGCTTTAGAAGATTTTTTTGATTTAAAAGAAACCATACCATCTCAAAACACCCAAGCTCTTCTCAATGCTGTAAAAATGCTGAGTAAACACGGAACTGAAGCTGATCAAGAAAAAGCTAAAATTTTGCAAAAAGCCTTAGAAGATGGAACTGACTGTTCGCAGCTCTTCCTTACAAAGGATGGACAAATCAGAAAAAGCTTAGCCAGCAATCATATGCATACATATTATATGGATACATATAATATTTTAGATGAGGAAGCAAAACGCCTTTTTCAACAACAAGAACAAGAAAAAAATCAAGGAACAGTAGAACTTACTTTAGCGTTCATGCAAGTTGTCCAAGCGATTTTTCAAAAATACCAAGAAGAGAAACAAAGAGATGGCTTTTTGGATTTTGAAGACTTAATCGCCAAAACGAATGAGCTCCTTTTAAATCCCGGAATTTGTGATTGGGTGTTTTACAAATTAGATAGTAAATTAGATCATATCTTGATTGATGAAGCTCAAGATACCAGCCCAGACCAGTGGCATATGCTAAGCCAATTGACGCAAACGTTTTTAAATCCTGAAAAACCTTATCGCACTCTTTTTGTTGTTGGTGACATCAAGCAATCAATCTATAGTTTTCAAGGCGCTAAGCCTATGCTTTTTGCAACCTTAAGACCGTATTTTCAAGAACAAGTCGAGCAGTTGCAGCAATCTTGGAAAAATATCGAACTACAAACATCTTTTCGAACAACCCCAGCGATCCTTGAGGTTGTTGACAAGATTTTTAATGAGCACACAAATGGCGTTAAATTCTTTAATGAGATTATCCATCATGCGCCTTACCGGCAAGACGAAGCCGGCCTTGTTGAGTTGCTACCCCTTATTTCTTTAAAAGAAGAAGATAAAGAAATTATTGATGGTTGGCCTTTACCAATTATTCAAAAACAACCGATTTCACCTTATGCAGAACTGGCGCACCAAATAACTTTCAAGATTAAATCTCTTTTAGAAAGCAATGAAATTCTCCCCTCTACAAAGTCTCATATAACACCAGGAGATATACTAATTTTGGTTAGGAAAAGATCAGAACTTATCCATCTTTTAATTCAGAATTTAAAACAAGAAAACATTGCTGTTAGTGGTGCGGATCGATTGCCTCTCAAAGAACACATAGCCGTGATGGATCTATTGGCACTTGGTAATTTTTTGTGTCTTCCATCAGATGACTATAACCTCGCATGTGTTTTGAAAAGCCCGATGGTTAATGAAGGTAAAGGATTAAGTGAAGAAGAATTGTTTGAACTTTGCCACAATAGATCTGGTTCATTATGGGAATCACTGGCTTTAAAAAGTAAAAATTCCAAGATTTTTCAGAAAATTCATGAATTATTAAAAAACCTTTTAAATAAAGTCGACCTTAAAAATCCTCATGAGCTTTTTCATGAAGTTATTTGCGAATCTGAACCGTATTTTATTGCTCGTCTTGGAACAGAATGCTTGGATGTTTTGACAGAATTTCTGACTCAAGCCGCTTTGTTCTTAGAGAAAAATCCACCGACATTACAAGGCTTTATGTATTATATGGAAACCTTGGATGCTGAGATTAAACGAAGTTCTTTTACAAACAAAACTGATGAAGTTCGCATTATGACAATCCATGGTGCTAAGGGTTTACAAGCCCCTATTGTTATTTTAGCTGACTCAACAGATGTACCTACTTTGCAAAATGAAAATTTTCTATGGCGAGAACAAGAATCGCCCCTCTTCATTTTGAAACCTTCTAAAAAATATGAATCAACAGCCATAACCGCTTTAAAAGAAGAAACATTAAACAAATTAGAGGAAGAAAACAGACGTCTGTTTTATGTTGCTCTCACCCGTCCTCAAGACCGCTTGTATGTTGCTGGCATTCAAAAAAAGAATTTGGATAAAACCTGGTATCAACTTTTACAAACAACGCTAGAGCCTATTTCTAAACCCACTAAAGAAGGTGGTATTGTTTATCAACCCTTGGATTTTTTGGCATCTCCACGCATAAATCTAAAATCCCTGGATTGCCACGTCGCCCCAGTATCCTTTGGGGCTCCTCGCAATGACGCTCTTATTCCTTCGTCATCGCGAGCGAAGCGTGGCGATCCAGAAGAACCTTCAACCCCAGCCATACAACGAGGCATTGTTATCCATAAGCTTTTTGAACTTCTGCCAAACTATAAAGGCGATGATCTTTTAGGGGCAGCTCAAAAATGGATAAAAAAACAAGGATTTGAAAAACTACTTTATGAAGATGATCTTGAAAAAGTTCTATCTATTATAACTCATGCAGAGTATAAGGATTTTTTTGGCCCCAATTCCCTTGCAGAAGTCCCAGTTATACACCTTGAATCTATCAAGAGAATTGATCGTTTATGGGTCAGTACTGACACAGCTGTGATTTTGGATTACAAAACTTCTACTAAACCAGCTTTGACAGTCGATGAAGTTTCTCAAAGCTATATCCAGCAATTGGATGAATACGGTAAAGCTATTCAAGAGATTTATAAAAATCATCACATTCGCACATTTTTACTCTGGACAGAGGGCCCACATTTGATGGAAATTCCTTATAAGGGAGTTTAGTATTATACAGTTAAGATCCTCGGAACAAGTCCGAGGATGACATCAGTTAGGTGTTTACAATGGTGGATAAATATAGTGATAGTATTTCTATAAACTGTTTCAAAATTCTAAAATATGTCATCCTCGGACTTGTTCCGAGGATCTTATAATTATAACTAGCAATGACGAGTAACATAACAATTTTAGGAATAAACAATGGCATTAGAACAAATCACCGACGCAAACTTTGAAAGTTCAGTTTTAAAATCAGCTACTCCTGTTTTAGTT
>DAHVSZ010000102.1 GCA_027328625.1 Candidatus Paracaedibacteraceae bacterium | reverse complement strand
TGACTAAACTTGTGTAGTACCTATGCCTCTATCAAGGGCTTGTAATGACGCTAAAAGAAAATGTCGGGTGGTAAGTTGATTTAGTTCTATTTAAAATGCTGCTAATGAGAATATAATAAAATGGGCTTCAGAATCATCAAAACTTTTTGAGATAATAATCCGATTGGGTCAAGGATGATGGGTGAATATTTAGAGTGTTATTGAATATAAAACCAAACTAGGCAAAAAAGTCCACTTTCTTTGCTAATTAGGTAAAAAATTCCGCGTGCGTTAACTCTTTCTTTAAGATTTCTCTTCTATGGTTAAGGTATAGAAATGAAATTTTATAGGAAACTAGCCTTGGAATCATTGCAGGGACTCATAAGAAACATAGGTCTTGCACGTCTAGCAGCAATAGCTGGTATGGTTATTGCTATTCTTAGCTTTTTTATATATCTCATTATCAGAGCTTCTGCCCCTGAAATGAGTTTACTTTTCACTGAATTAGATCCAGCTGATGGTGGAAAAATCATCGAAAAGCTTAAATCCACCGATATCCCTATAGAAGTTAAGGGGGATGGAAGTCAAATTTATGTACCAAAAGATCAAGTTGCTAAGCTTAGGATGGAGTTGGCGCAAGATGGATTACCTGCTGGTGGAACAATAGGTTATGAAATTTTTGATAAAAGTGACATGCTTGGTACAACAAGTGCAATGCTTGATATCAATCAATTGCGAGCTCTTGAAGGTGAATTATCAAAATCTATTCGCACTATTCAAGGTGTTGCTTCGGCACGTGTTCATCTTGTTCTGCCAAAAAGAGAATTATTCAGTCAAGAAAAACAAGAGCCAGCTGCCTCAATTATTTTGAAAATGCGCGGAACATCAAGATTGTCAGCAACTCAGGTGCAAGCTATTCAACATTTAACAGCTTCTGCTGTTGCAGGGCTTACAGTTGATAAAATTTCAATCATAGATGATAAAGGCAATTTATTGGCTAAAGGAAGAGAATCCATTGAGACAACTGATGCATTTAGTACTCAACAAGATGTCCGTCAGAATTATGAAAATAGGTTAGCGCGAACAGTTGAGTCACTTTTAGAAAAATCACTAGGGTTAGGAAAAATAAGAGCAGAAGTCAGCATAGAAATGGACTTTGACAAAGTTACATCCACAAGTGTTGAGTTTAATCCTGATGGACAGGTCGCAAGATCAAGCGTAACTTCTGAAGAAGGAAGCGCAGCAAATGAGAGTAGTGGGACTGGTACTGTTTCTATTCAAAACGCTCTTCCTGATAATAGTGCTCAACCATCAGGAACTGCTTTGCAAAATGATAAAGCAACAAAGACAGAAGAGAATATTACTTACGAGATTTCTAATACGACTAAAACATATGTCAAAGAAAGCGGTGTTATAAAGCGTCTATCTGTTGCTGTACTCGTTGATGGTGTTTACAATAAAGGTGCTGATGGAAAACAAAGCTATGCACCTCGTCCTAGTGCTGAACTGGAACAATTAACTAGTCTTGTTAAAACAGCAGTTGGTTTTAAAGAAGACAGAGGTGATACGGTAAAAGTTGTGAATTTGCAGTTTATGGAGCCAGATGATCCTTCTGTTCCTGTTGAACCATTTAAATGGCTTTCATATTTGGATGTTTCAAGAATATTGCAGTTAGGTTTTTTGGGGATCCTCGGTCTTGTCGTTATATTTGGAATATTTAGACCTTTATTTAAACAGATATTGAATAGAAATTTCGGCGCTGTTAAATATCAACAACGCTCAAATAACAATTACTCTATACCAGCGCCGGTTGAATATCCTCAATCACATGAAACGTCTATAGCAGCCCCAGCCCCACTTCCTTACGAACCAGAGGCAGTTTTGGAACCATATATTAATATTGATAGTATAGAAGACAGAGTAAAAGGTTCATCTGCAAAGAAAATTAGAGAAGTGATTGATAAGCACCCTGAAGAAGCAGCTGCCATCATTAGGAGTTGGATTTATGCAGATCGTTAATAAATTTTTCGCCTTTCAAAAAGCCAATTTTTCAAAATTTGAAGGATCTCATATCTCAAGTGCTCCCTATTTTCGACTATTGGTTTTATGTCTTTCTGCAGGTTTTTTGAAAACTTTTGAACGTAATTTTAAGGAAAAACAATGAGAGAACAGAACAATCAAATTGTATTTAAAATGCTATTTGATAAAGATGAGTCTGTTACGAATAGGACTTCATCTCAATTGTTGTATTCTGCTGAAGATATTAAACAAGCTGAAGTTGTTAGTTATAATCAAGGGTTTGAGCAGGGACATACAGCAGGACTAAAGCAGGGTGAAGAGAAAGTTGTAACTGATAATCAAAAACAAATGCAGTCACTTATTGAAACTCTGGCTCAAAAAACTGCTCAGCTTATTGATCAAGATACACTGAACATGAAGCAATCAACAGAAAAAATTATTCTTTTAACCAAAACTATTATCAAGAAGATCTTGCCAAATCTTATCAATAAACACGGTGTTTCAGAAATTGAAGCTATAATACGCCATATCTTTTCGACATTTCTTGAAAAACAAACTTTACTCATTCATTTAAATCCAGAAATTCTTCCAATTATTTCGCACGATTTAGAAGATATAACTGTGAAGTTTGGTAAGCTTTTGAATTTTGAGCAAGATGCAAAACTTGGTTTATATGACTGCGAAATCGAATGGCAAGGTGGTGGAGCGTTATGGAGTCAAACTTGTACACTTCAAAAAATAGAAGAGGTTTTAATGACCTCTCTAAACACAATTTCAACAATTGAAGAACCTATTGAAAATCAAAAAAATGTTAATCCAGAAGAAGTTCATGCAGAAATAAATGAAAAAGCGCTAGTAGAAATTAAAGAAGAAACTAACGAGGAACCAAATGAGTGACAATGAAAACATACCATCAGAAGAAACTGAAGTCGTTGATACAGCTCTAGAAGAGCTTATGCAGGCTATGGAAAAAGATGAAAAGCTAAGTGGTTCGCATGTCAGTGCTAAAGAGCTTGAAGCTGTTTATGAAGTACCAGTTCAGATCTCAGCAGTTTTAGGACGAGCAACGATGCCTGTGAGTCAGCTTTTAAAACTTGGCCGTGGAGCTGTCGTTGAGCTTGACAGACGTATTGGCGAGGCAATTGATGTTTATGTGAATAATCGTCTGGTTGCCCGTGGAGAAGTAGTGGTTGTCGATGATCGCCTTGGTATCACAATGACTGAAATAATAAAATCAAACCGATCATAAGGAGCATTTAAATGCGCGTTCTCATAATTGGCATACTCGAAGGGCACGCAACAACAGCAGCTCAAATTGCCTTAACAAAGGGAGCTAAAGTTGCACAGGCTACAACAGTTGAAGAAGCTCTTGAAAGTCTTCGTTCAGGCAAAGGGGCAGACATTGTCTTAATTGATTTGAAATTAAATGTGAGTCAGCTTATTAAAAGTTTAGAGCAAGAACGCATTTCTGTTCCTGTTGTCGCTTGTGGTATAGCTGAAAATCCAAAGGATGCAGGAAACGCTATTAGAGCAGGTGCTAAAGAATATGTTTCACTGCCACCAGATCCTGAATTAATTGCTGCTGTTTTTAGTGCTGTTGCTAGGCAAGAATCTTCGCTTATTCATCAAGACCCAAAAATGTTTGAATTGATTAAGTTGGTTGATAAAATTGCTCCAAGTGAAGCAAATGTGCTTATTACTGGTGAATCAGGTACTGGTAAAGAGGTAATGGCTAACTATATTCACCAAAAATCAAAACGAAATGTTCGTCCTTTTATCTCTTTGAATTGTGCTGCAATTCCTGAAAATCTTTTAGAGTCTGAATTATTTGGCCATGAAAAAGGGGCCTTTACAGGTGCTGTTGCCAGAAGAATTGGAAAATTCGAAGAAGCCAATGGTGGGACGTTACTTTTAGATGAAATCACAGAGATGCATCCACGCTTACAAGCAAAATTGCTGCGTGCTATCCAAGAAAGAGTCATAGATCGTGTTGGTGGTAATATTCCTGTAAAGATAAACATTCGAATTATTGCAACATCTAATCGTGATTTGTTAGAGGCCGTTAGAAATAATGAATTTAGAGAAGACCTTTATTTTCGCCTTAACGTTATCAATGTTCATCTTCCATCACTAAGAGAAAGGCCTTTGGATATTATTCCCTTATCAGCTCATTTTATAAAGAAATACGCAGAATTAAACCGATTGCCTTTGCGTGAATTGACAAAAGAGGCTCTTAAAAAATTAACGTCTTATAGTTGGCGTGGAAATGTTCGTGAACTTGAAAATACGATTCACAGAGCAATGCTTTTGTCACAAAATGGAAAAATCGAAGCAGAAGATCTTTTTGGTTTGCCAGAGTGTTCACAAGAAGAAACAACGACAAATCCTGGAGTTAAGGAAACGTTGATTGGTCGAACAGTTTCAGAAGTTGAGCAGGAATTAATTCTTGGTACATTAAATCATTGTCTTGGAAATCGTACACATGCGGCAAATATTCTGGGAATTTCAATTCGAACTTTACGTAATAAATTACGCGAGTATAGTGACGCTGGGATTAACATCCCATCTCATGCTTTAAAAGGGTAGAGTTTCAGAATGACAAATAATGAAACCATGATTCTTGGCACTTCTATTTCTTGGGATTCAATACTCAAACGTACAGATATCGCTTTTGCTTTTGGTTTGATTATTGTTATGGCCATTTTGATCATGCCAATGCCACGTGTCTTGATGGACATGTGTCTTGCAATTTCTATCACTTTTTCTTTTATGATCTTAATGACATCTTTGTTCATTGAAAAACCACTGGACTTTAGTGCTTTTCCAACTGTTTTGCTTGTTTCAACGATGATTCGACTTTCTTTAAATGTTGCAACAACACGCCTTATCCTATCTCATGGACATGAAGGCCCTCAGGCAGCAGGAAAAGTTATTGAAGCTTTTGGTCATTTTGTCATGGGCGGAAATTTTATTATTGGACTTATTGTCTTTGCAATTTTGGTGATCGTGAACTTTGTCGTAATAACCAAGGGTTCGGGTCGTATTGCCGAAGTATCTGCTCGCTTTAGTTTGGATGCTATGCCTGGTAAACAAATGGCGATTGATGCTGATTTATCAGCTGGACTTATAGATGAAGCAACCGCGCGTAAAAGGAGAAAAGAACTTGAATCAGAAAGTAATTTTTATGGAGCCATGGATGGTGCGGCTAAATTTGTTAGAGGAGATGCAGTTGCTGGTCTTTTAATTACTTTTATTAATATTGTGGGTGGTGTGATTATTGGGGTTGTTCAAAATAATCTCACCTTTTTAGAGGCTTCACACTTTTATACATTGCTAACTGTAGGCGATGGGCTTGTCACACAGATTCCAGCACTAATTGTTTCAATGGCAGCTGGTTTACTTGTCTCGAAAGCTGGCATAGAGGGTGCAACTGATAAAGCACTATTTAGTCAATTAAGCGCATCTCCAGCAGCTCTTGGTATGAGTGCTTCTTTAATTGGAGCAATGGGGCTTTTGCCAGGTATACCTATTTTCCCCTTTTTTCTTTTGGCTAGCATTACAGGTGGATCTGCTTGGTTTCTTTCTAAACAAAAAGGGACTTTACAACAACAAGCAGAAAATATGGAATCTAAGCTTGAAACAAATAATCAAGAAGGAGCTACTACTTCGCCTTTTGGAGGAACAACACCTTCTTCTGATATTCTTTCAAGTGCGCCTCAAATTGATTCGATTCGCTTGGAACTTGGTTATGGGTTATTAACTCTATTAAATCAAGAACATGGTCAAAAATTAACTGATCTTATTAAACATTTACGTCACCAATTGGCAACTGATCTTGGTGTTATTTTACCATCTGTGAGACTCCAAGATAACATTCAACTTGAACCTAACCAATATGTTATTCGCATTAAAGAGTTAGAGGCCGGACATGGAGATCTTAGACCAGGTCAACTTTTAATTATGGATTCTCATGCAAAGCCAATTCAAATTCAAGGTGAGGAAACGCGAGAGCCAAGCTTTGGCCTTCCAGCAATGTGGATACGCGAAGAGCAACGTTCTGAAGCCATTGCACTTAATTATACAGTTGTTGAACCAGCAACTGTACTATCGACACATCTTTCTGAAGTTATAAAAGACAATATATCAGATCTTTTAACTTATGCTGATGTACAAAAACTATTAGATAATATGTCTGAAGCTTATAAAAGACTGCTTAATGACATGGTTCCAGGACAAATAACTGTTGGTGGAATTCAAAGAATTCTTCAGAACTTGGTTAGCGAACGTGTTTCAATTCGGGATCTTTCAACGATTTTAGAAGGAATTTCTGAAGCCACCTCATTTTCAAGAAATCTATCAATTATTACTGAACATGTGCGTCTGCGTTTATCACGACAAATCACTTTTGCTAATGCTGATGATGGGGGAATGTTAAATATGGTTAGTCTATCTTCCACATGGGAACAACAAATTGCTGATTCACTTGTGGGCGATACCGACAATAAACAGTTGGCAATGGCACCAAGTCAAATCCAAGAGTTCATCAACCGTGTTCGTCAAGTTTACGATAAGATGTCAATGTTAGGTGAATCGCCTATTTTGGTTACAAGTGCATTAGTCCGTCCCTTTGTACGGTCTATTCTTGAACGTATCAGACCTGCGACCATTATTATGTCCCAAAATGAAGTTCATCCAAAAGCTAAGGTAAAAAGCTTAGGACAGGTTTAATGTTACGTTTTGAAATTAGGTTTTGTAACAAGATTTATAGAAGTTCTGAAGAGAGATGAAAAGGGATCAAAAAAGGTCATTTTGGATATAGGTTTCTGTTTTTTTGGGCCTCCGTTCGACCCAAAAAAGTGCAATGCCTCCGCCACCTCCTCCACAAAACAACACTCGCTCGTTCC
>DAHVSZ010000101.1 GCA_027328625.1 Candidatus Paracaedibacteraceae bacterium | reverse complement strand
CTAGAGATTTCTCCCGTTACGGCAAAAACCATAATCACTACATCTAGTAGGTAGGGGAGTCAACTGCATAGCCCCGTTTAAATATTAATATTATGTTAATAATTAATGTTTTATTGTAACAATAATTCAATGTGAAATTTCGAAGAATATATATGTCAAATTTTAAAACAATAATCTTCTGTTTAATCCTATTCTTTGTACACACAGTGCAATCATCTCAAATAATTGAAATTGATGATGAAGATTCAGATTGGAAAGTTCCTCCTATTGCGAGTTCTAGCACATATGATTTGCCACTAGAGACAATTTTCCAAGATTGGAAAATTACTCCTTTAAACACAGAATTTGCAGTTAAAGAATTAGATGATTTTTCCAAAGCTCCTTTTGAAGAAAAAAAGAAAAGATTAAATAATCATTATAGAAAAACATCTTTACTCATCCTTATGATTGCAGGTGGCAATATAGATGACTCTGGTCGAGCAATTGCCAGAAAAATGATTAGAAATCGTATTTCCTTATTACAAATGCTAACCAATCCAGAACGTTATAGAGAAGAAGAAATAGAAACAATAGATACATTAACAACTCTTTATAATAACTTATCTAGAATTGAAAGATCATCTATAGATAAATTAAACTTGCAAAGTATTCCTGGAGATTCTGATGATCCTCTTAATAGATTCAATCAGCTTTCAACCACTTGTACAGATTTCCATGCACAATTCCGTAGTTGCTTCCCATTTGATTTGGAAGATTCAATAGGAGAAGAGTAACCTTGAAAATTATTATTTAAGGCTTCTTTACACCTTTAAGTCTTGGAAAAGACTTAAAGAAACTTCTTATTTCATAGATTTCCTCAAACGTTGTTTGGAATAGATCATAGGCATGAGGGTTGTGGTGCATATCCTCCAAAAGATGTAAATTATATCCCACTATATCCTCTATACTTTTATCAATCAGACAACTGGATGCCGCTTTTTTTCTAACATTTGTTGCAAAATGCAAATAACTTTCGTATATAGACAACAATTGTCGAGTTATAATAAGAGCTGCTATTTGCCCTCGAGCAGTTTTAATTCCTTCACTTTGAAAAATGATATTTGCTTTATAGAAAATAGAATCACGTTTCTTATCTATATCAATTATCCCATTTAAAACAGAATTTTGTTCTTGCTTGCGTCGCTGATAATAGAGGTGTTCCTGCTTTCTTATTTCTTCCTTGAGTGCAAAATCAGCAGCTAAAGTACATGTAAAACTAAAGCCTAGCAAACTTACCAATTTAAAAATGAGAATGCCTTTCTGGCGCATCAGTCCGGTTTTCAATACCTTAGGCATGATTGAGCGAATCCAAGTTCTCATAAGATGTCCTTTGTAAAAGATGTTTTGGCTTGTAATGTGGGTGAAAAAGAGCTATTAATCCTTTTCAAGCAAGAAAAAAGATTAATTTGTTTATTTTTTTACTAAAAATGATGTAATTTACGCAATGTGCTGCGTTAATTTATATTTCTATAAATAATTAAAATATGAGCTAATTAAATTTATCAAAATAATATGATTCGATTTATCTTCTTAATTTCTGCATGGTGCATTTTACTTTTGCAACCAACTTTTGCAGAGCCCTTTGCTTATGCGGTTGATCCAGACAAAAATACCCTGAACACAATCGATCTTTCTAACCATCAAATTATTTCAAGTTATCCCTTGGTCAGTAAGTATCCAAGAGAGCTCGCCTTAGATGAAAAAAGGATGAGAGCTTATATCATAGGATCCATTACAAAAAAACTTTGCATTATTGACTTAGTGGATCACAAAAAAGAACCCATTTCTCTTTTTTGTGGCCCAAGCCCATGGGGTATAGTTCTTTCCCCTGGAGGAAAACGAGCATATATCACTAATGTTAGTCATAATTGTATTTCAATTGTTGATTTGACTACTGATACGATGCTCCCTGAAATGATTCGCGTTGGCGATTTACCATGGGCAATCGCTATTGCACCCGATGGAAAAACTGCTTATGTCGTCAATCATGGCAGTTCAACTGTTAGCGTCATTGATCTTAGTACAAATACTGTGAAAACTGTCATCAAAGTTGGTTGCAAACCTGTGATGTTAGCAGTTCATCCAGATGGTGGAACTGTTTACGTAACTAATTTTGGCGAAGGAACTGTATCGGTTATTGATACAAAAACTAACACACAAAAAACAAAGATACAGTTAAAATATAAAACCCCCACAAGCATTGCCGTTACACCAGACAGAAAATATGCCTATATCGTGCACCAAGAACTACCTTATGTTTCAAAAATTGATTTGTTACAGAATAAAGTCGAAGATACATCTATCAAAGTTGATGGGAAACCTTTAGGTATTGGTATGTATGCACCTTTAAGCAAAGCCTATATTACTCAAGCAGATCAAGATGCCCTTATAGCCATTGATCTCAAAACTGACAAAGTCGTACCTGAACCAGCCCCAGGGTCTGCGGGGCTTGGTCATATTGTCTTTCTAGAAAACACCCCTACAAATCCATCCATTGTATTAAAATTATGGGGAAACCTTATAGATGCTTTAAAGCATTTATCTAACTGAAAATTATTTACAAAAAAGCATGATAAAATCGCTGACTTTTAAGTCTATAGCTAAACTCATATAAAATGATAACAACCGCCGTCATCACGAGCCCCGTAAGGAGCGTGGTGATCTAGTGTATTTTCTGGATGGTGGCCACGCAACTTTGTTGCTCGCCATGACGCCAATTATTTTACCTTGCTTCTTCTATACCGGCTTAAATATTTTAGTTTGTAAGAGATCTATTCTATATTTTTTATAACTTATTTTTATAAAAAATATCAAATTTTAAAAATGCCCAGGCTTCGCCTGGCGCACCTAATTTTCTCTGCGAATGCCTGCTCGGCAAAGCTAAACGCAAAGATGGGCTCTGACTTCATTATTTCTGTACTCCCAGCCATTATAAAATTTGTATTTCCTCTGGATTATCTGTCACTCGACTTTTATCCTCTCTGGGACTGAATAACAAGCCGCCTATTTTTTTATCACTTTATTGAAACCCTAAGCCTTATCAAAAACATATAAAAAAGTTATCCAGCGACTTATCCTCAAATTTTGGGAAGAATTGGATGCTATGATAGGATATTAAATATCCTACTTCTGATTTTCTAACTTAAAAGCTTAAAAGATTGATTTCCATTAAACTACAAATCATTAATAGCAACAATTAAAATTGAGTCATACTTGTCGTTCTCTTTTAATTATACTCCACGCACTCGGGAAAGTCTATTTCCTACCCCCTCAGTTTCCCCACGGCGGGGGGTCCATGCTTTGGTCAAGCCAAAGGAAAACTAACAAAAAGTGGTAAATATAAAACAGGCATCTTCATTTTCATTGGGTATAACAATCAATCCTTTGTCGGTAACAAGTTTTCCAATATCTCTTCAATTTTTTCTTGTGACCATTCAGTTGACAACCTTTGCCAAAATTCAGGTTCTTTTTTCTGTACAGACCTTAAGAGCCTTTCATGCGTTACGTATTGAATTGCTTTTTGAGTAGTCTCGTCGTTATTTCGAGTGAGAATAGCTTTTAACAACAATATATTTCTTTCCAGACGCTTTATGTTCCAGGTAACATCATGGATACGACGAACTGTTTTTTCAATGTCTGTTTGAGTCGCTGTTAGAGTTTTCCCTGTTTGATTCTGAGATTGTTCAAGCAAATTTCTTTCCTGATGTCTTAACAACCCTCTTGAGCATTTATTAACTCAATAATTCGGTACTGGAGTCTTCAAGTTTCTTTTGTACACTTGAAAAAGTAACACGTATTTTTTCAGGAAAAAGTTCTTGCTCATTCGCTGATAAGGTCAAATAAGTTCTTTTTTCTTTATGCTGTAAAACTAATGGCATGTGCTTAGCAAAAACCAATAATACTTCTGATTCTCCCAAAGAGGGAGTAGTTGAGTGAGCAGAATTCCTGAAAACCAAAATACTTAGTAATAAGAAGATAATATTTTTCATTAGAGTACGCGTTAATTAAAAATTAAAAGATAATATCTACACGATATATTTAATATTTCCATAAAATTGTCTATCTATTCTTACACCCGACAAATTTTAAAGATGAAGAAGTAAGAGCACACTAAACTAAAAAGTTAGTTCTTTATATCTTAATGATTACATCTTCTTATTGGCAAGCTTATACTGCTTACCAAGTGCATTTAACTGGTCTTTGCATAGATGCATGCGAGCAAGAGGAAAAAGTGTACGTTGTGTATGACGAAAATGAGATAAAAGAATCTCATGAAAAATATCCATTCTGATTTCTATTAAATGATTAGGAAAACGTGTGGATTATAGATTTTGTTTACATGATTCACAATCCAAGTGAATTTGCTTATCTTTTTCTCCAAAAAGGAAAGAAACTAGAAAACATCATACTTCACAGACCTAATAACAAGAAACTGTTGCATTAAATAATATTTACTAATGTCTTATATCATGATATTAATTGGCTAATAAATGGATATAACATAATGCGTTCGGAGATAAACCAGTTTATAATGCAGACAAATAACTTATTAAGAATAAAATAAGCACTGCCAAAAATCTCCCTCTCTTTTTTTGTATTACTTTTAACAAGCTAAAGGATGTGACATGCAAAAGAAAATTAGTACTAAAAATGGAAACCTAAGTTGGCCTGAAAATTACTATCGAGAGTTAGTCATTAGATTTTTTTATTTAGCTATTATGCTTTATATTTCTTTTATTTAAAAATTGTATATATTTGCATTTAGAATATACAAAAACTTAATCAATAAAAGTAAATTGGCAAGGTATACAATTAATTTTCTCCATCTTGGTTCAACTTACCAGAACTTATCAAGAACCGAAGTTAAACGTTTGGACAAATGAGTTAGTCCAATTTTTTGAGATACTAATTTTCTATTTAGGAATAATTAAAGAAGCATATTTTAAGCTTTCTTCTTTAACTTTCCTTTTAGCTTTGCATTAACCTTTAAAGGAATGGTCATTTTGTGAATGTGGCGTCCACTTAGACATGAAAAATAAGAATCAAGTGATTTTGATATCCCATTCAGATTTTTATCAACCTTATAGTAAGATAAAATTTTAAAAGTTAAATTCTTACTTCGCTGGCTACTTGTACTCATCGTAACCCTCCGCTTAAAAATCTTAAAATATCTAACTTTGTTTGATTCGTTAAAGGAATAATTATCTTTTGTAAAGTTTTTTATTGCACAAAGAATTTTCAGAAGCTTGTAAAGAATGAGATCAATAAAGAGGTATAGAACATATGTTATTGGAAAAGACATGGACAACCTAGAAAACACGATTGAACAATATCGTCCATAGGTTGATGATAACAATATATGTCAGTATTTTAACCGACACTTTTCAATCTTTTGATTTTAAACGATATTTTTTTAATCTCAAAAATTTTCAATTTTTAGTTGAAATTATTCTAATTTTCAATTTTTAGGGGAAACCAAAAATAATATTTTTTCCTAAATTTGGCCCTATTGTTCATTTTCAGACTTAGATCCAGTAGAAAAACTTCCATCTATGCGTATTTTAATTAGTAGTAATTCCTCTTGCGCATAGCAACATATTGCGCTACAAATTCATGCATAATTTAAAATTTTTTTAAATTTTAGTGAAAAAATGCTGAATTTAGGAATACTCTCTACTGCAAAAATAAACCAAAACGCAATTTTGTTGCCTGCGAAAAAGCGTGAAGACGTTAAAATAATGGCTGTTGCTTCTCGCGATCAAGCCCGAGCAGAAGCTTTTGCAAAAAAATTTCGCGTCCCTCATGCTTATGAAGGTTATGAAAGACTATTAGAAGATGAGTCAATTGATGCCGTTTATATCTCAACACCAAATGCTTTGCATGTACCCTGGGTTGAGAAAGCATTAACCTATGGTAAGCATGTTCTGTGTGAAAAGCCCTTATCGCCAACACAAGATGATGCCAGAAGGTTAGCCAGATTAGCTGAAAAAAAAGGCTTGCTGTTGATGGAAGCTCTTCATTATTCGTATCATCCATTTGTTAAAAGTGTGATGGAAGATTTACGTGAAGGGAAGCTTGGTAAAATTGAAAAAGTTTCTATGAAGCTGGGTTTTTCCCTCCCTCCAGATGGTGATATTCGCTATCAGCCAAGCTTGATGGGAGGAGCATTTATGCATATGGGTTGTTATTGCATTCATTTTATTCAGCACATAATAGATATGCCTTTAAGTTTTCAGAATATTAATGCTGAGAGAATTGATGAAGGTGCAGCCGATGTATTTTGTAAAGGAATCCTGAAGGTACCTAATCATGAAGGTGAATTTTCATTTGATGTCAGCTTAAAAGATAAAGAGCTTAATTCGCATATTGAAATTGAAGGTGAGAAAGGGCGACTCATAATTTATGATCCCTTTAACCCAGTTATGGCAAACAGCACAAGCTGTATTGATGTTGTTAGGATCCAATCTGATAATTCTTATTTTGCATCAAAAAAATTGCCAGTATTTGGACGCACCACATATGATTTTCAACTGGAAGAATTTTTATATGCTTTAGCAAAAGATGATTTAGCACCAAAAATGGATCTCAGAAATAGTGCTGTGATTGAACAAGGTAGACAAATGTTGTCTGCGGCTTAGAGTTCTTGGCTGTTTGGACTGGAGAAATTAGCTAATATATTGACAGATTCTGATTAGACGGGAAATTTGTGTGGTATTTCTGTGATTAAACCTAGGCATTTAGGATGACTTTTAGGTATAGGATGAGGTCTGATGGGACCTCCGTACGATCCCCAACTGTGCATGACCTCCGCCTCCACCACCACGAGACAAACACTCGCTCAGTCCCTTGTTTAATCGCTTAAAAAGCATTAACACAAAGGTTATCAACACTTTTCAGTGTTTCAAAATTATGCCTATAA
>DAHVSZ010000100.1 GCA_027328625.1 Candidatus Paracaedibacteraceae bacterium | reverse complement strand
ACAACAGAAAAGCTGATGTTAATGCGTCGGTCTTTTATTGAAACGATTTTTTCATCTTTGAAGGCTTTGAATACTCTCATCCATTCCAGACATAGAAACCCTCTTAATGCCTTTGTTCATCTTATTGCGGGGCTCATTAATTACCAACTTAGAGACGATAAACCTTCTTTACAAAACATCCTTCTTCTCAATCCTTAAACGCAACTCGGGTTAAAATAGAAGGAAATAACAAAGAAAAAATTTGTGATTTCATCTCTGGAGAAGAAATGATAGTTCCGTGGTGGGATACTAAACCTCACATCAAATGCTACTCTATTCAAGAAATCTATGCAGAAAAACTTAGAACAATTGTGGAAAGAAATAATAAATATAAAAATGCAATTATTGAAAAAAATGATAAAGAGCTTGATAAACAAGTAAATAAAATGGCCAAAGATATTTATGATCTTGTGGAATTTCATAGATGGTACGGTGGCTATTTAGATTTGGAAAGATTAATGATTGTTATCGACATGAAATTTACTCACAAAAAGCTTATGTTTCCTCAAGAGTTAGAAAATTTAAAGCTGCCGCCAACTGGATTTTCATCAAAGGTATGGGAAACACATGTAATCAAAAATACTATATATGATGCTGCAGCTTTAAAAGAATCTTCTAGATGGAAAGATGAATTTGTGCAAGATAAAATGGTCTATTATATGAAATATTTCGAAAATCTAGCCCAATGCGTTTTGGATACATATAAAATGGATGAAATTCCTTATAGAAATTGTTTTAACATCTCTCCACCTATACAAAAGACTACTTAAAATTTAGTGTTTATCACCCTGAGCTTTGGAAGAAAATCCAGATAAGGAGAATAAAGAAAACTACCCCTTCTTCCTCATCATAATAATGCCCGCAATCGTAACTCCCACGCTGACAATACCAACAATAATGGCGGCCAAAGCATTAATTTCTGGCGTAATGCCAAGGCGCAAGCTTGAGAAAATCAAAATGGGAAGTGTAGTCGCCCCTGGCCCTGACAAAAAGCTAGCAATCACAACATCATCCAAAGACAAAGCAAACGCCAAAAGCCATCCAGCCAATAATGCAGGGGCAATCAGGGGAAGCGTAATTCGAAAAAAAACCTTTACTGGACGTGCGCCCAAATCTTGCGCTGCTTCTTCCAATGATTGATCAAAATCCCGTAACCTCGCTTGCACAATCAAATAAACATAAGCCATGGCTAAGGTGATATGAGCAATTGTCACTGTCATCATTCCCCGCTCTGATGGCCAGCCGATTAACCTTTCAAAGCTAACAAACATTAATAATAAAGCTAGACCAGTGATCACCTCAGGCATTACCAAAGGTGCTGAAATCATCCCACCAAAAAGCGTGCGTCCCCGAAATAAGCCAAAGCGCACCATTGATACAGCGGCAAGGGTTCCCAAAATCACTGCTCCGGTTGCCGTCATCGAAGCAATTTGAAAGCTTGTTAGAACTGCAGCAATAAGATCTTCATTTTTAAATAAAAGATGATACCACTTGGTTGAAAACCCGGCCCAAATACCAGGCAAACGAGATTCATTAAAAGAAAATAGAATGAGGAAAAATATGGGTAAATACAGAAAAATATACCCTGCAATGAGAGCAGCCGTTCCTGAATAAGAAGTTCGTCTCATTCTCTTTCCTCTTCCAAAGTTTGGATTTGCTTTCGTTGAAAGTACATGATGGGTGCTACGAAAATTAAAACAATAGCAACTGCCAAAGCACAAGCAAGTGGCCAATCTCGGTTGTTAAAAAATTCCCACCATAAGGCGCGTCCAATCATCAATGTATCAGGACCACCCAAAATCTCAGGTATAACAAATTCACCAATGGCTGGAATAAATACTAAAATGCAGCCGGCAATAATTCCAGGCTTTGATAAAGGCACAGTTATTTTCCAAAAAGAGCGCCATGGTGTGCAACCTAAATCAAAGGCAGCTTCGATGTAAACGGGATCCAGTTTTTCTAAAGTTGAATAAATGGGTAAAATCATAAAAGGTAAATAACAATAAACGATGCCGATGCTAACCGCATATGAATTATCCAAAAGCTGAAGAGGTGTTGAAATGAGGCCAACTTTTAGCAACAAAGAATTAATTAATCCTTGCGTACTCAGCAAACTCATCCAGGCATAAACACGAATCAAAAACGAAGTCCAAAAAGGTAAAATAACCAGCAATAATAATATCGTCCGCCACTTCTCACTCGCTCGGCTAATACCATAGGCCATCATATAGCCTAAAATTAAACAAAAAAACGTCGAAGAACCTGCAATTTTTAAAGACGACGCAAATGCCTCTCCGTAAAACGAATCCTGTATCAAAGCAAGGTAATTGGTAAAATTAAATCGCATCTGAAGAACATGGTTATCTGACCATTCAAAGATGGACGAAAAAGGCGGTATACCAATATGAGCACTTGAAAAGCTGATTTTCGCAATCAGAATAAATGGCACCAAAAAAAATAAAAAAAGCCAAGCATAAGGTGCAAAAACAACTATCCAATGCTGAGACTTTTTGGTTTTGTTGTATAAGATTTGAAGCTTTTCTTGCCCTTGTTGCCAAGAGGTTGCAAAAAAATTGACATCCATCATGTTGCTAGCACCACGCTATTTTCTGCACGCCAGTACAAATAAACTTCGTCATCCCATTTTACATCACGCTCTGATAAACGCAAAAGATTGGGCAATGCTGATTGGATCACCTTACCTGACTCAAGCTGAACATAGTAGATAGACATGTCACCCAAATAAGCAATATCACGCACCACACCTTTCGTGCAGTTGCGATTACCTTCAGGTGCCGTTGTTGAGATCATGGTTTTCTCAGGGCGAATGGCCACGACAACTTGTGAACCTATTGGCACTGCACCTGCCTGCGTTGCATATAGCAGACAACCAGCATCCTTTGATTCAATCAGGACATGATCCGGTTCATCTTCGGTGACAATGCCTTCAAATATATTGTTACTACCAATAAATTCAGCCACATAACGCGAAGATGGGAATTCATACACATCATGCGGAACACCAATTTGGCGTATTTTTCCCTCTTCCATAATGGCCATACGAGTTGACATAGTCATCGCTTCCTCTTGATCGTGTGTTACCAAAATAAAGGTAATTCCTACACGCTCTTGAATATTGACTAGCTCGAACTGTGTTTGTTCGCGAAGCTTTTTATCAAGGGCTGCTAAAGGCTCATCCAAAAGCAATAACTTAGGTTGTTTGACGAGGCTTCGAACAAGAGCAACTCGTTGACGTTGACCGCCTGAAAGCTGATGAGGTTTGCGATTGGCATAAGAAAGCATCTGGACAAGCTCTAGCCCTCCTTGAACACGTTCATGAATCTCAGCCTTATTTAATTTTTCTTGTTTTAGTCCAAAGGCAATATTTTGATAAACTGTCATGTGGGGAAATAAAGCATAAGATTGAAACATCATATTGACTGGCCGCTGATAAGCTGGCCAATTTGTAATATCCTCACCATCAATTAAAATCCGTCCAGAAGTTGGCTTTTCAAATCCTGCCAACAATCTGAGAAGAGTTGTCTTACCACATCCAGATCCACCAAGTAATGAAAAAAGCTCCCCTTTGTAGATAGATAAGGAAACTCCACGAACCGCTTGAGTTGAACCATAATTTTTACTGATGTTTTCAATCTGAATATAAGGCTTAGCTTGTGGATCTTGCCAAGATTCTAATTTACGCATGGGTTGGGTCAATGGAGGCATTGCAAATCCTAAAATTCTAGCGGTTCAAACGAACTTTGGCCCAGGCCCTTGTCCTGAGTCTATCATAGTATATACTTTTCTCATCAACTTGTGGCTTATCCAAATAAAGCTTTGCCATAACTTCTTTTGACGGAAAAATATTTGGATTATTTCTAATGTGAGCATCAATCAATTTATATCCCTCTTGAACAACTGTTGGGATTTTAGTTTGATTAGTGATTTTTGCACTTATATCTGGCCGCAAAAGAAAATTGATAAAAATGTGAGCATTCCGCGGATGAGGCGCTCCAACAGGAATCGCAATACAATCAATCCATAAAGTACTTCCTTCTTTTGGAATAATATATTTAATATTGCGACCCACATCTTTGGCTTCTTGCTCTGCTTGCTGAGCTTCCCCAGACCAGCCCTGAGCAATACAAGAGTCACCCATCACAAGATCATTGATAAATCGACCAGAAGTAAAACGCCGGATATAAGGTCTTAATTTTAACAAATGCTGATATGCTTCTTCAAGGTCATTTGCGTTCATACTATCTCGTGACTTTCCAAGATAGCTTAAAACAAGGGGAAAAACATCAATTGCCTCTTCTAAAAAACTAATACCATAAGGAGCCAATTTTTTTAAATTTTCAGGATTAAACAGCAGATCATAACTATCTTGAGACACACCCGGCAAAAGAGCACTAATTTTATCCACATCAAAAGCAATGCCTAATGTTCCCCAATAATAAGGCAGCGCATATTTCATTTCTGCGTCAATAAAACGCATTTGCTTTTCAATAAATGGATTTAATTTACCCAGATTCGTCAGCAATGCTTTGTTGATAGGCTGATATATTCCAACAGCAATTTGCCGTGATACATAAGGACTAGCAGACGGAAAAACGACATCATAGCCAGAATTACTGGCAAGAAGTTTTGCTTCTAGGACTTCGTTGTTATCATATAAGTCATAACGAACACGAATACCTGTCTCATCTTCGAACTGCTGGATGATCTCACGAGTTAGCATCCCATACCAGTCATAAATATTCACACAGGATTCTTCCTCTGTTTTTTTTACAGGTTTAAAAAATAACCACCCCATAAAAAAGACAGAAACTAAGATGAATATAACACGAGGAATTAAACGCATTGGCCATCCGTCTTCTAAAAATTAAGCCTGTGGACGCTCAGTAACAAATAAAAACCGATGCAAGAGTTGCTCTATAAAGATAGCTGCAAGAATAACACTCAACACACATATAATTACATAACTAAAAAGCGAATGATGCACCCATTCGGTAAACAATGATGCAAACCAATGTGTCGCAGCCTCCAGCTGTATTGAAGTCGGAGAACCTGAAAGAACCGTGTCCGTGGCCATATGACTTGCATCCATCTGTGGTTTAAAAAGATCATAAGTAAACTTAGACCCTATCAATAATATAACGAAACCTCCAAGTAAACCCAAATAAGGACGAGGCATGGCATAGCTTGTTTTTACACCAATTTGAGAGCCAATTGTGCTGCCAATTAAAAGTAAGGCCACCAAAGTTATATCACAGGGTTCACTTTTAAAACCATGCACAAGTGCTACAACTGTTGTTATGGCAAACCCTGCTAATAAAGTTGTTCCAGCTACAACTGGACTTGCACGTCCAATCAAATAAGCTACAATTGGCATCATAAACAAACTATTTCCACCACCTAAGGTAGACGTTAAAAGCCCTGTCATCATACCCACACCAATAGGAACCAAAATACTCATTTCAGTTCGAGAACGCATAAAAATACGGTGCCAAGGAAAATAAATCATCCAATGACGCATCATAACAGCTTTATGATGAGTATTTTTCCTTGTAAGAGCCTTAATGTTCTGAATAATAAAAGCAATACCAAGGCTGCCTAGAACAACCACATAAATAATAGCCATTTTGGTATATAGAGCACCATCAGAAGGAATTGAATCCAAAAGAAGCATTTCTATGATGGCTCCAAGGATACCACCAACAAATAAATATCCAGCCAAACCAAAATCAACATCTCTTCGCCGCCAGTATCCTAAAAAGCCAATTAAATTGGTTCCAATTGCATTATTCAATTGTGTAGAAACAGCAAAAAAAGGAGGAACACCAATCATCATCAAAGCTGGTGTAATAATAACTCCACTACCAATTCCAAGCATACCAGAAGCAAACCCACCCATAAGTCCTAATCCAAGGATGACAAAGGGGCTTAAGTAAATACCAACAATGGGAAAAAAAACATCTAAACTCATTTTTTGAGTATGCTATATTTTTAAGCAAAAGTCACGTACGATGCTGATATTTATTTGCCTAAAAGATACTTAATATAGTTTAAAATTAGCCCATTAACAGAGTTGACACTTTTTGCTTTTTTAGAATATGTTCTTGGATAATTTCTTCTATCTCTTCAATAGACTTAGGACAATACCATATTCCCTCAGGATAGATAACCATAGCTGGCCCCTTTTCACATTGATCCATACATCCAGCTTTGTTGACGCGTAAATTTTCAACGCCCAACTCTTTTAACCGAGCCTTCATATAATTTAAAAGTTTATCAGAGCCCTTTGAGAGACAACAACCTCGTTCGTGTCCCTCTGGGCGCTGATTTTGACATATGAAAATATGGTAATCAAATGATGGAGCCATACTTTTACAACTATAAGAAACTATTAATTGCCAAATATTAAAACAAAAAACAGTGAAGATCTACCAATAACCTACCATCATTGAATCACTCAAATGATAATCATCAACAAAAATGCTTCCTTGAAATTTCCAAAGTATTGATGAAAAGGCAAAAACTCCTATAACAAAAAACAACCAAACATTTCTAAAAATTCGATCTTCTCGACTTGTACATTCAAAAAGTGAAGAAACTGATTTAGAAATTTTTTTCGGAACTTCTTTTTTATAATCTTTTAGGTAAACAATCATCCCTTTAGGAACTGCTTTATTAAGTTGAACCATTTTACCCTCCTTCTGTTTGATTAATGTAACGATAATCATACAGAGTTTTAAAATAGTGTCAAGAGGGTAAAAAAACATAAAAAAAAGGGCATTTTACCCCTTAATGTGTGTTAAAGAAAAAATAAGATTATACACTAACCTTACCACCCGACATTTTCTTTTAGCGTCATTACAAGCCCTTGATAGAGGCATAGGTACTACACAAGTTTAGTC